>NZ_QKWJ01000017.1 GCF_003353055.1 Cupriavidus lacunae
AACCGCATCAGTTTCGCGAACGAAAAGGAATGGCTTGCAAGGAGAGAGTTATCGCGCTATGCATCCCTATGCTGAAATTCAATACTGTAGGGGGTTGACACCCTCGCCCTCATAGAAGGCTCATAGCAGCACAAGCGCCCGGCGGCCCTTCACAAGAGGCCGCCAGCGCTGTCTGCCCCGACACTGCTCATCCGCATCCACTGGAGAACATATGCGATCGATTCGTACTGGCTGGCTCAAATCCCTGCTGGCCGCTTCCCTGATGGCCGGCGCCGGCCTGGCAGCCACTGCGGCCCACGCCGCCGACCTGCTCGACACCGTCAAGCAGGCCGGCGTGCTGAAGATCGGCCTGGAGGGCACCTATCCCCCGTTCGGCTTCCGCGGCGCGAAGAACGAGCTGGAAGGGTTTGACGTGGACGTGGCACGCGCGGTGGCAGGCAAGCTGGGCGTCAAGCCGGAGTTTGTCACCACCGAATGGAGCGGCATCATCGCCGGCCTGCAGGCGGGCAAGTTCGACGTCATCGTCAACCAGGTCAACGTCACGCCTCAGCGCCAGCAAGTGCTGGACTTCTCCACGCCCTACGTCTACTCGGATGCGCAGCTGATCCAGCGCAAGGACGACAACCGCCAGTTCAAGTCGCTGGAAGACCTGAAGGGCCACAAGCTCGGCGTCAGCCTGGGCAGCAATTTCAACGACCTGGCCAAGTCGGTGCCGGGCATCGACGTCAAGACCTATCCCGGCGCGCCTGAGTACCTGCGCGACCTGGCGGCACAGCGCGTCGACGCCGCGCTGAACGACCGGCTGATGGTCGCCTACCTGGTCAAGACCGCCAACCTGCCGCTGCGGCAGGGCGCAATCGTGCCAGGTGCCACCACGCAGGTGGCCATTCCGTTCCGCAAGGACAACCCCAAGTTCGCGCAGGCCATCAACCACGCGCTGGATGAGCTGGGCAAGGACGGCACGCTTGGCAAGCTCTCGGTGAAGTGGTTCGGCACGGACGTGACCAGGCCCGCCGGTAAGCCAATCAAGTAAGCCGGCCAGCAAGCCGGGCGGTATCATGTCGCGGCGCGGCGGCCTGCATGGCTGCCGCGCCGCTTTCTTTTTCATTTTTCTGCCGCCGCCACGCCCATGTCTGCTCTCCAGCTCGTCACCGATTCCCTGCCAGTGCTGCTGCAGGGCACGCTGCTGACCATCAAGTTCGCGTTGTGGTCGATGGTGTTCGGGCTGATGCTGGGCACAGTGGTGGCGCTGATGGGCATCAGCCATAGCCGAGCGCTCAAGGCGGTGGCCCGCACCTATGTCAGCATCATGCGCGGCACGCCGCTGCTGGTGCAGATCTTCGTGGTGTACTACGGGCTGCCGGGCGCCGGTATCGCGCTGGAGCCCACGCCCGCCGGCGTGCTGACGCTGAGCCTGAACGTCGGCGCCTACCTGTCAGAAAGCATGCGCGGGGCCATCCTCGGCGTGTCGCGCGGGCAATGGCTGGCGGCCTACAGCCTGGGCCTGACGCCGGTGCAGGCACTGCGCTATGTGGTCGGCCCGCAGGCGCTGCGGCTGGCGGTGCCGAGCCTGTCCAACAGCCTGATCAGCCTGATCAAGGACACCTCGCTGGTGTCGGTGATTACCGTGACCGAGCTGCTGCGCACGGCGCAGGAGGTGATCGCGGCCACCTACCAGCCGTTGCCGCTGTACCTGGCGGTGGCGGCGATCTACTGGGTGCTGAGCACGGGGTTGTCGGGGCTGCAGCATGTGCTGGAGCGCAGGTTGTCGCTGCCCGGGAGGCATTGAACGCCGCGCCAAAAAAAAGGCCAACTCCATGGAGCTGGCCTTTCTTCATTGCCGGGCCGCTCAGCCCTGCGCGACGCGCCCGGCGATATGCCCGAGCGCCTCTTCCACCTGGTCCACCAGGATCAGGCACAGGTCGCCCGGCTGCAGGTGCGACAGCGCGGTATCGATGGCGAGGAATTCGCCACGGATCTCCTCGACCTGGTGTGCGCGTTGCGCGCCCTGCAGGCCTTCGCGCAGCAGCGCCAGCACCTCGCCATCGGCGCGGCCGCGCTGGCACTGGTCCTGGTACAGCACGACTTCATCGAACACGCCGCCCAGGATCTGGGTCTGGCGGCGGATGTCGTCGTCGCGGCGGTCGCCCGCGCCGCTGATCACCACCACGCGCCGCCTGGCCGGGATGGTTTCGACAGCGCTGCACAGCGCCAGGATCGCATCCGGGTTGTGGCCGTAGTCGGCGATCAGCGTGGCGCCGCGGTAGTCGAACACGTTGAAGCGTCCGGGCGCGGTCCGCGCGTCGTTGACGAAGGTGGCCAGGCCGCGGCGGATGGTCGGCCAGTCGATGCCCAGCGCCCACGCGGCGGCGATCGACGACATCGCGTTATCCACCTGGAAGCCGATGGTGCCGTTGCGCGTCAGCGGGATCTCGGCCAGTGCGATGCGCACTGTGGTATCGCCTTCGGAAACGACGATGTCGGCGCCGTCGACGAACACCACGCGCTTGCCCTGCGCGCGGTGCGTGGCCATGGCCGGCTGGTTGGGGTCGTGCGCGAAGAAGGTGACACTGCCGGGGCAGGCATCGGCCATGCGCACCACCATCGGGTCGGCGGCATTGAGCACGGCCATGCCGTGCGGCGCGACGTTCTGCACGATCACGCTCTTGAGCACCGCCAGGTCTTCCACCGAGTTGATGAAGGACAGGCCCAGGTGGTCGCCTTCGCCAACGTTGGTCACCACCGCCACGTCGCAGCGGTCGAACGCCAGGCCTTCGCGCAGCAGGCCGCCGCGCGCGGTTTCAAACACGGCGGCGTCCACGTCCGGGTGCAGCAGCACGTTGCGCGCGCTGCGCGGGCCGCTGCAGTCGCCGGTGTCGATGCGCTCGCCCTGGATATACACGCCGTCGGTGCCGGTCATGCCCATGCGCAGGCCGCTGGTGGCCATGATGTGGGTGATCAGCCGGACCGTGGTGGTCTTGCCGTTGGTGCCGGACACCGCCACCACCGGGATGCGGCCATCGTCGCCATCGGAGAACATGGTCGAGACAATGGCTTCGCCGACCGCGCGGCCCTTGCCGTAGGACGGCTGCAGGTGCATGCGCAGGCCCGGTGCGGCGTTGACTTCGACGATGCCGCCGGCCTGTTCCTCGAACGGCTTGAGCATGGTCTCGCACACGGCGTCGACGCCGGCGATGTCCAGGCCCACCATCTGCGCGGCCGCCACGGCGCGCGCGGCGATGTCGGGGTGGACGTCGTCGGTCACGTCGGTGGCGCTGCCGCCGGTCGACAGGTTGGCGTTATTGCGCAAGACCACGCGCGTGCCGTTGGCCGGCACGGAATCGGCGGTCAGGTGCTGCTTGGCCAGCGTGGCCAGCGCGATATCGTCAAAACGGATCTTGGTCAGCGAGGTCGCATGGCCTTCGCCGCGGCGCGGGTCGCGGTTCACATCCTCGACCAGCTGGCGCACGGTATGCACGCCGTCGCCGATGACCTGCGGCGGATCGCGGCGCGCGGCCGCCACCAGCTGCTTGCCCACCACCAGCAGACGGAAGTCATGGCCCGGGATATAGCGCTCGACGATTACGTCCGAGCTGATGTCCGAGGCGACCTCATAGGCCGTCATCACTTCCTCGCGGGTGCGGATGCGCACCGCCACGCCCTTGCCCTGGTTGCCATCGCGCGGCTTGACCACCACCGGCGCGTCGATCTCCTGCGCGGCGGCCCAGGCCTCTTCGGCGCTGCGCACCGAGCGGCCCAGCGGCACCGGCACGCCGGCGGCGTGCAGCAGGGTCTTGGTCAGGTCCTTGTCCTGCGCGATCGATTCGGCCACGGCGCTGGTGCGGTCGGTCTCGGCGGCCTGGATGCGGCGCTGCTTGCTGCCCCAGCCGAACTGGACCATCGAGCCCTGCGTCAGGCGCCGGTAGGGGATGCCGCGCGCCACGGCGGCGTAAACGATGGAGCCCGTGCTCGGCCCCAGGCGCACGTCCTCGTCCAGCTCGCGCAGGCGGTGCAGCGCATCGGCCAGGTCGAACGCGGTGTCGTGGCGGGCGGCGTTGCACAGGGCCTCGGCCAGCTCGAACGCGAGCCGGCCGACTTCTTCCTCGCTGTATTGCACGATCACCTGGTAGGTGCCGGGCTCGACCGTCTGCGCGGTGCGGCTGAAGGTCACCGGGCAGCCGGCGGCGGCCTGCAGGCGCAGCGCCGTCACTTCCAGCACGTGGGCCAGCGACAGCTCGCCCGACTCCTCGTCCGGGCGCAGCGGCCCGATCTCGGGGAAGCGGGCGCGCAGGCGGTCTTCAAAGCCGGGCAGCGCCGACAGCATATTGGTGGTGTCCTGGCAGGCCACGATCGCCTCGATGGCGGTGTGGCGGCACCACAGGTTCGGGCCCCGCAGGGCCCGGATACGTGAGACTTCCATAGAACGGTTTCCGTGTCTTCTATGCGCGGTTGAGCTTGGGGCCGCGTCAGGCGCGGCGCGCAGGCTGGCCCATCCAGTGGTGCACCAGGTCGACGGTGGCGCCGGTGGCGGCCTCGTCGCACTGCAGTACCAGCAGGTCGCCCGGCACCAGCTGGCTCAGGGCGGTTTCAATGGCGCTGGCACGCGTGCCTTCGTCGATGATCTTGGTCACGCGCCGGCCTTCGTACAGGCCCTGCCTGAGCAGCGCGCGCGCCTCGGCATCTGGCAGGGCGCGCCTGACGCTGCGGTCTTCGCACAGGAAAACGCGGTCGAAATGCTGGCCCAGCACCTTGCCCTGGCGCACCAGGTCTTCGTCGCGGCGCTGCACGCCGGCCCCGTAGACCACCATGCGGCGCTCGGACGGGAAGCGTTCCAGCGCGCTCGCCAGCGCTTCCAGCGCGGGTGCGTTGTGGGCGTCGTCGATCACCACGGTGGCGCCGTTGCGCTCGAACAGCGTGAAGCGGCCCGGCACGTCGACCTGGCCGACGTCGAAGGTCACCACGCCGGCGCGGATCAGGTCGTTGGAGATGCCCAGCGCCCAGCCCGCGGCCACGGCCGCCAGCACGTTCTCGACCTGGAACGCGACGCGGCCGGCATAGGTCAGCGGCACTGCGGCCACGTCCACCAGTGCGGTCTCGCTGGTGCCGATGGCCAGCACGATCTTGCCTTCGCGCACGTACACCGCGCGTTTGCCGGCCGCGCGGTGCGACACGATTGCGGGCAGCTCCGGCGTCAGGCCGAAGAAGATCACGTCGCCGTCGCACAGCCCGGCCATTTCCACCAGGCGTTCGTCGCGCGCGTTGAGCACGGCGGCGCCGTTCTCCAGCACCACGTCGACCTGCGTGCGCAGCACGTTGTACATGCGGTCCTCGTCCTCGACGTAGTAGTCGCCAAGGTGGTCGGGCTGGTCGAAATTGGTGACCACGCCGACCTGGCAGCGGTCATAGACCAGGCCTTCGGAGAGGATGCTGCCGCTGTCGTTCTCGAACACGGCGGCCTCGACCGCGCGGTTCATCAGGATGCGGTGGCCCGCTTCCCAGTTGGCGCGGTCGCCGCTTTCCACCTGGCGGCGGTCCAGGAACAGCCCGTCGCTGCAGGCCAGGCCGGTATGCTTGCCCGACAGCTGCAGCAGGCGCGCCACCAGGCGCGCCACCACGGTCTTGCCGTTGGTGCCGGTCACGCCTACCACTGGGATGCGGCCGTGGTCGTCCTCGGACTCGGGGAACAGGTGGTTGACGATGGCGCGGCCCACCGGGCGCGGCGAGCCTTCGGCCGGCTTCAGATGCATCAGCAGGCCGGGGCCGGCATTGACTTCGACGATGGCGCCGCGCTGTTCGGCCAGCGGGCGCGAGATGTCCTCGGCCACCAGGTCCACGCCGGCGATATCCAGCCCCACCACGCGCGCGGCCAGCGCCGCATGCGCGGCGACGCTCGGGTGCACGCGGTCGGTGACGTCGAAGGCGACGTTGCCGTTGCGCTGGATCAGCACGGTGCGGCCTTCCGGCGGTACCGAGCTGCCATCCATGCCCTGGCGCTTCAGTTCCAGCCGCGCGGCCGAATCCAGCCGCACGCAGTTCAGCGGGTGGTCCTCGGTGCTGCCGCGGCGCGGATCGGAATTGATCTGCAGCTCGATCAACTCGTCGATGGTGGACTTGCCGTCGCCGACCACGCTGGCGGTCTCGCCCATGGCAGCGGCCACCAGGCGGCCGCCCACCACCAGCAGGCGGTGTTCGTTGCCGGGGATAAAGCGCTCGACGATGACGCCGCTGCCTTCATCGATGGCCACCCCGTAGGCGGTCTCGACTTCCTCGCGGGTCATCAGGTTGGTGAATACGCCGCGGCCATGGTTGCCGTCATAGGGCTTGACCACCACCGGCACGCCGATGTCCTCGGCGGCGTCCCAGGCGTCCTCGGGCGAATCGACCATGCGGCCTTCCGGCACCGGCACGCCGCAGGACTCCAGCAGGCTCTTGGTCAGGTCCTTGTCGCGCGAGATGCTTTCGCCGATGGCGCTGGTGCGGTCGGTCTCGGCGGTCCAGATGCGGCGCTGGCGCGCGCCATAGCCCAGCTGCACCAGATTGCCGTCCGACAGGCGGAGGGCGGGGATGTCGCGGTCGTCCGCGGCATCGACGATGCAGGCGGTGCTGGGGCCCAGGCAATGCTCGTCGACCAGGCGGCGCAGGTGGTCCACGGCGGCGGGGACGTCATAGGGACGGTCCTCGATCGCGGCCATGACCAGGTCGCGGGCGGCGAACAGGGCGGCACGGGTGACTTCCTCGTGCCAGGCGCGCACGATCACCTTGTAGACGCCGCGCACCGGGGTCTCGCGCGCCTTGCCGAAGCCGCCGGGCATGCCGGCCAGGTTCTGCAGCTCAAGCGTCACGTGTTCCAGGATATGGCCCGGCCAGGTGCCTTCCTTCAGGCGCTGCAGGAAGCCGCCGCGCTCGCCGATGCTGCAGCGATGCTCGATCAGCGAAGGCAGCCAGGCCGACAGGCGCTCGTAAAACCCCGGAATCGTGTTGGAGGGAAAGTCCTCCAGTTCCCCGATATCAACCCATGCCTCCAGGACGGGCCGATATGTCCACATATTCGGGCCGCGCAGCGACATGACATCGAAAATCTCAATGTCCTTCTTTTTCATTGATTTAGCTTGAGGCAGTGGGCGGAACCGCCCGAGAAATAGAAGCCTAACCTTTCAGTAACGTTACAGCACAGAGCGGGTTGACTTTCTTGGTGTAAAAGTGGTTGTGCAGTGCATCAGGAGTACCCGCGCGTTCGTCGTTATGTATACTGCGGGCGAATTCGCGGGCCGCCAGAGCGTGCCCTGCCTAAATTGTTTCAAGTTATGTCCGTACCCCCTGGACGCACGCCGCGCCATCCATGACCCAGTCCTCCCTGCCTGTCCCTACCGCCCCTGTTGCCGACGAACCCTGGCGGGCTGAATCCGGATCGTGGCTCCGACCCGGCGAGACCATCCTGGCCGGACTGGCCCTGGACCTCGACGCGAAGCTGCATTTTACCCAAGGGTGGCTGGTTGTGACGGGCCAGCGCATCGTTGCCCGGGCTCCCGGTGAAAAAAATGTGCGGGAATGGAACATCGGCCCCACGCTGCGCCTGTCGCACACCGACCACGCGGGGGTGGGTACGCTGGACCTGAGCGGTCCGGAGGGCCGGCTGGCCAGCTGGAGATATACGCTTGGTTACAATCCGGCCGCCTTGCGGCTGGCTGACCAGTTCGAAGCGCAGCGCGACGCGGCCGTTTCCCGCCCGGCCGGAGAGGCCGGCGAGATCCTGTGCCCGACCTGCAAGGCGCCGCTGCCGCCGGACGAAGAGCAGTGCCCCCAATGCAGCCGCGAGCTGGAAACCCCGCCGTCGACCTGGGCGCTGCTGCGCCTGTGGCGCTTTGCCCGCCCATACCAGTGGCAGCTGCTGGCGGGCTTCCTGCTGACGCTGCTGTCCACCGCGGCCACGCTGGTGCCGCCGTACCTGACCATGCCGCTGATGGACAAGGTGCTGATCCCGTTCCAGAACGGCGTGCCGATCGACTACGGGCTGGTGCGCCTGTACCTGGCGGGATTGCTGGGCGCGGCGCTGGTGGCCTGGTCCCTGGGTTGGGCGCGCACCTACCTGCTGGCGCGGGTATCGGAACGCATCGGTGCCGATCTGCGCATAACTACCTATGAACACCTGCTAAAGCTTTCGCTTGAGTACTTTGGTGGCAAGCGCACCGGCGACCTGATGGCGCGCATCGGCTCGGAAAGCGACCGCATCTGTGTCTTCCTGTCGCTGCACCTGCTGGACTTCGCCACCGACGTGCTGATGATCGTCATGACGGCGGTGATCCTGGTGTCGATCAACCCCTGGCTGGCGCTGGTGACGCTGGTGCCGCTGCCGTTCATCGCCTGGATGATCCACCTGGTGCGCGACCGCCTGCGCCACGGCTTCGAGAAGATCGACCGGATCTGGTCCGAAATCACCAACGTGCTGGCCGACACCATCCCCGGCATCCGCGTGGTCAAGGCCTTTGCCCAGGAAAAGCGCGAGGTGTCGCGCTTCCGTGAGGCCAACAAGCACAACCTGGCGATCAACGACCGCGTCAACGCGGTGTGGTCGCTGTTCACGCCGACCGTGACCCTGCTGACCGAGATCGGGCTGCTGATCGTCTGGGTGTTCGGCATCTGGCAGGTTTCGCAGAGCGCCATCACGGTGGGTGTGCTGGTGGCGTTCCTGACCTATATCAGCCGCTTCTATACCCGGCTGGACTCGATGAGCCGGATCGTTTCGGTGACGCAGAAGGCCGCGGCCGGCGCCAAGCGCATCTTCGACATCCTCGACCATGTGTCGAGCGTGCCGGAGCCGGTGCGTCCGGCAAAGCTGGACAAGGTCGAGGGCGCCATCGACATGACCGACCTGGGCTTCCGTTACGGCAACCGCGCGGTGATCCGCGGGCTGAACCTGTCGATCGAGCCGGGCGAGATGATCGGCCTGGTCGGGCACAGCGGCTCGGGCAAGAGCACGCTGGTCAACCTGATCTGCCGCTTCTACGATGTTTCCGAGGGCGCGATCCGCGTCGACGGTGTCGATATCCGCTCGCTGCCGGTGTCTGAGTACCGCCGCCATATCGGCCTGGTGCTGCAAGAGCCGTTCCTGTTCTTCGGCACGATTGCCGACAATATCGCCTACGGCAAGCCCGACGCCACGCGCGAAGAGATCATCGCCGCCGCGCGCGCCGCGCATGCGCACGAGTTCATCCTGCGGCTGCCGCACGGCTATGACTCGCTGGTGGGCGAACGCGGCCAGGCGCTGTCGGGCGGCGAGCGCCAGCGCATCTCGATCGCGCGCGCGCTGCTGATCAACCCGCGCATCCTGATCATGGACGAGGCCACCTCGTCGGTCGACACGGCCACCGAGAAGGAAATCCAGAAGGCGCTCGACAACCTGGTGCAGGGCCGCACCACCATCGCCATCGCGCACCGCCTGTCGACGCTGCGCAAGGCCGACCGGCTGGTGGTGATGGACCGCGGCCAGATCGTCGAAGTCGGCAGCCACGACGAACTGCTGCTGCGCGAAGGTGCGTACTACAAGCTGTACCAGGCCCAGGCACGCAACGTCGACACCGAGGACGGCGACGACGAAGGCGAAGCCATCGAAACGCCGGAGGCCGCCAATGCCCAATGACATTTCCGCCGCCACGCCGACTCCCATGTTCACGCTTGACCGCAATCCTTTCGGCCGCCTGGTCCTGATCGCCGAGGACGGCACCGTCCACGAAGGCGTGGTGCCGGTGCGCGCATTCCCGATCTCCGCGCCGCAGGGCGGCATTGGCCTGATGAGCACCGACGGGCATGAAGTGGTGTGGATTCCGCGGCTGGAAGATCTGCCGGCGGCTGAGCGCGGCATGATCGAAGAAGAACTCGCCGCGCGCGAGTTCATGCCGGAGATCCAGCGTATCGTCAGCGTGTCGACCTACGCCACGCCCAGCGTGTGGACGGTGCAGACCGACCGCGGCCAGACCGAACTGGTGCTGCGCGGCGAAGAGGCGATCCGGCGCCTGGCCGGCAGCACGCTGCTGATATCGGACACGCACGGCATTCACTACCTGATCCGCGACCTGATGGCGCTGGACAAGCACAGCCGCAAGATCCTCGACCGCTTCCTCTGAGGCGTCGCTGGCGACGCTGAACCCGGGCCGGCGCGCGGCCGGCCGGATTCCTGGCCCGGGGTTCTAGTGCAGCATCTCGGACGAGTCGTCCTCGTCGTCCCAGTCGTCATGCATGACCGGCACGTCAGGTGCCATGTCGAACACCATCGAGTGATAGCGCACGCTGAACCACTCGCGGAACATCGGCAGCGACAGTTCCTCGGGCCACGCCGAGTCGTCGAACCATTCCCCCAGCATGAATTCGAAGAATTCCTGCCAGCGCTTCTCGACCCAGCGCACGGCGTTGTCGTGCGTGTCGGCCAGCTCTTCAGGCAGCAGGAACACGCTCTGGTCCTCGCGCACCTGTTCGAGCGTGAGGCCGGCAACCGGCTGGGGATCGACCGCCTGGATCCAGTCCAGGAACGGCTGTTCCGGGACCAGGGCGACCATGGAACGGTTGATGGTGAAGCGGGGATGGTCAGACATGGCGAAAGCCTTCAAGGACTGCAACCGACTATTGTAGTCCTTCGCCGCGGCGCATCGCCGCTTTGTGCGCGCGAGGCCATGCCGATGCCCGGAAGATCACGCCGGCTTGCGCGTATCCAGGAAAACGACAAGCGCATTGTCAGCGGCCGATGGCTATAGTCTGCGACGGGAAGCACGCGACGTATGTCCTCTGATGAGGAATCGGCATGAATCGATACCTGCGTGTCATGAATCGAGGTGGCCTGACCTGACAGGCAGGCGCCTTGCGAGGAGACGTCATGGATACGTATGTCGACCTGCAGCGGGCCATCCTGAACAACATACCGGACCAGGCCTGGCTGAAGGACGCCGGCTCGCGCTACATCCTTGTCAACGACGCCTTCATGGCGGCATGCGGGCGCAGCGAGGCCGAGATCCTGGGCAGCACGCCGGACAAGGTGTGGTCGGCGGAATGGGGGCAGGTCTATCTGGGCACCGACAGGGCCGTGGTGACCAGCGGCATCTGCCACTGCTACGAGGAATGCTGTCCCGGCAGGGACGGCAGCCTGCGCTGGTTCGAGACGATCAAGATGCCGATTCGCGGGCAGGGTGGCGCGGTCGTCGGCACGGTCGGCATCTCGCGCGATATCACCGACCGCAAGCGCTCCGAACAGGAGCTGCTGGAATCGCGCGCACAGTTGCGCGAGCTGTCCGCCTACCTGCAGTCCGTGCGCGAGGCCGAGCGCACCCGGATCTCGCGCGAGCTGCACGATGAGCTGGGACAGTCCCTGACTGCATTGCGCCTCGGTCTTAATTTCATTGAAGCGCAGCAGGGCTCCGACGCCGGCGACGCGTGCCGCAAGCATCTGCAGAAGCTCAAGCAGATCGCGGATTCGACGGTGGACGCGGTGCAGCGCATCGCGGCAGACCTGCGCCCGCCGCTGCTGGACGAGCTGGACTGACCGCAGCGATCGAGTGGCTGGCCGAGTCCTTTTCAGAGCGCGGCGGTATCGCCTGCGAGCTGGCGCTGCAGCCCGTCGGCGAGATCGGCGCGGAGGTCAGCACCGCGGTCTTCCGCATCGCGCAGGAAGCGCTGACCAATGCCAGCCGCCATGGCCGCGCCGATCGCGTGCGGGTCGAGTTGAGCGAGGCCGGCGGGACCCTGCGGCTGGTGGTGGCCGACAACGGCCGCGGCATCGATAAGTCCCGGACGGGGCATCGCCGCAGCCTGGGTTTGCTGGGCATGCGCGAGCGGGCGCTGATGCTGGGGGGCAAGCTGGCGGTGACCAGCGAAGCGGGCGGCGGTACCCGGGTCGAGGCGCAGATCCCCAATGCCTGCGCCACCGGTGCCGCCGGCAAGGGAGAGGCAAGATGATCCGCCTGATGCTTGCCGACGACCACACCATCATCCGCGACGGGCTCAAGACGATCTTCTCCACCGTGCCCGACATGCAGGTGGTGGCCGAAGCCGCCGACGGCTGCGAAGTGCTGGCGCTGCTGCGCGCGCAGGCGCCGGACGTGCTGTTGCTGGATATGTCGATGCCGGGGCGCAGCGGCATCCTGCTGATCCAGCAGATCCGGGCCAGCCATCCCGCGCTGCCAATCCTGGTGCTGAGCATGTACCGCGAATCGCAATACGCGGTGCAGGCCATCCGCGCGGGCGCGGCAGGTTACCTGACCAAGAATGTCGAGTCCGATCAGCTGCTCGGCGCCATCCGCAAGGTGGCGCGCGGCGGTACCGCGGTCTCGCCGGCAATTGCCGACAAGCTCGTCAGCCAGGCGCGGCAGCCGGATGCGATGTTGCCGCATGCACGGCTGACCGCGCGCGAGCTGCAGGTGTTCCAGATGCTGGCCGAGGGGCTGGGCATCAATGAAATTGCCACGGCGTTGTCGCTCAGCGCCAAGACGGTGAGCACCCACAAGGCCAACATCCTCGGCAAGATGGATATCGCTTCGACGGCCGGGCTGGTGCACTACGCCATTCGCCATGGGCTGCTGGCCGAAGCGGGGGGCGCGCCGTAGTCTGCTGCGGTGCGTCTAGGAAAATCCTTAGGTCGAATTCAGCCGATCCTGATGCAGTGATGCCGCCCCGGCACCTACGCTTCAGACAGCGAAGCCCTGACTTCGCCGGATAACAAGACCTGAGGAGACAAGCCATGCAGCTGGATCTGCTGATCCGGGACGCCTGCGTTCGCGACGACGCGCCCCTGACCGATATCGCCATCCGCGACGGCCGCATCGTCGCGATGGAGCCCGGCATCGACGTGCCGGCGCATGAAGTGATCGAGGCCGGCGGCCGCGCGGTCATCCCGGGGCTGGTCGAAGCCCACCTGCATCTCGACAAGGCCCTGCTGCACCGCCGCCTGCCGGCGCGCTTCGGTACGCTGGACGAAGCCATCCGCGTCACCGGCATCCTGAAAAGCAAGCAGCAGCGCAACGACGTGCTGGAGCGCTCGCGCCAGGTGCTGGACATGGCGGTCAGGAACGGCACCGTGGCGATCCGCGCGCATCCAGATGTCGACCTGATCCAGGGGCTGATCGGGGTGGAGACGCTGATTGAGCTGAAGGCGGAGTACCAGGACCTGCTCGACCTGCAGATCGTGGCCTTCCCGCAAGAGGGCATCCTGAAGTCGCAGGGCACGCGCGAACTGATGGTCGAGGCCATGGACATGGGCGCCGACGTGGTCGGCGGCTGCCCGTACAACGAGCTGACCTGGGCCGACACCATGCGCCATATCGACATGGTGTTCGAGCTGGCGCAACGCTATGACGCGCCGGTCGACATGCATGCCGACTTTGCCGACGATACCGGCGACCAGCGCTTTGCAGCGGTGTCGTACATCGCGCAGAAGACCATCGAGGCCGGCTACCAGGGGCGCGTGTCGCTGGGCCATGTCACCAGCCTGGGCGCGCTCGACGCGGCGCAGCTGCAGCCGCTGATCGGGCAGATCCGCGAGGCCGGCATCAGCATCGTCACGCTGCCCGCCACCGATCTCTACCTGGGCGGGCGCAAGGACACCCAGAACCAGCGTCGCGGGCTCACGCCGGTGAAGGCGCTGCACAGCGCCGGCGTCAACGTGGCGTACTCCTCCAACAATATCCGCAACGCCTTCACGCCATTCGGCAAGGCCGACATGCTGCAGATCGGCAATATGCTGGCGCACGTGGCCCAGTTCGGCGTGCCCGAGCACCAGCTTGCGGTGCTCGACATGGGCACGCACAACGCCGCGCGCGCGATCGGGCTGCACGACACCTATGGCCTGAAAGTCGGGCGCCAGGCTGACCTGGTTGTCCTGGATACCTTCCAGGTGGCCGATGCGCTGATCGACATCCCGGCCCGGCTGTGGGTGGTGAAGCGCGGCAGGATCACCGTCGTCACGCAGCACCGCTGCGACATCCACCGGCACCAATGCTGCCCGCACTGAAGCAACCCCCGTCCGCCGTCCCCGTCCATCAAGGAGTCGATCATGAGAAAGCTACCTGCCGAAGTCGTGGCCTCGCTGCTTGCCATCACTACCGTTCCCATCGCCGCGCATGCCTCGCACCTGCCGCCATGGGCCATTTTCATCAGCTGGGCCGCGACCTTTGCCATGGGCGGACCCACGCCGGAGAACCTGAAGAAGATCTGGCCGACGCTGCCGGTGGGCTCGCTCTTCGCCTTTGTGATCGTGCTTTGCTTTCGCCAGGCGGCCGTGCAGTTCTCGGGGCCAGCGCTGATCGCGGCGGAGATGGTGATCCTGTTCACGCTTAATGCTTCGATGATGTATCTCGCGCGTGTGTTCGTCACGCTGCGCTTCATCCCGGGCATGTTCTTTGGCTTTGCCTCTTACTTTGCGACGCTGTTCGGCGGTTTCGGTCCTGTGCCGGGCGACCCAGTTGCAGCGCTCGGCGCGGTGATCGCCATGAATGCGCTCGGACCGGTTTATGCCTGGATCAAGCATCACTACGCCGCGCCGGAATCCGTTGCGGAGCGTCCGTGGCAGGGCTGGAAGAGCGAGGCCTGAGCCAGCGTGTCGCGCCGGGGTTGCGCGCAACGCGCGGCATACCCCGGCGCCATCATCGAATCGACATAGCGGTTGCCGCTGCGCAGTGCATCCCAGCGTCGGCAGCCAAGCATCCGGGGGGAAGTGGGTATGGAATATCTGGGCGAGGCGGATCCTTGCGGTACCGGCACTGGCATTGGTACGACGCGTCGTGCCTTCCTGGCTGGCTCGGCCGCACTGGCGGGCAGCACGGTATTGCCTGCCGTCGGGCAGGAACTGGCGCAGGAGCCGGCGCAATCCGGGCGCGCCGGGCTGGCGCATTCGTCCGCGGGCATGGTCACGAGCCCGCATGGGCTGGCCAGCCAGGCGGGGCTGGAGGTACTCAAGGCCGGCGGCAACGCCATCGAGGCGGCGATTGCCATCGGCGCGGTGCTGAGCGTGACGTATCCCCACTTTACCGGGCTGGGGGGCGCCGCCTTCCTGGTGGTCAGCGATCGCGGCGGCAACGTGCGCACGTCCTCCGGCATCGGCCAGGCCGCGGCCGAGACCTCGGGCTATGCGGGCACCATTCCGCTGCGGGGGCCGGCAGCGGCGCTCACTGCGGCGGCCACGGTTGCGATCTGGGACCGCGCTTTTGGCTTCAGCCGTGACCAGTGGGGCGGCACACAGTCGTGGTCCGCGTTACTGGCGCGGGCCACCGAGTACGCCGCCAACGGATTCCCCGTCACGCCGTCACAGTGCTTCTGGCAGGAGCTCCGCTCGGCGGACCTGGCGGGCTGGGATGGCTTCGGACGGGTCTTCATGCCAGACGGGCGCATGCCCAGGCCCGGCGAAATGTTCCGGCAGCCCGAACTGGCCCGCACCCTGGACCGCGTCGCGACACAGGGCGGCCGCGAATTCTATGAGGGCGACCTGGCAGGGCGCCTTGCCGCCGGACTGGCCAAGGCCGGCTCGCCGTTGCGCGGGCGGGACCTGGCGCGATGCCAGGCGCGCGAGGAAGTGCCGCTGCGCGTCGCCTACCGCGACGGCGAGCTGCTTGGCCTGCGTCCGCCCACGCAAGGTGTGACCACGCTGGAAATCATGGGCATCCTCAATCGGTTCGACCTGTCCGGTATCCCGGAAGGCAGCGCGGATTACTACCACCTGCTGGTCGAGGCGGTGAAGCTGGCGTTCCTGGACCGCAACCGCTACGTCGCCGATCCCGACTTTGTCGACGTGCCGGTGGACCGGCTGTTGTCCCAGTCCAACCTCGATGCCCACGCGCGCCGTATCCGCATGGACCGCGCCATGGCGTGGCCGCATGTGTTCAGGCCCGGCGATACGGTCTATATCGGCGCCGCCGATCGCGAGGGCCGCTGCGTGAGCATGCTGCAGACCGTCTATTTCGACTGGGGCAGCGGCCTGGTCGTCGGTGATACCGGCGTGCTCTGGCACAACCGTGGCGCATCGTTCAGCCTCGATCCCGCCAGCCCCAACGTGCTGCAGGGCGGCAAGCGGCCGTTCCATACGCTCAATCCCGGAATCTACCTGAAGCAGGGCAAGCCGCACCTGCTGTACGGCACGCAGGGCGCCGACGGCCAGCCGCAGACGCTGGCCGCGGTGCTGACAAGGATGATCGACTACGGCATGGATCCGCTGACGGCGCTGCGCCGGCCGCGCTTCCTGCTGGGCAAGACCTTCTCGGACAGCCGCGACA
Organism: Cupriavidus lacunae; assembly: GCF_003353055.1. GTDB lineage: Bacteria > Pseudomonadota > Gammaproteobacteria > Burkholderiales > Burkholderiaceae > Cupriavidus > Cupriavidus lacunae. The sequence goes on from NZ_QKWJ01000017.1 coordinate 16,245, forward strand.
GCCTCAAGCTGGAACAGGATGCCGGCCTGCCGGTGTTCAGCGAGCTTGCCGCGCGCGGCCATCAGTTAAGTCCGTTCCCTGCGCAAAGCCAGCTGGCCGGCCATCCGGGTGCGATCCGGATCGATGCCGGCGGGCAGCTCACCGGTGCGCACGATCCGCGCAGCGACGGCAGGGCGCTGGGGGTCTAGGCTAGGCGGCGGCGCACCGCGCGCCGCTTGCTGACCGGCGCCGTCAGCGCCGCGGTGCAGTAGTCGACCAGGTCGCCAACGGGCGGCTTGGCGCCCTGGTGCTGCACTTGCTGGCACCACTGCGCGAGCGAATAGACCACGCTCTGGTGGAACCACAGCATGCGCTGGCCCAGGACTTTGCGTGGCAGTTCAGGCAGTGCTGCCGCGATCAGCCGCCTGACGCGCAGCACGCCGGTCTTGGCCTCGGGATCGATCAGCTCGGCATTGAGCAGGCGCGGGCTGAAGGTGGCCTGGGCCAGCACCTGCACATAGCGCGCGCCCCAAGGCGTGCCGGTGATGGTGTCGGCCAGCGCGCTTACCGAGGCCTCGACCACAGCGCGCACGTCGGTGTCCTGGCCGCCGGCCTCCAGTTCGTCCAGGTAGCGGTTGCGCAGCGCGTTGACGTGGGCCAGCCGGAAGTTGAGCAACTGGCTGACCAGGGCCTCGCGCGAGCCGAAATGGTAGTGCAGCGCTGAACGGTTGCGCTGGCCCGCTTCCACCACGATCTGGCGCAGCGGCACCAGCTCGACGCCGTTTTCCGCGAAGAGGCGCTCGGCGATCTCCAGCAGGCGGCGCGCGGTCTCGTTTTCCAGCGGGCTCGGCGGCGCGGGATCGGCGTGTGCGTCGGCGGGCAGGGGTTCCTGGGAACGGTTGCGTACCCGGCTCATAGGCTGGCGTTCAAAGGGTTCAGGATGGCCATGGCTGCGGTGCAGCCGATGGTGCGGTCGACAGTGCCGGCGATTATCCGCGCAAGGCCGGGCGGCGATCAAGCCGCTGCATCGGTGCCGCGCAGGCGCCGCAGCGAGCGCGCGGGATGCTGGCCCAGCAGCCCGGCGACCGCGCCCACCAGCATCACGGCGCCACACACCGAGAAGCCCAGTTCAAAGCCATGCGCGCTACCGTGCGCCTGCACCTGTACCAGGCGTCCCATCACCACCGGGGCGATCGCGCCGGCGCTGGTCGCTACCGCCGTGTTCAATGCGATGACCGCGCTGCGCTGGCCGTCGGGAACGATCTCGGCAAGGATCGCCGGCCCCAGCGCAAACGCCACCGGCGGCAGCGTGGCCGCCAGCGCCAGCATCAGGACTTTGCCGCCCGGGGGCAGTTGCAGCACCGGCAGGCACAGGAACAGCAGGCCGCCAAGCCCGATGCAGACGCAGCCGAACACCACGCGCGCCAGGCGCGAGGTGGCGCCCCGGCGCAGCATGCGCTGCGAGCACCAGCTGAGCCCCAGGCTGACCGGCACGCCGACCGCGACGACAAAGGCAAACATCCTCCCGGCCGACACCGGGTCATAGCCCAGCCCCTGTTCCAGGTAGGAGGGCAGCCAGGTCAGCACCAGCGCCAGGCCCCAGTAGGCGGAAAAGCCGGCCAGGAACCCCGTCAGCACGGTGGCGTCGGTGAGCAGCCTGCGGTAGGGGATGTGCGCCGGCGTTGCGTCGGCGGACGAGGCATGCGTGCGCAGGTTGCCCTCGCGGCCAAAGCGCAGCCAGCCCAGCGCCCACAGCACTGATATCGCGGACAGCACGATGAAGTTCATGCGCCAGCCCCAGTGCTGCGTGATGAACGGCACGCCCAGCCCGGCCAGCAGCAACCCGATCACCGCGCCCTGGTTGATCAGCGTCACCGGCAGGTTGCGCTTCTCGTGCGGGAACCACTTGTACAGCGCGTGTACCGATACCGGGAAGGCCGGGCCCTCGCCCGCGCCCAGGATCACGCGCGACACCAGCAGCGCCGCCGCGGTGCTGGCCAGCGCCACCGGAAACTGCACCAGCGACCACAGCACCGCCATGCCAAGCAGCAGCCAGCGCGCCGGCACGCGGTTGCCGGCAAAGCCGACTACGGCCGCCGACAGCGAGAACAGCCAGAAGAAGCTGCCGGCGATGAGTCCGAACTGCGTGGGGCTGAGCTGGAGCTCATGCATGAGCGGCACGGCCACCATGCCCAGCACCACCTTGTCGAGGAAGTTGATTGCCGAGAGCACCGTGAGCCAGCCCGCGATGCCCCAGGCCTGGCGGGGACGATACGCGTGGGCGTCGGCGTGGCTGCCATCGGCCTGCAGGGGCGAAGAGGTTGTCAGCATGCTTTCCATGTTCCGGTACCCGCACACCAGCGGAGTGGAGCTTTTGCCTTGGTTAATCACAAAGATTAATTCCGGCGAGGCATGCGCGCACACTAGGGTTTTCCCCCGCATCGGGCGCCAGGCCAGTGCGGTCGCCGGATTGCGGCCGATGCGGTGCCGCGAGACAAGATCCCGGGCTTGACATGGCGCCATCACGGCGTAAATTGATCTTCCGAATTAATCCATCGTATTAAAAACAGGAGGAGCGCCATCATGAAAGAAGACCTGACATCGGACTCGCAACTGGACGCGCGCATCCGCGAGGCGCTGGTCTATACCTTCCCCGTGCATGATGTCGCGCAGGCGCGCTGGCAGTTCACGCAGAAGCGGACCGACACGCATGGGGCACCACCCAATGCGCTGTTCCACTACCGCAAGCTGCTCGACCATCGCGCGCGTGCGGTCACTACGCCCAACAACGACACGCTCTACAGCATCGCCTGGCTCGACCTGTCGGGCGGGCCGTTGCTGCTGTCGCTGCCCGATATGCGGGATCGCTACTACAGCTTTGCATTCCTCGATACCTTCACCAACAACGTGGCCTGCATCGGCCGGCGTACCACCGGCACCGCGGCGGCGAGCTTCCTGCTGGCCGGCCCGGGCTGGCAGGGCGAAGCGCCCGTCGGCGCGCATGTGCTGCGCCTGCCCTGCAACGACATCTGGGCATTGGGCCGCGTGCTGGTCGATGGCGAAGCCGACCTCGCCGCGGTCCATGCATTGCAAGATGCGATGCGGCTGCAGCCGCTCGCTGGCGGCCACGCGCAGCAGGCGCGCCTGCTGCAGGCGGTGCCCGACGAGCGCGATCCCGAACGCTATCTCGACCTGGTGAACGAGGTGCTCGGCCGCAACCCGATCCCGGTCAACGAACGGGCGCTGGTGCAAGGCATGGCCGATCTCGGCGTGCGTCCTGGCACCATTGGTGCCTGGCGCGAGCTGGACGCAACCGTGCGTGCGGCATGGGCCGCCCACCACACGGCCAACCTGGCGGCGCTGGCCAGGACGCCCCCCGGCACGACGCTGCGCAATCGCGAGGGCGGGAGCTGGACTTCGGGCGCGGACCATCTTGGGAATTTCGGTGACGACTATGCCTATCGCGCCTTTGTGTCGCTGGTGGGCCTGGGCGCGCTGGAGCGGGAGGAGGCCATCTACGCCACCGCGATGATCGACGCCGACGGCGAGATGCTGAACGGACTCAACGGCTACCGCCTGCACATCCCGGCGGACTTGCCCATCGATGCGTTCTGGTCGCTCAGCATGTATGAACTGGAGCCCGATGGCCGCCGCTTCTTCGTCGACAATCCCCTGCACCGCTACACCCTTGGCGACCGCACGCCCGGCATCACGCGTGCGGACGACGGCAGCATGGATATCTGGATCCAGCATGCGGCGCCGGCATCGGACCGGCAAGCCAACTGGCTGCCGGCGCCCGCGGGCCGTTTCTCGCTGACGCTGCGCTTCTACCAGCCGCGGCGTGCGCTGCTGGACCGCAGCTTCGTGATGCCGGACGTAGAGAGGTTGGACCAGCCTGCGTGAGGGGGGCAACCCAAGAAAAAGCCCTCGGCCAGGGCGGACGAGGGCCTGAAGTGGCAGCGGGCTGTCGCGGAAAGCCCGCAAACCATGATGGTGCCGCCATGCTATCCGGGCATCCCCAATTCTGGGGATGTTGCTTTCCACGGCTCGCTGATAGCGCCAGCCATCAATGCAGCAAAGGGGTGTGCATCTCCCTGAAATCGAACGCGTCCGACTTGTCGTTGATGCCGTGGACCGTCAGCACGGCATCGTGCGTCATGGCCATCTGCAGGCCCGCCGCGATCGCCGCATCGCGCGAAGGGTAGACCGGCCCCGGGTTGTCCGGATCGAACTCCAGGGCCCACTGCGCGTCGCGCGTGAGGATGACCTCGATGGACTTGATTGGCATCGCCTGCCTCGACTTGTGAATGATGTGCGCCCAGGCTGGAGAAAACGCCTGGCACCGGAAAGTCGATGCCAGGCCAGTCCCGTCCGTTTTTGGAGCACTGTGCCGCGGCTGCAGCGATTCCAGCGTAGGCGAGGCCAGCGGAGATGATTGCAAACAACTGCAAAGGCAAGGGTGCGCTGCGCATGCCGTCGCGGGCGTCGGGCCGCGGGGTGCCGACCGCGCAAAGAAAAAACCCGCGAAGCTTTGCGCTATCGCGGGTTTCTTGCCCTGCTGGTACTGCATCGGACTGAATACTGGTGGAGCCGGCGGGAATCGAACCCGCGTCCGCAAGTCCTCCACAGAGAGTTCTACATACTTAGTTCTGTCATTTAATTTAACCGGCGCATCGCGGACGAACACGCTCTACGACGGCGAGTCACTAGGTTTTCGTCCCCGGCTTCGTGACCCTTCCGGAGCTTATCTGACGTAAATGACCTCGCTGGTTCTTGCGAACCCTAGCCCGTCAGCGAGCCAGTGCGAGGACGGCCGCAATTAAGCGGCCAGTGCGTAACGTTCGTCGTTAGCAGTTATTGCATTCCCATTGATTAACGAGGTGACGGGTCCTCGGTATGCCCTCCACTGCTTTGTAACCCACGTCGAAACCAGGTCGGCCCCAGTGAGGAAGCTGGATTGTACCCGGTTGGACGCACGCTGTCTCGGGGAGTTCCAGGCGGGGGCAGGGTACTGCCTGGCGTCGCCTTCAGGCGACCGCGGCGGGCACCAGCAGCAGGATCAGCTCGGCCGGGTGACGGATCAGGTGGTCGGCGCCCCAGGTCTCGGGCGGCTCGCCGTCGCCGCAATAGCCATAGGCGGCGGTGACGGTGATCATGCCGGCGGCCTTGCCGGCCTGGATGTCGCGCAGGTCATCGCCGACGTAGACGCAGCGGCGCGGATCGACGCCGGCGCTGGCTGCCGCATGCAGCAGCGGGGCGGGGTGCGGCTTGGCGTGGGGCGTGGTGTCGCCGCTGACCACGGCGCTGGCGCGTGGCGCCAGGCCGATGGCGGCGACCAGCGGCACCGTGAAGCGGGCGATCTTGTTGGTGACGATGCCCCATGGGATGCCCGCTGCCTCGAGCGCGGCCAGCACCTGCGGCATGCCGTCGAACAGGCGCGTATGGACCGCGATGTCGGCCTCGTAGTAGTCGAGGAAGACGTCGCGCAGGGCGGGGAACTCCGCATCCTCCGGGCACAGGCCGAACGCGGCACCCAGCAGTCCGCGCGCGCCGTGCGAGGCGACGGGCCGCAGCTTTTCATAGGCTACCGGCGGCTGGCCACGCTCGACGACCAGCCGGTTGGCGGCGGCCGCCAGGTCCGGGGCGGTGTCGGCGAGGGTGCCGTCCAGATCGAAGAAGACCCCTGCGATGCCCGCGCTCATGCTGCCACCCGGCGGAACGCCATCATGTAGTTCACGTCGGTGTCGCGGCCCAGCGCATACACCTGCGACAGCGGGTTGTAGGTCATGCCGCGCATTTCCACCAGGTCCAGGCCGGCCTGGCGCGCAAAGCGCGCCAGTTCGGACGGGGTGATGAACTTGTCGTAGTCGTGGGTGCCGCGCGGCAGCATGTTGAGCACGTACTCCGCCCCGACGATGGCCAGCAGGTAGGCCTTCAGGTTGCGGTTGATGGTCGAGAAGAACACATGGCCGCCCGGCTTCACCAGGGTGGTGCAGGCCCGCACGATCGAGGCCGGATCGGGCACGTGTTCCAGCATCTCCATGCAAGTCACCACATCTACGCTGGCCGGTTCGCGCGCCGCCAGGGCTTCTGCGGCGATCTCCTCGTAGGTCACCGCAACGCCGGACTCCAGGCTGTGCAGGTCCGCCACCTTGAGGGCCTTGGTCGAGAGATCGATACCGCGCACGGTGGCGCCCAGGCGCGCCATGCTTTCGGACAGGATGCCGCCGCCGCAACCGACGTCGACCACGCGCTTGCCGGCCAGGCCGGCAATGCCGTCGATCCAGCCCAGGCGCAGCGGGTTCAGTTCATGCAGGGGCTTGAATTCGCTTTCGGGGTCCCACCAGCGGTGGGCCAGCTCGCTGAACTTGTCGATTTCCTTGGGGTCGGCATTCCGGCGCGGCAGGTCCTGATTGGCGGCGTCGGCTGCGGAAAGGGTTTGCGATTGCAACGTCATCGTATGCGGGGCCGGCGGCGCAGGCCGCGGCGGGTGATGGGAAGGGGACAGTCCGGGCAACTGTACCAAAAAAAAAGCCCAGCTTGCGCTGGGCTTTCTTGATCGGAAGGGATCCGATTAACGTGCGCTGCGGGTGCCGACCACTTCGACTTCCACGCGGCGGTTCGGCTGCTGGCAGGCGATCTGGGACTTGCGGTTGCCCTTGCACGACTTCGGGTCGACCTTCAGCTGGCGCTTGCCCTTGCCTTCGGTGTAGACACGGTTGGCTTCAACGCCCTTGCTCACCAGGTAAGCCTTGACCGATTCAGCACGACGGATCGACAGGCGATCGTTGTACTTGTCCGAACCGAACGAGTCGGTGTGGCCAACGGCGATGATGACTTCCAGGGTGATGCCTTGCAGCTTCGAGACCAGGTCGTCCAGCTTGGACTTGCCTTCCGGCTTCAGGACGGCCTTGTCGAAATCGAACAGGGTGTCAGCAGCGAAAGTGACCTTCTCGCTCGACACAACCGGCGGAGCCACCGGAGCCGGTGCCGGTGCTGCAGCGGCCGGGGCCAGGGCGCCGTCGCACAGCGCGTTCGCCGTGGCCGGGGTCCAGGAGCTGTCGCGCCAGCAGAGCTCGTTCGTGCCATTCTTCCACACGTACTCGCTCGTACCGTTGCCCCAGTTGTCGTTTACTGCCTTCTTTTCATAAGGGACGGACTGAGCTTGAGCGGATGCAGCCATTACTGCGGTAGCTGCAACGAGCGCGAGCTTGGCAAATTTTTTCATATTTCTCCTCTCAGGATGAGATCACCGCAGGGTTACTGCGAGCAAATGGACGAAAACAAGTCATACATTCTTCGGAGTATAACATTCTCGATGTGGCGGATGCTCCACTTCGAACAATGTCTGGCTCTTCGCTGGGGAATTGTGCCACAAGGGTCGTTTCCTAAGAAGTAAATATATTCGATTCGCCGCATGGGTTTTGGGCCTGTGGTGTTTGTGCAACATGGGTCTTGTGTCGCCCGCAAAGCCTTGTGGCATCAGGGATTCCGGGTTTCGGGGAGGGCCTCGCAAGGTGCGTGCAAGGGCCGTCCGGAGAGCGGGAGGCGGGGGTTGGCGGCATGTTAGAATGGCACGTTGCCCAGCCGTCAGGCGCCCACTGTGCCGCACGCTAAAGGGCCTGTCATTCGCTTAAACCTGCCGCATAAACCACGCCGCAATGGATCCATTCGCAAAAGAAACCCTTCCGGTCTCCCTCGAAGAGGAAATGCGCCGCTCCTATCTCGATTACGCCATGAGCGTAATCGTGGGCCGGGCGCTTCCCGATGTTCGGGACGGCCTGAAACCGGTGCACCGGCGCGTGCTGTTTGCGATGCACGAGCTCAATAACGACTGGAACCGGTCCTATAAGAAGTCGGCCCGTATCGTCGGTGATGTGATCGGTAAGTACCATCCGCACGGCGATACCGCAGTCTACGACACCATCGTCCGCATGGCGCAGAATTTTTCGCTGCGCTACATGCTGGTCGACGGCCAGGGCAATTTCGGTTCGGTCGACGGCGATAACGCCGCGGCCATGCGTTATACCGAAATCCGCCTGGCGAAAATCGCCCATGAGATGCTGCACGACATCGACAAGGAAACCGTCGATTTCGACAGCAACTACGACGGCTCCGAGAAAGAGCCCTCGATTCTGCCGGCGCGTATTCCCAATCTGCTAATCAATGGTTCGTCGGGTATTGCGGTGGGCATGGCCACCAATATTCCTCCGCATAACCTGAATGAAATCGTCGATGGCTGTCTGCACCTGCTGCGCAACCCGCAGGCGACGGTGGATGAACTGATTGAATTGATTCCGGCTCCGGATTTTCCGACCGCCGGGATTATCTATGGCATTCAGGGCGTGCGCGAAGGCTATCGCACCGGCCGCGGTCGCGTGGTGATGCGCGCCAAGACGCACTTCGAGGACATCGACCGCGGCCAGCGCCAGGCGATCATCGTCGACGAGCTGCCCTACCAGGTCAACAAGCGCACCCTGCTCGAGCGCATCGCCGAGCTGGTCACCGAGAAGAAGGTCGAGGGCATCTCGGACATCCGCGACGAGTCGGACAAGTCCGGCATGCGGGTGGTGATCGAGCTCAAGCGCAACGAGGTGCCGGAGGTTGTTCTCAACAACCTATATAAGAACACCCAGCTGCAGGACACCTTCGGCATGAACATGGTGGCGCTGGTCGACCGCCAGCCGCGCCTGCTGAACCTGCGCCAGATGCTGGAGTACTTCCTGGCGCACCGCCGCGAAGTCGTCACGCGCCGCACGGTGTTCGAACTGCGCAAGGCGCGCGAACGCGGCCATGTGCTGGAAGGCCTGGCCGTGGCGCTGGCCAATATCGACGAGTTCATCGCCATCATCAAGGCCGCGCCGACCCCGCCGATCGCCAAGCAGGAACTGATGACCAAGGCGTGGGATTCCGCGCTGGTCCGTGACATGCTCGCACGCGCCGAAGGCGAAACGCCGGGCGGACGTGCCTCCTATCGTCCGGACGGGCTGCCGGCGGTGTTCGGGATGCAGGCGGACGGTCTGTACCGACTGTCCGATGGCCAGGCGCAGGAAATCCTGCAAATGCGCCTGCAACGCCTCACCGGACTCGAACAGGACAAGATCGTCCAGGAATATCGCGACATCATGGCGGAAATCGCCGACCTGCTGGATATCCTGGCACGGCCGGAGCGCATTACTACCATCATCGTCGACGAACTTACCGCGATCCGCGCTGAATTCGGCGATGTGCGCCGCTCGCAGATCGAACTGAACGCGACCGAACTGGACACCGAAGACCTGATCACCCCGCAGGACATGGTGGTCACGCTGTCGCACAGCGGCTATATGAAGAGCCAGCCGATTTCCGAGTACCGCGCGCAGAAGCGTGGCGGGCGCGGCAAGCAGGCGGCGGCGACCAAGGAAGACGACTGGATCGACACGCTGTTCGTGGCCAATACCCACGACTACATTCTGTGCTTCTCCAACCGCGGCCGGTTGTACTGGCTGAAGGTGTACGAGGTGCCGCAAGGCTCGCGCAACTCGCGCGGGCGGCCGATCGTCAACATGTTCCCGCTGTCCGAAGGCGAAAAAATCAATGTGATCCTGCCGGTCAAGCAGTTTGACGCCGAGCACTTCATCTTCATGGCCACCGCCCGCGGCACGGTCAAGAAGACGGCGCTGACCGAGTTCTCCAACCCGCGCAAGGCCGGCATCATCGCGGTCGACCTGGATGAGGGCGACTACCTGATCGGCGCGGCGGTGACGGACGGGCAGCATGATGTGATGCTGTTCTCGGATGCCGGCAAGGCAGTGCGCTTCGACGAGAACGACGTGCGCCCGATGGGTCGCCAGGCGCGCGGCGTGCGCGGCATGAACCTCGAAGACGGCCAGACCGTGATCGCCATGCTGGTGGCGCCCGCGGAGACCGCCGAAGAGGCTGCGCAAGCCGCCGTGCGCGGCAGCGTGCTGACCGCCACCGAGAATGGCTACGGCAAGCGCACCCCCATCGCCGAGTACACTCGACACGGCCGGGGCACCAAGGGCATGATTGCGATCCAGACGAGCGAGCGCAACGGCCGTGTGGTGGCTGCGGCACTGGTTTCGCCCGAGGACGAAATCATGCTGATCACTACCGGCGGCGTGCTGATCCGTACCCGCGTGGCCGAAATCCGCGAAATGGGCCGCGCCACGCAGGGCGTCACGCTGATCAATGTGGATGAAGGCACCAAACTGTCCGGCCTGCAGCGCATCGTGGAAAGCGATGCCGACAACGGCGCCGGTGGCGAAGACGCCGAGGAAGCCGACGGCGCGGAAGGTGCCGAGGGCGCTGCCGGGGCCGATGCCGACGCCAATCCGCAAGACAAAACGTAAATTGTTGCAACAACAGGACGCCAGCCGGAACTCGCCTCGCGGCTGTCCAGACTAAAACGGACGTATTTACCAGGGAGTCACAATGCTCAAGACCTATCGACGTATCGCCGTTCTGGCCGCTTTTGTTCCGACCTTCATGATGGCGCAGCATGCGCACGCGCAGGACGCGGAAAAGACGGCAGCTATCAAGGAACTGCTTTCCGTCATGCAGGCAGACCAGGCCGTCAAGGGCCAGGCAGACAACTGGCAGCAGGGCGCCAAGCAGGAAGCGCCGCTGGTGCTGGAGCAGGTGCTGGTCGAGAACAAGACCCTGAACGACAAGCAGAAGCAGGCTGCTGTCGAAAAGCTGAAGAAGAACGGCGCGGTGCAGCGCATGGTTGACGGCGCCGGCTCGGCGTTCAATACCGATGGCTTCCGCAAGGACGCGATCCAGGCCCACTACGATGCCTTCGGCAAGTACTACTCGACGCAGGAACTGAAGGACCTGACCACCTTCCTGAAGTCGCCGACCGGCCAGAAGTTCATGGCCAACCAGGGCAAGGCGACCCAGGAGATCTGGGGTTCGATGATGCAGAAGTACGGTCCGCAGGTCGGCAAGTCGATGCGCGACGCCGCCGAGAAGGAAATCACCGCCGCTTCGAAGTGATGCTGGCGTGATCCGCGACTGAATCAGACCGCCGCCCGGCTGCAAGCTTGCAGGCCGGCGCGGCGCCGGGGTCAGCCCCGGGTGCCCAACGGGGCGCGGGTTTGAGGGATAATGGCTGCTTGGGTAACTCCGGCAGCCATTTTTCCATTCCCCGTCTCATGAACGATCCCCAGAATCCCGCTCTTGCCGGCATGATGCAGCGTGCATTGGCCGAACGCGTCTATAACTTCTCGCCCGGCCCGGCAGCGCTGCCTGCCGAAGTGCTGCAACAGGCTGCCGAGGAGATGCTGTCCTGGCGCGGGACCGGGGTCTCGGTGATGGAAATGAGCCACCGCAGCCGCGAATTCGAAGGCATCCAGGCCGAAGCGGTCGCGGACCTGCGCGAATTGCTGCATATCCCCGCCAATTTCCACGTGCTGTTCCTGCAGGGCGGCGCCATCGGCGAAAACGGCATCGTGCCGTTGAACCTGATGCGCCTGCGCAGCGCCGACGCGCCCAAGGCCGACTTCGTCGTCACCGGCACCTGGTCGGTCAAGACCGAGCAGGAAGCCCGCCGTTATGGCGCGGTCAATATCGCGGCAACCAGCGAGGCGCAGAAATTCCACCGCATCCCTGAAGTTGCGGACTGGAAGCTGTCTGACGATGCCGGCTACGTGCACCTGTGCACCAACGAGACCATCGTTGGCGTGGAGTTCCAGGACATTCCCGATATCGGCCAGGTCAAGGGCGACCGCGTGGTGGTGGCCGATGCATCGAGCCATATCCTGTCGCGCCCGATCGACTGGTCGCGCGTGCAGGTGGTCTACGGCGGCGCGCAGAAGAATATCGGCCCGGCCGGCGTCACCATCGTGATCGTGCGCGACGACCTGATCGGCCGCGCCCATCCGCTGTGCCCGTCGGCGTTCAACTGGCGCCTGGTGGCCGAGCACAACTCGATGTACAACACGCCGCCGACCTATGCGATCTATATCGCCGGCCTGGTCTTCAAATGGCTCAAGCGCCAGGGCGGCGTGCCGGCGATCGAGCAGCGCAATATCGCCAAGGCGTCGGCGCTGTACACCTACCTGGACCAGAGCGATTTCTATCGCAATGAGATCCATCCGAGCTGCCGCTCGCGCATGAACGTGCCGTTCTTGCTGGCCGACGAATCGCGCAATGAGGCGTTCCTGCAGCAGGCGCGGGCCAACGGACTGGTGCAGCTCAAGGGACACAAGACCGTGGGCGGCATGCGTGCCAGCATCTACAACGCCATGCCACTCGAAGGCGTGACGGCGCTGATCGATTTCATGCGCGAGTTCGAGCGTACTTCCGCCTGACGCGCATTCCCGCTGCCGGCCCGCGCCTGCCACGCACGGCGCGCCGGCCGGCAGCGGGCAGTTTCTCTTGGCCGCCGCGCCTGGCGGCCCACCGGATTCATACAAGATGACTAGCCAAGACCGCACCCCCGCGAGCGAGGAGACGCCGCCCAACGACAATCACCTGAGCGAAGCCGAGCGCAAGCTGTCGGTCGAACTGGGCCCGCTGCGCGAGCAGATCGACACCGTTGACCGCGAACTGCTGGCGATGCTGAACCACCGCGCGAAACTGGCGCTCGAGGTTGGCGAAGTCAAGAAGAAGTACGGCGCGCCGGTGTTCCGTCCGGAGCGCGAACTGCAGGTCATCCGCAAGGTGCAGGGCGCCAACCCCGGTCCGCTGCTGGGCGAAAGCGTGGCGGCAATCTGGCGTGAGGTGATGTCGGCCTGCCGCGGACTGGAGAAGCCGCTGGAAGTGGCGTTCCTGGGCCCGGCCGGCACGTTCTCAGAGCAGGCCTTGTACGCGCATTTCGGCCATGAGGTCTCGGGCGTGCCTTGCCCTAGCATCGACGAAGTGTTCCGCGCCGTCGAGGCGGGTACGGTCGAGTACGGCGTGGTGCCGGTCGAGAATTCCACCGAGGGCGCGGTGTCGCGCACGCTTGACCTGTTCCTGCAGACCTCGCTGAAGATCAGCGGCGAGATCGCGCTCAAGGTCCATCACAACCTGATGGCCTCCACGCCAGACATGCAGGGCGTCACCGTGGTGCGCGCGCATGCGCAGGCGCTGGCACAGTGCCAGCACTGGCTGACCGCCAACTATCCGCACCTGGAGCGCCAGGCGGTGTCGAGCAATGCCGAAGCCGCGCGCATGGCCAGCGAAGACCCGACCGTGGCCGCGATTGCCGCAGAGTCCGCCGCCAACCGCTATCACCTGCATCTGGTGCGCACGCATATCCAGGACGATCCGCACAACCGCACGCGCTTTGCCGTGATCGGCCGCTATGAGACCGAGCCCTCGGGCAGCGACCAGACTTCGATGATCCTGTCCGTGCCCAACAAGGCCGGCGCGGTGTACCAGTTGCTGGCGCCGCTGGCCGAGAACGGCGTGTCGATGTGCCGCTTCGAGTCGCGTCCGGCGCGCAGCGGCGCGTGGGAGTACTACTTCTACGTCGACGTGGAAGGGCACCAGCATGAGCCGGCGGTGGCACGCGCCATTGAAGAGCTGCGCCGTAACGCAGCCTACCTGAAGGTGCTGGGCTCGTATCCGTCGAGCAAGTAAAAACAGCCGGAAAAGAACCAGGAGACGAGATGGCAGAGCAGGGTAAGCAAGGCGGCACGGTATTCGGCCCGGACTATGTACGGGCGATTTCGCCGTACATTGCCGGCAAGCCGATTTCGGAAGTCGCGCGCGAGTTCGGCCTGGATGAGGCCGGCATCGTCAAGCTCGCCTCCAACGAGAATCCGCTCGGCATGCCGGAGTCGGCCCGCCGCGCGGTGGCCGAAGCCGTGGCTGAGCTCGGCCGCTACCCGGATTCCAACGGCTTTGCGCTGAAGGGCGCGCTGTCGGCGCGCTTCGGCGTGCCCGCCGACTGGCTGACGCTGGGCAATGGCAGCAACGACATCCTGGAGCTGGCCGCGCATGCGCTGGTCGAGCCGGGCCAGTCGATCGTCTATGCCGAGTATTCGTTCGCGGTCTACGCGCTGGCCACGCAGGAGATCGGCGCGCGCGCCATCGAAGTGCCCGCGCGCGACTACGGCCATGACCTGGAAGCGATGGCCGCGGCGATCGCGCCGGATACGCGGCTGGTTTTTATCGCCAACCCGAACAATCCGACCGGCACGTTCGTGCCGGCCGCGCAGATCGAAGCCTTCCTGCAGCGGGTACCAGCCCATGTGGTGGTGGTGCTGGACGAGGCGTACAACGAGTACCTGGATGCCGGCCAGCAATACGATTCGCTCGCCTGGGTGCGCCGCTATCCGAACCTGATGGTGTCGCGCACATTCTCCAAGGCCTACGGCCTGGCGGGCCTGCGCATTGGCTACGCGGTGGCGCAACCAGTGCTGACGGACCTGCTGAACCGCATCCGCCAGCCGTTCAACGTCAACAGCGTGGCGCAAGCCGCGGCCATCGCCGCGCTGGACGATGCCGGATTCCTGCGCCGCAGTGCGGAACTGAACCGCGCCGGCAAGGCGCAACTGACCGAGGCCTTCGATCGCCTCGGGCTGGAGTACGTGCCGTCGTCAGGCAACTTCGTGCTGGTGCGCGTGGGCGATGACGATGGTGCCGGCGCCCGCGTGAACCTGGCGCTGCTCAGGCAGGGCGTGATCGTGCGGCCGGTGGGCAACTACAACCTGCCGCGCTGGCTGCGCGTGACCATCGGCCTGCCGGACGAGAACGCGGCATTCATTGCGGCGCTGGAGCGGGCGCTGGCGTGAGCGCAGCCGCAGCAATCGGTGTCCCCGGCCGGGCGCTTTGCCCGCTGGAATGCCAGTCATTGAATTACCTCGGTCTGATCCGAGCTACTGCCGCTAGCGGCCTGAGATTGTGAGTGCATTGCATTTTTCCCGTGTTGTCATTGTCGGTGTCGGCCTGATCGGCGGCTCGCTCGCGCTGGCGCTCAAGCGCGCCGGCGTGGTGGGCACGGTGGTCGGGGTGGGGCGCTCGCCGGCGTCGCTGCAGAAGGCGCTGGACCTGGGCGTGATCGACGAGGCCGCGTCGCTGGCCGATGCCGCGCGCGGCGCGAGCGTGGTCGTGCTGTGCGCGCCGGTGGCGCAGAACTTTGCGCTGCTGCACGCGCTGGAGCCGCACCTGGAGCCGGGCACCATCGTCACCGATGCCGGCAGCACCAAGTCCGACGTGATCATGGCCGCCAAGACCGCGCTGGGCGACAAGGTCGCGCAGTTCGTGCCGGCGCACCCGATTGCGGGACGCGAGCTCAACGGCGTGGAGGCGGCGCTGCCGGACCTGTACGTTGGCAAGAAGACCGTGCTGTGCCCGCTGCAGGAAAATTCGCGCGCCGATGTGGCCGCGGTGCGCGCCATGTGGGAAAGCGCCGGCGCACAATGCCACGTGATGTCGGCGGTCCAGCACGACGCAGTGTTCGCCTCGGTCAGCCACCTGCCGCATGTGTTGTCGTACGCGCTGGTGGCCCAGGTCGCCAACGCGGAGGACGCCGCCCTGAAGCTGGATTTCGCCGGTGGCGGCTTCCGCGATTTCACGCGCATCGCGGCGTCGTCGCCGGAGATGTGGCGCGACATCTGCGTGGCCAACCGCGACGCGCTGCTGCGCGAGCTGAATACCTACCAGTCGGTGCTGGCGCACCTGAAGACGCTGATCGAAAAGAGCGAAGGCGACGCGCTCGAACGCATCTTCACGCGCGCCAGCAAGACCCGGCTGGCCTGGGGCACTGAGCGTGCCGCGGGCAACAATATCGAACCCTGATTCAATCGCCTGACCGCGGCGCCTCGCGCCCACAAGAAACCATGGAACACCTGACGCTAGGCCCCCTGACCCGCGCCAACGGCACCGTCCGGCTGCCGGGCTCGAAGAGCATCTCCAACCGTGTGCTGCTGCTGGCCGCCCTGGCCAACGGCGAGACCCGCGTGCGCGACCTGCTCGATTCCGACGACACCCGCGTGATGCTGCAGGCGCTGCGCACGCTGGGCGTGGCCTGGCGTCAGGAAGGCGCCGACTATATCGTCACCGGCGCCGGCGGCAACTTCCCGAACAAGGCGGCGGAGCTCTTCATGGGCAACGCCGGCACCGCGATCCGCCCGCTCACGGCCGCGCTGGCACTGCAAGGCGGCAGCTACAAGCTGTCGGGCGTGCCGCGCATGCATGAACGGCCGATCGGCGACCTGGTAGACGGCCTGCGCCAGGTCGGCGCGGTGATCGACTACCTCGGCAACGAAGGCTTCCCGCCGCTGCATATCCAGCCCGCCAGCATCCGCATCGATGCGCCGATCCGCGTGCGCGGCGATGTCTCCAGCCAGTTCCTGACGGCACTGCTGATGAGCCTGCCGATGGCGCAGTCCGCCAGCGGCCGCATCGAGATCGAGGTGGTGGGCGAGCTGATCTCCAAGCCGTATATCGAGATCACGCTGAACCTGCTGGCGCGCTTCGGCATCCAGGTGGAGCGCCAGGGCTGGGAGCGCTTCGTGCTGCCGGCCGGCGCGGCCTATTGTTCGCCGGGCGAGATTTTTGTCGAGGGTGATGCGTCGTCCGCTTCCTACTTCCTGGCGGCCGGCGCGATCGGCGGCGGCCCGGTGCGGGTGGAGGGCGTGGGCATGGCCAGCATCCAGGGCGATGTGCGCTTTGCCGAGGCGCTCAACCGCATGGGCGCCAATGTGATGGCCGGCGACAACTGGATCGAAGTGCGCGGCACGGAACGCGACGACGGGCGTCTGCACGGCATCGAACTGGACTGCAACCATATCCCCGACGCGGCCATGACGCTGGCGGTGGCGGCGCTGTTTGCCGAAGGCACGACCACGCTGACCAATATCGCCAGCTGGCGCGTCAAGGAAACCGACCGCATCGCGGCGATGGCGACGGAACTGCGCAAGCTCGGCGCAGTCGTGGAAGAAGGGGCGGATTACCTGCGTGTGACGCCGCCGCAACCATGGCAGACCCCGGCCGATGGCATTGGCACCTATGATGACCATCGCATGGCGATGTGCTTCTCGCTGGCGGCGTTCGGGCCCTTGCCGGTACGAATCAATGATCCGGGCTGCGTGGCGAAGACGTTCCCGGATTACTTCAGCGTGTTTGCGGGCGTGACCGCGGGTGTGGCGGGTTAAGCGCTGACCAGGTCGCTGTCGGGCGCCGCCGGGGTGTTGCCGCTGGCGGCGTCGGCCTGGCGCCGCTCGCGCTTTTCCCAGTAGCGGTCGAAGAAGTAGTGGGCCACCGTATTGACGGCCGGTTCGATGAAGGTAATGGCGCCGCTGATGGCAAGGCTGCCGGTCAGCGTATACGTCACACTGAATGCGATGCCGAGGTGCATGATGCCGAACGTCAGGGTTTTGGCCATGGTAGATTGCCTCGCGACTGAAACTGAAGGGCGCTGCACCGCAGCGGTGAAGCGCCATGGATCAAATAATAATGATTCTCAGTTTGATTCAAAATCAATTGTTTTTCTGAGTTCCATAACCAATGACTATCGTCAACGTCATCACCATTGACGGGCCGACCGCCTCCGGCAAGGGCACTGTTGCGCACAAGGTTGCCGATGCCGTCGGCTTCCACCTGCTCGACAGCGGTGCGCTGTACCGGCTGGTGGCCCTGGCCAGCGACCGCGCCGACGTGGATCTGGCGGATATGGACGCCCTTGCAAAGATCGCTTCGCGCCTCGATGTGAAGTTCGGTCCTGACCGCGTCTGGCTGCAGGGCGAGGAAGTCAGCCTGGCGATCCGCGCCGAGGCGATCGGCAACCGGGCCTCGGCCATTGCCGTGCACCAGCCGGTTCGGGACGCCCTGACCCAGCTGCAGCGCAGCTTCCGCAAGCTTCCGGGGCTGGTGGCCGACGGCCGCGACATGGGCACCGTGATCTTCCCGGATGCCCAGCTCAAGGTATTCCTGACCGCAAGTGTTGAAGCGCGTGCACGGAGGCGCTATAAACAATTGATTGATAAGGGAATTTCTGCTAATATTGAAGACCTTTTGCGTGACCTTGAGGCGCGCGATGCGCGGGATCGCACCCGCGCCGCCGCGCCGCTGCGTCCCGCCGAGGATGCAAAGCTGCTCGATACCTCCGACATGACGGTGGATCAGGCAGTGGCGCAGGTGCTGGAGTGGTTTGCCGCTGTGCGGCCCGGTGCATGAGATGCATGCGGGCGCATTCGTAGAAGCGGCGCACCCCGACGGCACCAGATGGTGCCGGTCCCAGGCAATGCCTGTGACTGGTTTTGTCAAACCTGACCCCGCTGCACTGGCAGACTGAGCGCGATAGTCGTGCCGGCCAGCGTACTGCGGATTTCACCTTACGTTTATGTCCGACCTGCAAACTAACGAATCCTTTGCCGCACTGTTCGAGGAATCCGTCGCCCGCTCCAATATGAAGGCTGGCGAAGTGATTTCCGCTGAAGTCGTGCGTATCGACCACAACTTCGTGGTCGTCAATGCCGGCCTCAAGTCCGAAGCATTTGTGCCGGTAGAGGAGTTCCTGAACGACCAGGGCGAACTCGAAGTGCAGGCCGGCGACTATGTCTCCGTGGCCATCGATGCGCTCGAGAACGGCTATGGCGACACTATCCTCTCGCGCGACAAGGCCAAGCGCCTGGCATCGTGGCTGAACCTCGAGAAGGCGCTGGAAGACGGCGAAATCATCTCGGGTACCGTGACCGGCAAGGTCAAGGGCGGCCTGACGGTGATGGTCAACGGCATCCGCGCGTTCCTGCCGGGTTCGCTGGTTGACGTGCGCCCGATCAAGGACACCACCCCGTACGAAGGCAAGACCCTGGAATTCAAGGTCATCAAGCTGGACCGCAAGCGCAACAACGTGGTGCTGTCGCGCCGCGCCGTGGTCGAAGCGACCCTGGGCGAAGAGCGTCAGAAGCTGATGGAAACCCTGAAGGAAGGCGCCATCGTCAACGGTATCGTCAAGAACATCACCGACTACGGTGCGTTCGTTGACCTGGGCGGTATCGACGGCCTGCTGCACATCACCGACCTGGCATGGCGTCGTGTGCGTCACCCGAGCGAAGTGCTGTCGGTTGGCCAGGAAATCACCGCCAAGATCCTCAAGTTCGACCAGGAAAAGAACCGCGTCTCGCTGGGCGTGAAGCAACTGGGCGAAGATCCGTGGGTGGGCATCTCGCGCCGCTACCCGCAAGGCACCCGCCTGTTCGGCAAGGTGACCAACCTGACCGACTACGGCGCGTTCGTCGAGATCGAAGCCGGCATCGAAGGCCTGGTGCACGTGTCGGAAATGGACTGGACCAACAAGAACGTTGCCCCGTCCAAGGTTGTCCAGCTGGGCGACGAAGTCGAAGTCATGGTTCTGGATATCGACGAAGACAAGCGTCGTATCAGCCTGGGCATGAAGCAGTGCAAGGCCAATCCGTGGGACGATTTCAGCCGTAACCACAAGAAGGGCGACAAGCTGGCCGGCCAGATCAAGTCGATCACCGACTTCGGCGTGTTCATCGGCCTGCCCGGCGGCATCGACGGCCTGGTGCACCTGTCCGACCTGTCGTGGCAGGAAACTGGCGAAGAAGCCGTTCGCAAGTACAAGAAGGGCGACGAAGTCGAAGCCGTGGTTCTGGGCATCGACGTCGACAAGGAACGCATCTCGCTGGGCATCAAGCAGCTGTCGGGCGATCCGTTCAACAACTTCATCTCGGCCAACGACAAAGGCTCGCTGGTGAATGGCACGATCAAGGCCGTTGACGCCAAGGGTGCCGTGGTCCAGCTGGCTGACGACGTGGAAGGCTACCTGCGTGCATCGGAGATCTCCGCTGACCGCGTGGAAGACGCCCGCAACGTGCTGAAGGAAGGCGAGCAGATCACCGCCCTGGTGGTGAACGTTGACCGCAAGTCGCGCAATATCAACCTGTCGATCAAGGCCAAGGACAGCGCAGAGCAGCAAGAAGCGATGCAGAAGTTCCAGGCTGACACCGGCACGGCTGGCACGACCAACCTCGGCGCCCTGCTGAAGGCCAAGCTCGGCCAGGACAACCAGTAATCGCAGCCCCCCGCGCTTGCGCGTATGCCCATGACCAAGTCGGAGCTCGTCGAAAAACTGGCTGCCCGCTTCCCCCAGTTGCTGCTGCGGGATGCGGACATCTCGGTCAAAACGATACTCGACGCGATGTCCGAAGCGTTGGCCGATGGCCACCGCATCGAGATCCGCGGATTCGGCAGTTTTGGTCTGAACAAGCGTCCGCCTCGCGTGGGGCGCAATCCCAAGTCCGGCGAACGTGTGCTGGTCCCCGAGAAACGGGTGCCGCACTTCAAGGCGGGCAAGGAATTGCGCGAACGGGTTGACCGCAGCCAGCCGGTGCCCTCGGGCATCCATGGCAACGGCCACTCCGGCGGCACGGCCCAGGCCGTGTCGGGCAAGGCAGGCCAGGGCGCGGCACCCGCCGCGCCGGCGGGTTTGCACGAGAGCGGGCTGAATTTCGTCCGCTCCTGACCGCCCGGGCTTTGCCTGCCGCTGTGTTGTTCATAAGAAAGCGCCCCACGGGGCGCTTTCTTTTTTTGTGCGCCCGGCATGGGCGCGCTCTTCACCGAGGCGATCTGCGGCAGGCATGGTTGTCTCAAATGCAGTAGGGATCCCCTGCCTTTGGGTGGAGAGGATGTCAATCCGCTACAATGCCGGGGTCTATGCCGGGCCTCGCGCATGTGCGCTGGCGCGGCGCCAACGTCAAGCTGCCCAACCGCATGAAACTGTTCGCCTGGATCGTCCGTATCGTCGTATTCGTGCTGCTGTTCGTGCTGGCGCTGCGCAATACCGCCGAAGTCTCGCTGCAGCTGTTCTTCAACGCCGTCTGGCATGCGCCGCTGATCCTGATCCTGTTTGCCGCCTTTGCGCTGGGCGCGGTGGCGGCGCTGGCTTCGGTGGCACCCGGGCTGATGCGCCAGCGCATGGAACTGGCGAAGCTGCGCCGCGCGGTCGCGGACACGCGCTCGGCGACATCGGCGGCGGAGCCCGCATCGGCATTGGTCGTCACCCCGGTGCAGCGCGACGGCAACTCTCCCTATAACGTAGTCGGCCCGAAAGTCTGATCCATGATGTTTGAAACCTGGTGGCTGCTGGCGCTGCCACTTGTCTTTGGCCTTGGCTGGATGGCGGCGCGCTTCGACGTGCGCCAGCTGATCAGCGAGCAGGGCGCCTTGCCGCGCTCGTATTTCAAGGGCCTCAATTTCCTGCTCAACGAGCAGCCCGACCAGGCTATCGACGCCTTTGTCGAAGTGGCCCGGCTGGACCCGGAAACCACCGAACTGCACTTTGCGCTGGGCGCGCTGTTCCGCCGCCGCGGCGAGACCGAGCGCGCCATCCGCGTGCACCAGAACCTCGCCACGCGTCCTGACCTGCCGGAGCCTGAGCGCGAGCACGCGTTGTTCGAGCTGGGCCAGGACTACCTGCGCGCGGGCCTGCTGGACCGTGCCGAGGAATCGCTGCGCCGGCTGATGTCGGGCCCTTACGCGGCGTCGGCCAAGCGCGTGCTGCTCGAACTCTACGAAGTGGAGAAGGAGTGGCAGAAGGCGATCGAGGCCGCGCGTGAGCTGCAGACGCTGGAGCAGAAGAGCTACAGCCTGCAGATCGCGCAGTTCTGCTGCGAGCTGGCGCAGGATGCGCTGCAGCGCAAACGCCCGGAAGATGCGGTGAAATGGCTGAACCAGGCCGTCGCCGAGAATCCCGCCAACGTGCGTGCCCCGATCCTGCTGGGCGACGTGGCCGCGGCGGCAGGCGACACGCGCGCGGCGCTGGGCCATTGGCTGGGCATCGAGCGGCAGGACGCGTCCTTCCTGCCACTGGTGGCCGACCGCGTGGTCAAGGCTTATGCCAGCCTGGATGAGCAAGGCGTGGCGCTGGAATGGCTGCGCGGCCTGCTCAAGGGCAAGCTGGCACCTGAGGTGCTTGATACCGCCTACAAGGCCGAACTGGAAGTGAACGGCCCTGAAGCCGCGGCGCGTCTGATGCGTGAACAGCTGCGCCGCCAGCCCACGCTGCTGGCGCTGACCAAGTATTTCGAGGCGCAGGCGGCCGTGGCGGCGGCCACGCAGGCGATCGGCGAGACTCCGGCGGGCCAGGCTGAGGTCGCTGACGACTGCGACGAGGCAGGCAGGGAAACCACCGCCATCCGCGACCTGCTGCAGCTGCGCACCCGCAACCTGGCGCGCTACACCTGCCGCGAATGCGGCTTCCGTGCCCGGCTTTTCTATTGGCAATGCCCGGGCTGCAACCGCTGGGAAACCTATGCCCCGCGGCGTTCCGAGACCCTCGGCTGATCCCGGCGGCCGGTGCAACAGATTCTGAACTGAAGCTATGAAAGTCACCATTATTGGCAGCGGCTATGTCGGTCTTGTCACCGGCGCATGCCTGGCGGAGCAGGGCAACGACGTGTTCTGCCTGGACCTGGACGAACAGAAGATCGCGCTGCTCAACGCGGGCGGCGTGCCGATCTACGAGCCGGGCCTGCAGGAACTGATCCAGCGCAATCGTGCCGCCGGCCGCCTGACCTTTTCCACCGATGTGGCCGCCAGCGTCGAGCACGCCGACGTGCAGTTCATCGCCGTGGGTACGCCGCCGGACGAAGACGGCTCCGCCGACCTCAAGTACGTGCTGGCGGCGGCCCGCAATATCGGCCGCCACATGACCGGGTTCAAGGTGGTGGTCGACAAGTCGACCGTGCCAGTGGGCACCGGCGATCGGGTCGCCGCCGCGATCCGCGAGGAACTGGCCGCGCGCGGGCTCGAAGACCTGCAGTTCTCGGTGGTGTCGAACCCCGAGTTCCTGAAGGAGGGCGCCGCGGTCGAGGACTTCATGCGCCCGGACCGCATCGTGCTGGGCTGCAATGCCGACGCTGCCGGCCGTCACGCGCAGGCCACCATGCGCCAGCTGTATGCGCCGTTCAACCGCCACCATGAACGCACTTTCTACATGGACGTGCGCTCGGCGGAGTTCACCAAGTACGCGGCCAACTCGATGCTGGCCACGCGCATCTCGTTCATGAACGAGCTGGCCAACCTGGCCGATGAGGTGGGCGCAGATATCGAACTGGTGCGCATGGGCATCGGCTCGGACCCGCGCATCGGCTACAGTTTCCTGTATGCCGGCGCGGGCTATGGCGGCTCGTGCTTTCCCAAGGACGTGCAGGCGCTGATGCGCACCGCCGCCGACCACGGCAAGCCGATGCGCGTGCTGGAAGCGGTGGAGGCCGTCAACGATGCGCAGAAGCGCGTGCTGGGCGACAAGATCGTGCGCCGCTTCGGCGACGACCTGACCGGCCGCACCTTTGCGATCTGGGGCCTGGCGTTCAAGCCCAATACCGACGATATGCGCGAGGCGCCGTCGCGGGTGCTGGCGCGCGAACTGGTGTCGCGCGGCGCGGCGCTGCGCGTGCATGACCCGGTATCGATGGCCGAGGCCCGGCGCGTGCTCGATGCCGACCTGGCCGACCTGCCGGGCAGCGCCGCGCGCGTGAGCTTCCACGAGCATCAGATGGATGCACTCGATGGCGCCGACGCATTGGCGATCGTGACCGAATGGAAGGTGTTCCGCAGCCCCGACTTCGGCCAGATCAAGCAGCGCCTGAAGACGCCGGTGATCTTCGACGGGCGCAATCTGTACGAGCCCGAGGCGATGGCGGAACAGGGCATTGAATATCTCGCGATCGGCCGGGGCATGCCGGGGCAATGAACCCGGCTCAATGATTATGCAATGCAACATGCCGGTGGGCATTGACCCGGATGTTGCCAAGGAAACTCCATGAGCAAGAACAGCGTTTCGCAGGAACAGATCAGCCAGTCCAGCATCCTCGTGGTGGGCGACTTGATGCTCGACCGCTACTGGTTCGGCGATGTGGACCGGATCTCCCCGGAGGCACCGGTCCCCGTGGTCCAGGTAAAGCGCAGCGACGAACGCCTTGGAGGCGCCGCCAACGTGGCCCGCAATGCGGCTGCCCTGGGCGCCCGCGTCGGCATGCTGGGCGTGGTCGGCGAGGATGAACCGGGCCGCACGCTTGAGGCACTGCTCGCCGAGAGCCGCGTACAGCCTTACCTGATGCGCGATCCGTCGCTGAGCACCACCATCAAGCTGCGCGTACTGGCGCACCAGCAACAACTGCTGCGGGTCGATTTCGAGAAAACGCCCACGCATGAAGTGCTGTTGTCGGTGCTCGATGGCTTCAACGAGCTGATCCAGCAGTACGAGGTGCTGGTGCTTTCCGACTATGGCAAGGGTGGACTCACCCATGTCGGCCGGATGGTGGAGGCGGGCCGTGCCGCCGGGCGCAAGGTGCTGGTGGACCCCAAGGGGGATGATTATTCCAAGTACCGCGGCGCCACCCTGATCACCCCCAACCGTGCCGAGATGCGGCGTGTGGTCGGTGCCTGGAAGAGTGAGCACGACCTGACCGCACGGGCGCAGAACCTGCGGCGCGAACTGCAACTGGAAGCCCTGCTGCTGACGCGCTCGGAGGAAGGCATGACGCTGTACACGGAGGCCGAGGTGCTGCATGTTTCGGCCCAGGCGCGCGAAGTCTATGATGTATCGGGGGCGGGCGATACCGTGATTGCAACGCTGGCCACCATGATGGCGGCGGGCGCGCCGCTCAAGCAGGCAGTCCAGCTCGCCAACCGGGCCGGCGGCATCGTGGTCGGCAAGCTGGGTACCGCAGTGGTTAGCTATCCCGAACTGTTTGGGGCCGCCGGCTGAATCGCCGCCAACTCACCGACGCGCGTCAGCCGGATGCTCAGCGCAGTGTCGAACTGATCGTTGAATCGAACATGGCCATCATCGTTACGGGGGCTGCCGGATTTGTCGGCAGCAACCTCATCAAGGGACTGAACGCGCATGGCGAGGACAATGTCCTTGCCGTCGACAACCTGGCGCGCTCCGAAAAATTCCGCAACCTGGTGGATTGCGACATCCGGGACTACATCGACAAGGACGATTTCCTGGCCCGCTTCACGCGCGGAGACTTCGGCAAGGTGAAGGCCGTCTTCCACCAGGGCGCGTGCACCGACACCGCGGAACAGGACGGCCGCTACGTGATGGCCAACAACTACCGCTACAGCCAGGCGCTGATGGAAGCGTGCCTGGCGCAGGGCGTGCAGTTCATCTATGCGTCGACCGCTGCCGTGTACGGAACCACGCCGGGGTTCCGCGAGGAGCGCGATTGCGAGCAGCCGCTCGCCATCTACGGCTATTCGAAGTTCCTGTTCGACCAGGTGGCGAGGCGTGCCATCGCGGGCGCGTTGTCGCAGGTGGTCGGCCTGCGCTATTTCAGCGTCTATGGCCCCGGCGAAACCCACAAGGGCCGCATGGCGTCCATGGTGCTGCAAGGCCTCGAGCAGTTCCGTGCCGAGGGCGCGATCAAGGTCTATGGCGAGTACGGGGGGTACGGGCCGGGCGCTCACAGCCATGATTTCGTGGCCGTCGAAGACGTGGTGAAGGTCAACTTCCACTTCCTGGAGCACCAGGGCAAGTCAGGGATCTTCAATGTCGGCACAGGGCGTGCGGAGACCTTCAACGATATCGCCCGCACTGTGGTCAATACGGTGAGGCTGTCTGAAGGCAAGACCGCCCTGACGCTGGACGAGATCGTGCAGGAGGGCCTCATCGAGTATTCCCGCTTTCCCGAAGCGCTGCGCGGCAGGTATCAGTGCCTTACCCAGTCCGATGTGAGCCGGCTGCGCAGCGCTGGCTACACCGCGCCCTTCGTTCTTGCCCAAGAGGGTGTTGCGCGCTATTGTGAGTGGCTGCTGGCGCATGGCGCCTGAGTGCCGCGCAGTGATCCGATCCGGACACGCTTCTGTGTAACCATGTGAACGTGTGTTGCCGCGTGCGCCGGCGCATGCGGTGAGCTCTATCCTGTTCCTGCCCTTGCCAATCCCGGCGAGGCGCCCAACCGGAAGGAGCTTCACAAATGCTAAAGACGTGGTTCGGACAAGGCTGCCTGCTTGCGGCAGCCTGGATGTTCCTGGCGGGCGCTGCCTTTGCGGCAGTGGATGTCAACACGGCTGACGAGGCGGCGCTGACCTCGATCAAGGGCATTGGCCCGGCCACCGCGAAGCGCGTTGTCGAAGAGCGCAACCAGCACGGCCCCTACAAGGATGCCGGTGACCTTGCCCAGCGGGTAAGCGGCGTGGGCCCGAAATCTGCCGCCCGGCTTCAGGAGGCCGGGCTGACGTTCGGGGCCAAGGCTGCCGCGCCCGCTGCCAAGACCGCAGCGGCACCGGCGGCTCCGGCGACGGCGGCGGGCAAGAAGCCGGCCGCGCGCTAGAGCCTGGCGGCGTCACGGCGACAGCCTGCCGTGCATGCCGCCATGCTGCTTGCTCAGTTCTCCCTGATGTCTTCCCGCCGGCCGCGGCGGCGATGCCACAGCGCATGGCGCAGGCCTTCGCGTGCTGCCGAGGCCGGAGTATCATGCGGACGCCGCGGCGGCCAGGCCGGCCCTGCCGGCGTTCGACGGCAACCAGCCCGTCATGCCGGACTCGCCGGCGAGCGGGCCGCCTGGCCAAACCGCCTGACCAAATAACAGGGAGAAAACAATGAACCATGGCGATGACGCCGGATTCCTGCCGCGATGGCGTCTCAAGACCGAGGGCGTGATCGGACCTGACGAGCGATTGCCGGCCGGGCAGACCGTGCTCGCAGGTGTCCAGCATGTGGTGGCAATGTTCGGGTCGACCGCAATCGCCCCCATCCTGATGGGGTTCAACCCCAACATCGCCATCCTTTTCTCGGGTATCGGCACGCTGATCTTCTTTCTTTGCGTACGCGGGCGGGTGCCGAGCTATCTCGGCTCCAGTTTCGCGTTTATCGCCGTCGTCATTGCCGCCACTGGCTATGCCGGCAGCGGGCCCAATCCCAATATTCCCGTTGCGCTTGGCGGCATCATCGCCGCCGGGGTGCTGTACACGGTGATAGGCCTGGTGGTGCAGGCGGTCGGTTATGCGTGGGTCGAGCGGCTCATGCCCCCGGTTGTCACGGGTGCGATCGTGGCCGCCATCGGGCTGAACCTGGCCCCCGTGGCGGTGAAGGCGGTCAGCGGTTCGTCGTTCGACACCTGGGTCGGGCTGCTTGCTGTGCTGGCAGTCGGCCTGGTGGCGGTGCGCGCGCCGGGCATGCTCGGACGGCTGCCGGTGCTGATCGGCGGCCTTGCCGGCTATCTTGCTTACTATGTCGGGGCCAACCTGATGGGCCTCGGCAAGCCGATTGATTTTTCAGGCGTGGCGGCGGCCAGCTGGTTCGGGATGCCTGCCTTCACGGCGCCCGTCTTCGATGTCGGCGCCATGATGCTCGTGGCGCCGGTGGCAATCGTGCTGGTGGCGGAGAACCTGGGCCATATCAAGGCAATCGGCGTGATGACCGGCCGCAATCTCGACCCGTATATCGGCCGGGCCTTCATCGGCGACGGTATTGCCACCGTGCTCTCTGCCAGCGGTGGCGGCACGGGCGTAACGACCTATGCCGAGAACATGGGTGTGATGGCGGTCACCAAGATCTACTCCACGCTGATCTTTGTCGTGGCCGCAGCCGTTGCCATCCTGCTTGGCTTCTCGCCCAAGTTTGGCGCGCTGATCCTGACCATCCCCGGGCCGGTCATCGGCGGCCTGACGATCGTGGTCTTTGGCCTGATCGCAGCCACCGCCGGCCGCATCTGGGTGCAGAACCGCGTCGATTTCTCCAGTTCGCGCAACCTGATTACCGTCGGCGCCACGCTGACCGTGGCGGCAGGCGACCTGACGCTCAAGCTTGGCGGCATGACGCTGGGCGGGATCGGTACTGCGACCTTCGGCTGCATGCTGCTCTACCACCTGCTGGGCGACGGCAACAAGGACGCGTAGCCACGGCCGGCCCATGGTGCGCCAGGGCCGGTGTGCAAAGCCCGGCCGCCGGCACGGGTAAGTGCGGTGGTTTACAATGGCCGCCAAAATACGACTCTCGCACCATGGCCTACAAGACTATTGAAGACACCATCGGCAACACGCCGCTGGTCCGGTTGCAGCGGATTCCGGGTGCTGCCAATGACGCACGTGGCAATGTGATCCTCGGCAAGATGGAAGGCAATAATCCGGCAGGATCCGTCAAGGACCGCCCGGCCCTTTCCATGATCGCCCGGGCAGAGGCCCGTGGCCGTATCAAGCCGGGCGATACCCTGATCGAGGCGACTTCCGGCAATACCGGCATTGCACTGGCCATGGCAGCCGCCATCCGCGGCTACAAGATGGTGCTGATCATGCCTGAGGATCTCAGCCTGGAGCGCCGCCAGAGCATGGCCGCCTATGGCGCGGAGATCATTCTCACGCCGGTCAAGGGCGGCATGGAATACGCCCGCGACCTGGCTGACTCCATGGAGCGCGATGGCAAGGGTGTGATCCTTGACCAGTTCGCCAACCCGGACAACCCGCTGGCTCACTATGAAACCACCGGGCCTGAAATCTGGCGCGAAACCCAGGGGCGTATTACCCACTTCGTGTCGGCAATGGGGACGACCGGCACCATCACCGGGGTCTCGCGCTACCTGAAGGAGCAGAACCCCGAAGTGCAGGTCATTGGCGCGCAGCCGGCGGAAGGTTCGCGTATTCCGGGTATCCGCAAGTGGCCGGAAGCCTATATGCCGAAGATCTACGACCCGAAGTATATCGACCGTACGGAACCTGTCAGCCAGGCGGATGCCGAGCACATGGCCCGGCGGATGGCGGCCGAAGAGGGCATTTTCTGCGGGGTTTCCGCGGCGGGCGCGCTCTGCGTGGCCCTGCAGGTTGCGGAAACCGTGGAGAACGCGACGATCGTCTTTGTCGTCTGCGACCGCGGCGATCGCTATTTGTCCACAGGCGTCTTCCCGGCCTGAGCTGGCGCGCGGCGACAGGTCGGCGCGTTCCTGGCCTTCATCATCAAGACCCGGCAGGCGGCCGGCTCGCCGGCCGTGCCGCACTGACGGCGGCGGTCGTCAGTTGGCCGCTCGCGCCTTGACCCCCATCTCCTTCTTTTCCAGGATCCAGTCGTTGACGATGCCGTGAACCGCCTGCGGCGTGAGCTGCCGCATGCAGTCACAGGTATCGGCCACGATCTTCTCGCAGGCCGAGCAGCTCTTTTGCATGGACAAGTTCTGTGCGCGAAGGCCGAGCGCAGCCCAGCGCCCCGGGTGCATGGGGCGGGTCGGCGGGAACAGTCCCAGCGTACGCTGGCCAATGGCCGCGGAAAGGTGCAACGGTCCGGTGCCGCTGGCGATGAGCCCGTCGGCCTGCTTGATCAGCTGGGTCAGCTGCCCCAGCGTCTGGGCGCCGCAGACGCTGGTCACGTTGGGCAACTGGAGCAGCGCATGCCCGTGCGCCTTCAGCCATTCCCCTTCCCTGGCGCTGCCGGTCAGCCACAGGTGCACATCCGGCTGTGACCGCAGCAATTGCGCGAGCGCGGTGTAATGTTCGATCGGCCATTCGCGGCCGTGTCCGTTCGATTTGGTATGCAATACCAGGTTGAAGCCGTAGGGCTGCAGCTGCTGGCTGATTTCGCTGTTGACCGGGATGTCGAAGTGATACATGCCCGGAATCTCTTCGCGAGTGGGGATCGACCTGGGGCCGAAGGCGCGCAGGAACTCAAAATTGATCTGGGCCTCGTGGTCTTCGGTAACCCGCTTGCTGAAGCGTACCCGGCGGTTGCAGTAGAACAGCAGGTACAGCTTCTGCCGGGCATTGCCGATCCGGTGCCTGATCCCGGCGCGGAATGCCGCGTATGCCAGCTTGCGGTCCGGTTGCGCCAACAGCAGGGTGTCGATATCCGAATGCTTCAGGTATTCCGCCGGCGCATCGGCAATATCCTCCAGTTCGATGACCTGGTCGATATCCGTGCAAAAGCGCACCAGCGGCGCGGCATAGGCGCGGCACAGGAAACTGATCCTGGCGCCGGGATTCATTTGCCGCAGGCGTGCCACCATGGGCAGCGTCAGGACGATGTCGCCGATATTGTCAGTACGGGAGACGAGGATATGCTTGCTTCGTATTGCCATGACTCTTGAAGATGACTCGGTAGTGCTGCGGGGGGCCGGACGAAGCCGTTATTTCAGGACCCGCTTGCGCAGATAGCGCAGATACCACTTCAGGCTTTCCGCGGGCCGCCCCTGGCGGTACATGAAGCGCGAATGCATGCGCATCTCCTTGGTATTGCGCGGCGCCGGATCGAGCGGCAGATCCTGCCACGGCGACAATGCCAGGTATTTGTGGAACAGTTTGCGCGCGTCATGGCCGCTCCAGTCCGCCCATGGCTTGACCGACCCGGCAAAGTGGATGAAAACGGCCTTTCCGACCGGCCGCATGGCGAACTTGTTCACGTTCAGGTCGTGAATCAGGTCATACAGGTAGTTCCAGCGCGGCGAGACATAGCGGGCGCGGCCGTTGAGCACGATGTTCAGTGCGTCCTGGTCGTTAAAGCGCATGTCGGTCTTGCTTTCGAGCAGGGCGTTCATGGTCTGCCCGGTGATGTCCTCTTGCAGCCAGCGCTCGATATTGATGAACAGCACGCCGCCGTTGAAGTACTCGTTGTGCTTCAGGCCCAGTGCGGCCACGCGGCGCTGCAGGGTGACCGGCGCATCCGGCACGACCACCGCGATGTCCTCACTGATGTCCATGTCGACCAGTTCGTCCAGCCGGCTGACGCACAGGATGTCGGCGTCCAGGTACAGCACCCGATCCGTCTGGCCTTGCAGCACGCTGGGAATCACCAGCCGCGTGAAGATCGACAGCGAATAGTGCGAGTGGCCCAGGAAATGCGAGAACTGCTTGAACGAACCGAGGTCCAGCACATGCAGGCGCGTGCTGACGGCGGGGTACATCGTTTCCAGGCGTGCCAGGCGGCGCTGGTTGTCCGCCGAGGCCGACAGCGTCAGCACGTGGAACGTGAAGTGCTGGCCCGGGTTGTTGTCGATGATCGAGCCAATGGTGCCGCCCATCGCCCGGAAATAGTTATCGTCAACGCAGAATGCGATGTGGAAGGACGGCTTGCCGTTCGGACCCGTTTCCGGGGTCGTGTCCAGCGCAGGGGCGCTCGCTTGGGGGTTCATTGGATGGCTCGGATGACCTGTTCGACGGAAATGGCCTTGACCCAGTCCCGCGCATTGGGGGCAGTGATCACGGTGCTGTGGTTGCGATCGATGGGGGTCCACTCAGGGTTCTTCTGGCGCATCAGCGCGATCACCGGCACATGGACCGCATTGGCCAGGTGCATCACGGCGGTTTCCACCGAAATGATGAGGTCGCATTGCGCCAGCAGGGCAGGGAGCTGGAAGAAGTTGTCCTCGGCGCTGAACAGCTCGGTGCGCTGCAGGCGGTAGCTGCCGATGACCTGGCGGGCATGCGCCAGCTCCTGCGGGACGGCATTGACCACGAAGCTGCTGTCGCGCCACGCGTCGAGCCGCTGCATGGCCTGGATCAGTTCCGCGACGTGCTCCAGCGGCCAGCAACGCTTCTTGGTCTTGGCGTAGGGATTGATAAAGACCAGCTTGCCGGGACGCGGCGCGAACTCCCAGGTTGCCAGCTGCTTGTGCGCGTGCTGGTGCCAGGCCTCGGGGATCTCCACGAACGGGAAGCGCCCGGCGGCATCCAGCTCCGGGCCGCCGACCTGCCGGAACCAGTGCGCGTAGACGTCGCTGATATGCTGCGGATTGGCGCGATCGACCCGATACGAGGGGATGGCGGCATCCAGCTTGCGGTAGGCCAGCCGATGGTGAGGCTGGAAGAACTTGACCGGCTTTGCCATGCCGACAATCCAGCCATCGGGACTGATTGCGCGCGCAAGCGTGGCGTACTGGTGTGGCCGCAGCGTGGCAAGCGAGACGACGATAGGGTAGTGCTCCTGCCGGGCCTCGCGGATGGACGCCTCGTACAGTTCAGGGCTGTAGGTCTGGGTATAGACCTTCTTGAAGAATCCGCACGCCCCCAGCCAGTCGTAAAGCGAGTACTTCTTCAGGTGCCCCCATTCCGCGGAATTGCTCGTGCGCCGCACTTCATCCACCCAGAGATGGACGCTGAGGTGCGGGTAGGCCTCGGCGAAGGCCTTGAAGAAATTCTGCAGGTAGGTGAAGTCGCCCAGCGCCAGGTGGGCGATGAACAGGATCTTGTCCGACTTCTGAAGCAGTTCTGCTGGAATCAAGGTCTGGGTTTGGGTCACGGATTACTCATGTGGAAAGTCGCGTGGCAACGACCCGCTATTGTAAACGCAGCCGGCCGCCCTGCCTCCATTGAGGAGAACAAGGCACTTTCTCCAGCGGGAATCCGGGTCTTCGCGACGGGTCTGGACGCCCCGGCGAAGGCGGTGGGGCGTCAGCCCATTGCCGCCTTGACGGCCTCGCCCAGCTGGTACACCGCCAGCGCATAGAAGAAGCTGCGGTTGTAGCGCGTCAGCACGTAGAAGTTGCGCAGGCCGAGCAGGTACTCGGTCGGCTGGTCGGGCGTGGGCAGGTCCACCACCAGCACGCCGGTCTCGCCTTCGCGCGCCAGGTTGATCGGCTCGTCCACGCGCAGGCCGGCGCGGGTCAGCTCGCTGAGCGTGCGCGTCGGCCACGGCTCGCCGTCGGCGGCGGCGGCAGCGACGCCCAGGCTGCCGGCGTCGCTGGCAATGCGCCACACCACCGGGCGGCCCGGCTCCCAGCCGTGCAGCTGCAGGAAGCGCGCGACGCTGCCGATGGCGTCGGTGGGGCTGTTGCGCAGATCGATGCGGCCGTTGTTGTCGTAGTCGATGGCGTATTCGCGCAGGCTGGTCGGCATGAACTGCGGGATGCCGATCGCGCCCGCGAATGAGCCCAGCACCGAATACACGTCGGTGCGGGTGTCGCGGCACCACAGCAGGTAGTCGGCCAGCTGGTTGCGGAACAGCGTGGTGCGGGCTTCGCGGTTGGGCGTGTCAGGGTAGTCGAAGGCGAGCGTGGACAGCGAGTCGAGCACGCGGAAGGTGCCCATGTCGCGGCCGTAGATGGTTTCCACGCCAATGATGCCGACGATGACCGAGGCCGGCACGCCGAATTCGGCTTCGGCGCGGCGCAGCGTGTCGCGGTTGTCCTGCCAGAAGCGCACGCCCGCGTTGATGCGGATCGGCTCGATAAAGCGCGAGCGGTAGGTGTGCCAGCTTTTGCGGCCGGGGGTGGCGGGCGGCATGATCAGCCGCACCACGGTGGCCGAATAGACCGCCTGGCTGAACCATTCCTGCAGCGTGCCGCGGTCAAAGCCGTGGCGGGCCACCATCTCGTCGATAAAGGCGCGCGCTTGCGGGTTGTCGCGGTAGCGGCCGGGTTCGATCTCTTCCTCGCGCACGCTGACGCGGCGCTTGCCGGCAGCTAGCAGGCTGGGGGAGAGGCCGCAGAGTCCGAGTGCGGCAGCGGAAAGCGCGGCGCCCAGCAGGGGGCGTCGCAGTGAGCGCTGGGTGTCGGTCATGGTGTCCTTTGCAAGTCGCACCGAGTATAGCGGATGCCACTGCGGCATTTGCGGTGCCGGCGGCCACGACATGCCCCGCCGGCGCCGCTGGGTGGCATTGCCTTGCGTGTGCTAACGTAGCGATTGGAGACAACATTGCGACGATAAAAGATGCCGACAGGCTATTACACGCACCCCGAGTTCCAGCGGCACGAGATGGGGCATTTTCATCCGGAGTGCCCGGAACGCCTGCAGGCGATCGAGGATCACCTGATTTCGCACGGCATGGACGGGCTGCTGGAGCGCCGGGAAGCGCCGGCCGCCACGCGCGAGCAGCTGGAGCGCGTGCATCGGCCTGACTATGTCGATTCGCTCGAAAGCGCCAGCCCGGCCAGTGGCTACCACGCGATCGATCCGGACACCTCGATGAATTCCCACACGCTCGCCGCCGCCACGCTGGCAGCGGGCGCGGCGGTGGCGGCCACCGACGCGGTGATCGCCGGCGAGTTCGAGAATGCCTTCTGCTGCGTGCGCCCGCCCGGCCACCACGCCGAGCCCGATCGCGCCATGGGCTTCTGCTTCTACAACAACGTTGCCATCGCCGC
This sequence comes from Cupriavidus lacunae, assembly GCF_003353055.1. GTDB lineage: Bacteria > Pseudomonadota > Gammaproteobacteria > Burkholderiales > Burkholderiaceae > Cupriavidus > Cupriavidus lacunae. Next base: position 50,192 of record NZ_QKWJ01000017.1, read on the forward strand.
GCGCCACGCGCTGCAGGCGCACGGGCTGGAGCGCGTGGCCATCATCGATTTCGACGTGCACCACGGCAACGGCACCGAAGCGGCCTTCCGCGGCGACGAGCACGTGATGATGTGCAGCTTCTTCCAGCACCCGTTCTATCCCTACAGCGGCACCGAGCATCTCGCGCCCAATATGGTCAATATCCCGCTGCCGGCCTATACCAACGGCATGGCGGTGCGCGAAGTGGTCGAGACCATCTGGCTGCCGCGGCTCAATGCGTTCCGCCCGCAGATGCTGTTCATCTCGGCCGGCTTTGACGCGCACCGCGAGGACGACCTGGGCCAGATGGGCCTGGTGGAGCAGGATTACGCCTGGATCACCGGCCAGCTGGTCGACGTCGCGCGCACGCATGCGCAGGGCCGCATCGTCAGCTGCCTGGAAGGGGGCTACAACCTGAGCGCGCTGGGCCGCAGCGTGCTGGCGCACCTGAAGGTGCTGCTGGAACGATAGGAGACCGTCGCCATGGCCGAGAACGAGGCGCGCGTGGATGCGCCGCTGCTGACCGAGTCGCGCGACGTCGCGGGCGTGGCGCGCCTGACCATGAACCGGCCGCAGGCGTTCAATGCGCTGTCCGAGGGGCTGCTTGATGCCCTGACCGAAGCCCTCAGGCGGCTGGCATCGGACGACACCGTGCGCGTGGTGGTGCTGGCCGGCGCCGGCAAGGCCTTCTGCGCCGGGCACGACCTGCGCGAGATGCGGGCCTCGCCGTCGCACGACTATTACCGCCGTCTGTTCGACCGCTGTACGCGCATGATGATGGCGATCCAGAAGATGCCGCAGCCGGTGATCGCGCGCGTGCAGGGCATTGCCACGGCGGCCGGCTGCCAGCTGGTGGCGATGTGCGACCTGGCGGTGGCCGCCGACGATGCGCGCTTTGCGGTGTCCGGGGTCAACCTGGGGTTGTTCTGTTCGACGCCCGGGGTGGCGTTGTCGCGCAACCTGCACCGCAAGCAGGCGATGGAGATGCTGCTGACCGGCGACATGATCGACGCCGCCACCGCGCGCGAGCGCGGGCTGGTCAACCGGGTGGTGCCCGCGGCGCAGCTGGACGAAGAGGTGGCGCGCCTGGCCACCAGCATCTGCGCCAAGCCGGCCGCCGCTGTGGCTGCCGGCAAGGGCCTGTTCTACCGCCAGCTGGAAATGGGCATCGAGGCCGCCTACCAGCTTGCCGGCCAGACCATGGCCTGCAACATGATGGACGAGTCGGCACTGGAGGGGGTGCAGGCCTTTATCGACAAGCGCTCGCCATCCTGGCGTGGCTCATGATCGACTTTTGCGGTCCTTATATGCCGGGAACGTATAAAGACATCGGCAAAAAGTCGTTTATGGTATGAAGCGAATCGCATAAAATACGCGCTTCAGAAAAATAACGAGCGGCAACAGCGCTGGAGATCCCTCGCCTGTTGCCGTTTTCTTTTGGTCACCTTTACATGATCGAACTGCAAGGACTGTCGCAGCGCTTCCCGGGCGCGTCTGGCGACGTGCATGCATTGCGGGACGTCAGCCTGTCGATAGCGGCGGGCGAAGTCTTCGGCATCATCGGCCGCAGCGGCGCCGGCAAGAGCACCCTGGTACGCGCCATCAACCTGCTGAACCGGCCCTCGAGCGGCCGCGTGGCCGTCGCCGGCCAGGAACTGACGGCGCTGGACAAGGGCGCGCTGCGCCAGGCCCGCCGCGACATCGGCATGATCTTCCAGCACTTCAACCTGCTGTCGTCGCGCTCGGTCTATGACAACGTGGCGCTGCCGCTGGAACTGGCGGGCAAGCCCCGCGCCGAGATCGCCGCGACGGTGCTGCCGCTGCTTGACCTGGTGGGCCTGTCGGCGCTGAAGGACCGCTATCCGGCCCAGATCAGCGGCGGGCAGAAGCAGCGCGTGGGGATTGCGCGCGCGCTGGCGAGCAAGCCCAAGGTGCTGCTCTCGGACGAGGCCACTTCCGCGCTGGACCCGGAAACGACCCGCTCCATCCTGGAACTTCTCAAGCAGATCAACCGCGACCTGGGCCTGACCATCGTGATGATCACGCACCAGATGGAAGTCATCAAACAGGTCTGCGACCGCGTGGCCGTGCTCGAAGCCGGCCAGGTGGTGGAGACCGGGCGCGTGATCGACGTGTTCCTGCGCCCGCAGCATGAGGTCACCCGCGCCATGATCGGCGACGTGATCTCGCAGGAGCTGCCGGCGAGCGTGCTCAAGCGCGTGGAGAGCCGCCTCGGCAACGGGCGCGACCACGTCTACCGGCTGGCCTTTACCGGCGAGGGCGTCGACCAGCCGGTGCTGGCCCAGGCGATCCGCCGCTACGGGCTGGACTTCAATATCCTGCACGGCCATATCGACGAGATCCAGGGCCAGGCCTTCGGCTCGCTGGCGATCATGGCCACGGGCGAACTGGCCGACGTGAAGGCGGCGATGGAGTATCTGCAGGCGCAAGGCGTCGTGGTGGAGGAGTTCGAGCATGTGGTCTGAAATGTTTGACCTGTTCCTGACCTCGTTCAACGAGACCCTGCTGATGGTGGCGATCTCGGGCGTGGTCGGCTCGCTGCTGGGCGTGCCGCTGGGCGTGCTGCTGCACCTGACCAACCGCGGTGGCGTGCTGTCGCATCCGCTGTTCAACCGCACCATCGGCGTGGTGGTCAACGCGGTGCGTTCGATCCCGTTCATCATCCTGCTGGTGGTGGTGATCCCGTTCACGCGCTTTATCGTCGGCTCGTCGATCGGCACCACGGCGGCGATCGTGCCGCTGACCATCGCAGCGATCCCGTTTATCGCGCGCCTGGTGGAAAGCGCACTGCGCGAGGTCGACAAGGGCCTGGTCGAGGCGGCCCAGTCGATGGGCGCCACCACCGGCCAGATCGTGTGGAAGGTGCTGCTGCCCGAGGCCATGCCCGGCATCGTCGCCGGCCTGACCATCACCTTTGTCAGCCTGGTCGGCTATTCGGCCATGGCCGGCGCGATCGGCGGCGGCGGCCTGGGCGACCTGGGCATCCGCTACGGCTACCAGCGCTACATCACCGAGGTGATGGTGGCGGTGGTGGTGATCCTGATCGTGTTCGTGCAGGCAGTACAAAGCTTCGGTGACTGGCTCGTCCGCCGCATCAGCCACCGCTAAGCCAATCAATCTCTGAACTAGGAACGCACATCATGCAACGTCGCAACCTGCTGCAATGGATTTTCGGCGCCGCGATCGGCGCAACGCTGGCGACGGGCGCCGTCGCCCAGGAAAAGCCGATCAAGATCGGCGTGACCGGCGGCCCGCACGCCCAGATCATGGAACAGGTGAAGAAGGTCGCCGCCAAGGACGGCCTGAACATCCAGGTGGTCGAGTTCAGCGACTACATCCAGCCGAATGCCGCGCTGGCCGCCGGCGACCTGGACGCCAACAGCTACCAGCACCTGCCGTACCTGGAAGCCCAGATCAAGGACCGCGGCTACAAGTTCACGCATATCGCCTACACGGTCACCTTCCCGATGGGCGTGTATTCGAAGAAGATCAAGTCGCTCGACCAGCTCAAGCAGGGCGCGCGCGTGGGCGTGCCCAACGATCCGACCAACGGCGGCCGCGGCCTGTTGCTGCTGCAGAGCAAGGGCGTGATCAAGCTCAAGCCCGACGCCGGCCTGAAGGCCACGCCGCTGGACATCGTCGAGAACCCGAAGAAGATCCGCATCGTCGAGCTGGACGCCGCGCAGCTGCCGCGCTCGCTGGACGACCTGGACGCTGCGGCCATCAACGGAAACTATGCGGAATCGGCCGGCCTGTCGCCGACCAAGGACGCCATTGCCATGGAAGGTCCGAAGGGTCCGTACGCCAATCTGATCGCGATCCGCGAGGCCGACAAGAACAAGCCCTGGGTGGCCAAGCTGGTGAAGGCCTACCACTCGCCCGAAATCAAGCAATACGTCACTTCGACCTTCAAGGACTCGGTCATTACCGCCTGGTAAGCCGAAGTCACTTTGAGGGTTTCATCCAATCAGACGATGCCCGCAAGCCCCGGTTTGCGGCACAATCGCCTGACGGCTGGGATCTGCCGGGCTATGCCCGGCATCATTTTGCCGATAAAATAGTACGATCGTTCGAAAAACAGGAGAGCCGCCAACCCGGTGGTTATAATGACGAGCGAACAAAATTTCTGACTATCAGCTATCAGTGGAGTGAGCGCATGAAAGTACTCGTCGCAGTCAAGCGGGTGGTGGATTACAACGTCAAGGTCCGCGTCAAGGCGGACGGCAGCGGCGTCGATCTGGCCAACGTCAAGATGAGCATGAACCCCTTCGACGAAATCGCCGTCGAAGAGGCCGTGCGCCTGAGGGAAGCCGGCGTTGCCACCGAAGTGATCGCCGTCTCGTGCGGTGTCACGCAGTGCCAGGAAACCCTGCGCACCGCGATGGCCATCGGTGCCGACCGCGGCATCCTGGTGGAATCGAACGAAGACCTGCAACCGCTGGCCGTGGCCAAGCTGCTGAAGGCGCTGATCGACAAGGAACAGCCGCAACTGGTGATCCTGGGCAAGCAGGCCATCGACGATGACTCCAACCAGACCGGCCAGATGGTGGCCGCGCTGGCTGGCCTGCCGCAAGCCACGTTCGCCTCGAAGGTGGTGGTTGCCGACGGCAAGGCCTCGGTGACGCGTGAAGTCGACGGCGGCCTGGAAACGCTGTCGCTCAAGCTGCCGGCTGTGGTCACGACCGACCTGCGTCTGAACGAGCCGCGCTATGTGACGTTGCCGAACATCATGAAGGCCAAGAAGAAGCAGCTCGATATCGTCAAGCCGGAAGACCTCGGCGTCGACGTCAAGCCGCGCCTGTCGACCCTGAAGGTGGTCGAGCCTGCCAAACGCAGCGCGGGTGTGATGGTGCCGGACGTCGCGACGCTGGTGCAGAAGCTGAAAAACGAAGCCAAGGTTATCTGAGCGCGGGGGAGAAATAACATGACTGCACTCGTCATTGCTGAACACGACAATCAATCCATCAAGGCCGCCACGCTGAACACCGTGACCGCCGCAGCCCAGTGCGGCGGCGACGTGCACGTGCTGGTCGCTGGCTCCAACGCCAAGGCCGCGGCCGATGCCGCCGCCAAGATCGCCGGCGTGAGCAAGGTCCTGCTGGCCGACGCCGCCTACTTCGGCGACGGCCTGGCCGAGAATGTGGCCGAGCAGGCCCTGGCCATCGCCAACGACTACTCGCACATCCTGGCTCCGGCCACCCCGTACGGCAAGAACATCCTGCCGCGCGTGGCCGCCAAGCTGGACGTGGCCCAGATCTCGGAAATCTCCAAGGTCGATGCCCCGGACACGTTCGAGCGCCCGATCTACGCCGGCAACGCCATTGCCACGGTCAAGTCGGAAGACAAGATCAAGGTCATCACCGTGCGCGGCACGGCGTTTGACGCCGCCGCCGCAGAAGGCGGCTCGGCTGCTGTCGAGACCCTGCCGGCCGTGGCCGACGCGGGCGTTTCGCAATTCGTTTCGCGCGAAGTGGCCAAGAGCGACCGTCCGGAACTGACCGCCGCCAAGATCATCGTCTCCGGTGGCCGTGGCGTGGGCTCGGGCGAGAACTACACCAAGGTGCTGACGCCGCTGGCCGACAAGCTGAACGCCGCCCTGGGCGCCTCGCGCGCCGCGGTGGACGCCGGCTTCGTGCCGAACGACTACCAGGTCGGCCAGACCGGCAAGATCGTCGCGCCGCAGCTGTACATCGCCGTCGGTATCTCGGGCGCGATCCAGCATCTGGCCGGCATGAAGGATTCCAAGGTGATCGTCGCGATCAACAAGGACGCCGAGGCCCCGATCTTCTCGGTGGCCGACTACGGCCTGGTGGGCGACCTGAACACCGTGGTGCCGGAGCTGGTGGCAGCACTGGGCTGATGCCTCGCCGGCCGCCCGGCGGCCGGCACGGATAGCAAGTACGAGCCGTTCCGGGGATGCCCCGCGAACGGCTTTTTCATACATGTTGGGAGACATCGATGACCTACCGTGCGCCGATCAAGGACATGCTGTTCGTCATGAACGAGCTGGCCGGGCTTGAGGCTGTCAGCAAGCTGCCGGGCTTCGAGGAAGCCACGCCGGAGACGGCCGAGGCCGTGCTGGATGAGGCCGCCAAATTCAACGAGCAGGCGGTGGCGCCGCTGAACCGCGCCGGCGACCTGGACCCGAGCAGCTGGAAGGACGGCGTGGTCACCACTACGCCCGGCTTCAAGGAAGCCTTCCGCCAGTTCGGCGAGGGCGGCTGGCAGGGCGTGCTGCACCCGCAGGAGTTCGGCGGCCAGGGCCTGCCCAAGCTGATCGCGACCGCCTGCAACGAGATGCTGAACAGCGCGAACCTGTCGTTCGCGCTGTGCCCGCTGCTGACTGACGGTGCCATCGAGGCGCTGCTGACGGCCGGCACGGATGAACAGAAGGCCACCTTCCTGCCGAAGCTGATTTCGGGCGAATGGACCGGCACCATGAACCTGACCGAGCCGCAGGCCGGCTCGGACCTGGCCGCGGTGCGCACCCGGGCCGAGCCGCAGGGCGACGGCACTTACAAGGTGTTCGGCACCAAGATCTTCATCACCTACGGCGAGCACGACATGGCGAAGAACATCGTCCATCTCGTGCTGGCCCGCACGCCCGACGCGCCCGAGGGCGTCAAGGGCATCTCGCTGTTCATCGTGCCGAAGTTCATGGTCAACGCCGACGGCAGCACCGGTGAGCGCAACGACGTGCATTGCGTGTCGATCGAGCACAAGCTGGGCATCAAGGCGAGCCCCACGGCGGTGCTGCAGTTCGGCGACCATGGCGGCGCCATCGGCACGCTGGTCGGCGAAGAGAACCGCGGCCTCGAGTACATGTTCATCATGATGAACTCGGCGCGCTTCTCGGTCGGCATGCAGGGCATCGCGGTGTCCGAGCGCGCCTACCAGCAGGCGGTGGCCTATGCGCGCGAGCGCGTGCAGAGCCGTCCGGTCGATGGCTCGGCGCGCGAGGCGGTGACCATCATCCATCACCCTGACGTCAAGCGCATGCTGATGACGATGCGCGGACTGATCGAAGGCGCGCGTGCCGTGGCCTACGTGGCAGCGGCCGCCAGCGACGCCGCGCACCAGCACCCCGACGAGGCCGTGCGCAAGCAGAACCAGGCCTTCTATGAGTTCCTGGTGCCGGTGGTGAAGGGCTGGAGTACCGAGCTGTCGATCGATGTCACCAGTCTGGGCGTGCAGGTGCACGGCGGCATGGGCTTCATCGAGGAAACCGGCGCGGCGCAGCACTACCGCGACGCCCGTATCCTGCCGATCTACGAAGGCACCACCGCGATCCAGGCCAACGACCTGATCGGCCGCAAGACCGTGCGCGACGGCGGCGCCGTGGCACGCGCGATCTGCGCGCAGATCGCCGAGACCGAAGCCGCGCTGGGCAAGCACGGCGGTGCGGCGTTCACCGCGGTGCAGGCGCAACTGGCCAAGGGCCGCGCCGCGCTGGAGGCCGTGGTGGCGTTCATGGTGGCCAATGCCAAGTCCGACCCGAACGCCGTCTTTGCCGGCAGCGTGCCTTACCTGAAGCTGTGCGGCATCGTGTTCTCGGGCTGGCAGCTGGGTCGGGCGATGCTGGCCGCCGATGCGAAGCGCGCCGAGGACCCTGCCTTCCACGACGCCAAGGTCGCGACCGCGCATTTCTTTGCCGAGCATATCCTGTCGCAGGCATCGGGACTGCGCGATGCCGTCGTCAGCGGCGGGGCGCCGGTCAATGCGCTGAGCGCCGAGCAGTTCTGACCGGCACGCGCGGCGCGCAGACGTAGAAAGGGCGACCCTGCGCGGGGTCGCCCTTTTTGCTGGCGGGGTCTGTGCTGCCGTCAGGCGGCAGCCGGGCGCGGTGCCAGGTGCTGGCGCGCGGGCTTGAGGTAGCGGCCTACCGACAGGTCGTCGGCGCGGATCGCGGGCGACTTGCCCGACACCAGGTCCGACAGCAGCTTGCCCGAGCCGCAGGCCATGGTCCAGCCGAGCGTGCCGTGGCCGGTGTTCAGCCACAGGCCGCGCACCTGGGTCGGGCCGACGATGGGCGTGCCGTCCGGGGTCATCGGGCGCAGACCGGTCCAGAAGGTGGCCTGGCTGACATCGCCCGCGCCCGGGAACAGGTCGGTCACCACGTGTTCGAGCGTGCGGCGCTTGGCCGGATCGAGGCTGCGGTCATAGCCGACGATCTGCGCCATGCCACCCACGCGGATGCGGTCCTCGAAGCGGGTGATGGCGACCTTGTAGGTCTCGTCGAGCACGGTCGACACCGGGCTGCGCGAGGCATCGGTCAGCGGCACCGTGATCGAGAAGCCCTTGAGCGGGTAGACCGGCAGGTTGGACATGCCGCGCAGGAACGGCTTGACCAGTTGCGTCGACCAGCTGCCCAGCGCCACCACCACCAGGTCGGCGGCGATCGGCTCGCCATTGACCAAGGCGCCGGTAACGGCATCGCCCTGGGTCATCAGGCTGTCGATCGAGCGGTTGTACAGGAACTTGACCCCTAGCGTTTCGGCCAGGCCTGCCAGGTGCTGGGTAAACAGCTGGCAGTCACCGGTTTCATCGTTGGGGAGGCGCAGGCCGCCGGCCAGCTTGTGGCGGACGGCGGCCAGTGCCGGTTCGCTCGCGGCGAGTTCCTCGCGCGAAAGCAACTGGTAGGGCACCCCGGCTTCTTCGAGCACGGCGATGTCCTTGGCCGCGCCCTGCAGCTGCTCGTCGGTGCGGAACACCTGCAGCGTGCCTTGCTGGCGGCCTTCATAAGCGATGCCGGTATCCGCGCGCAGCGCGCGGATGCAGTCGCGGCTGTACTCGGCCAGCCGCACCATGCGCTCCTTGTTGACGGCGTAGCGCGCGGCGCTGCAGTTCAGCAGCATCTGCCACATCCATTGCAGCTGGAACAGCGTGCCGTCCGGGCGGATGCTCAGTGGCGCGTGTTCCTGGAACATCCACTTGATCGCCTTGAGCGGGACGCCGGGCGCGGCCCACGGCGACGCGTAGCCGGGCGAGATCTGCCCTGCGTTGGCAAAGCTGGTGCCGAGCGCAGGACCAGCCTCGCGGTCGACGACAGTCACTTCGTGACCGGCCTTGGCCAGATACCACGCACTGGTGACGCCAATAACGCCACTGCCAAGTACGAGAACGCGCATGTTCGGGGGCTCCAACTGCGATGACAAGTAGATTAAGGATTTGTCTCTATACTATTGAATGCAATCCAGTCATAGTTACCGAATTTCTCAGGAAAACAGGAAAAACTCATGAGAACGAGTCGCCAGCCCCTGCGCACCCTCGACCGGCTCGACCGCAAGATCCTGACCGCGTTGCAGAGCGACGGCAGGATGTCGATGAAGGACCTGGCCGAGGCGGTCGGGCTGACCATCACGCCCTGCATCGAGCGCGTCAAGCGCCTGGAGCGCGATGGTGTCATCATGGGCTACTACGCCCGGCTGAACCCGGCGCTGCTGGGCAGCGCCCTGCTGGTGTTCGTGGAGATCTCGCTGGGCAACAAGTCGGGCAATATGTTCGAGCAGTTCCGGCGCGAGGTGCTGCGCATCCCGGAAGTGCTGGAATGCCACCTGGTCTCGGGCGACTTCGACTACCTGATCAAGGCGCGCATCCGCGAGATCGGCGAATACCGCCGGCTGTTGGGCGATATCCTGCTGCAGCTGCCCGGCGCGGCGCAGTCGAAGAGCTATGTAGTGATGGAAGAGATCAAGGAGACGCTGGCGATTTCCGTCGAGGAGAAAAGCCAGGCAGTGTGACCAAGGCCAGCATGGCGCGCCCCCCGCAGAAACCCGATCCCGCCAGCAGCCGCCCGACGCCGCGCGATGCCGACCCGGACGCGCAAGCGCCGCAGGCAGGCATGCGGCTGCCGGTGGCACGCAAGGGCCGGGGCGCCGTCAGCAACCTGCAGGGGCGCTTCGAGCGCGACCAGCGTGAAGTGTTCGACGATGGCTGGGGCAGTGCGCCGGAAGAGGCGCCCCATACCGTCGAGGCTGCACCATCGCCGGACGAAGTCCCGCTGCCGCCACTTCGCACGGAAGTCCATATCGAGCGTGCCCGTTCGGTCCTGACACGCAATGCGTCGCCGGATATCCCGTTCGATGTCTCGCTCAACCCCTACCGCGGCTGCGAGCACGGCTGCATCTACTGCTTCGCCCGGCCGACGCACGCCTACCTGGACCTGTCGCCGGGGCTGGACTTCGAAACGCAGTTGTATGCCAAGACCAACGCCGCCGACCGGCTGCGCGAGGCGCTGGCACGGCCGTCGTACCGCTGCGAGACCATTGCGCTGGGCGTCAACACCGACGCCTACCAGCCGATCGAGCGCGAGCAACGCATCACGCGCGGCCTGCTGGAGGTGCTGAAAGCGTGCGACCACCCGGTTGCGCTGATCACCAAGTCATCACTGATCGAGCGCGATATCGACCTGCTGGCGCCGATGGCGGCGAAGCGGCTGGCGGTGGCGGCGGTCACCATCACCACGCTGGACGCCGGCATCGCGCGCACGCTGGAGCCGCGCGCGGCCACGCCGTCGCGCCGGCTGCGCACCATCCGCACGCTGGCCGACGCGGGCATCCCGGTGGGCGTGAGCATCGCCCCGGTGATCCCGTTCATCACCGAGCCCGACCTGGAACGTGTGCTGGAGGCGGCGCGCGAGGCGGGCGCCGTCTATGCGAACTACATTGTGCTGCGGCTGCCCTGGGAGGTGCGGCCGCTGTTCGAGGAATGGCTGCTGGCGCATTTTCCCGACCGCGCGGAACGGGTCATGAACCGCGTGCGTGATATGCGCGATGGCAAAGCCTACGATGCCAGCTTTGCCACGCGCATGCGCGGGACGGGTGTGTGGGCGGACCTGCTGCGCCAGCGTTTCTACAAGGCCGCCGAACGGCTCGGCTTCCGCTACAACCGTTTCGAGCTGGATACGTCGCGCTTCCGCGCGCCAGCCAGGGGCCCCAGCGGCAAGGACGATCCGCAGGGTTCGCTTTTCTGAGTCTTCAGAGCGGCTTCAGTGGCCTGCTGGTCACCGATCATGCTGCTGGCAAGTTCCAGCGCAGCCTTCGCGCTCGATGGCGGCAGTCCGGAGGACAGCGCCAGCCTGACGGCGATCGCCGCCAGGCGTCCTTCCTCATAGGTTGGCATGTCGATACTTGCTCCTTTGCGCCAGGATGTGGTCCCGCCGCGCGTGGCACCGCCGGGATCGGACGGCTCTACCAGTATGGGCGAATTGGCGGAAAGGGGAACTGCCGTTTTTTGGCCGGCCTGACAGTGCGCAAACGCACAGTGCGCCCTGAATATCTGGACGGCCCCGGTAAGCCGGGCCGCCGAAGCGGCTGGCAAGGCACGTCACGAAGGCGCGTGTCCCGCGCGGGCACCAGGTGCCGGCCGCCGCCGCGGCTACTGCGACAGTGCGCGCGCGGCCTCGACCTGCGATTCGAAGAAGGTCTGGAAGCTGATGGCCAGCCCGGCCATCAGCAGGCCCGTGCCGATCAGCAGCGACAGGATCACCAGGATCACCACCGGCCAGCCGGAACGCGTGGGTTTGCCGTGCGGGTTGAAGCGCGCGTCCCATTTGTCGTCCGGGCGCAGCCCGTAGACGATGGCCGCCAGGAAGGCGCTGATGACGGACGCGCCGCCGGCGACGGCGAAGGTCCAGTTCAGCGCCGGTGCGCCTGCGCCGGTCGCCATCGAAGCCACGCCGATGGCGCCAGCCAGCAGTGCCAGCAGGTGTGCCCAGCCGTACGGGTCGCGCAGGCCGCCCAGGTAGAAGCGGTGCGCGCCCAGGCTGCCGAACAGGAACGCCAGCGCCACGGTCAGCAGCTTGGATTTGCCGCGGGCGGGCTGCGGGGCAAGCGTGGAGGCGTGACGGGCTGGCGTGGCTGCGGGCATGGTCGAATATCAGGCGGTTGCGGGCCGGCAGCACGCCGGCACAGGAGCGGCGGCACACGGGTACCGGCCGGCCCACATTGTACGCCGGCAGTCAGGGCAAAGATTGGATGTGCTTCAGAAGGCGCGCAGGGCGGCGCTAATGCCAGCCGGACAGCAGGCTCCGGACAAATACCGCCGCATGCTCGCTGATATGGGTCTCGCCGTAGAGCACCAGGGTCAGGATGCCCATGAACACGATGGACAGCGATAACTGGCCTGCGTGTTCGGCCAGGTCGCTCAGAAGGGGTGACATGACAGACCTCACAGAATTATTGTCTTTCTGGAGGCTGCGCCCGGGCCGTCTGGATCGGGTCCGGCAGGAGGTGTCGGGCAGAGGCAGGTCAGTTCGATTGCCGTCTGCACGGGACGGCACGCTGTGAGCCCCGGACAGCGCCGGGCGGCAGCCTGTGCGTGGGACCCGGAAAGCGGGGCACACACTTAAATAGAGACAGGCAGGGCGGGGGCGGAGTTCCGCAAGCCAGCAAGGCGTGCCTTGGCAAGCGCGCAGGCGGCGGTCAGTCGCCGTCAGCGACCGTTGTCGCGGCCGCGCGCCTGCCAGCCGGGACCGATCTGGCTCGGGCGGGGCTCGTTGCGGGCTTCGTTGCCGTTGTCGCGTTCCTGGCCACGGGCGCGGCCGTCGTCACGGCCGCCGGGCAGCGCGGCGCGGCGGCCGCTGAGGCGGTCGTCGGCACGGGCGCGTGCCTCCATGCGGTCGATCTGCGCCTGCACGTGTTCGCGGCTCTCGGCGCGCACGCTGGCCATCTGCCAGCCGTCGCGAGGCTGCATTCGCGCGGGCCGGCCGTCGGGCCGGACGTGTTGCCAGAACGCGACCTGGGCATGGCTGGCGGCCACCGCGCCGACCAGGCCCGAGGCCACCAGGATGCCAGCCACCAGGTCGCGCAGGAGAGAGCGGGTGAACATGCGGATTCCCAGGGTCCTGTCGCGCTGTGTTGCTGTTGGAAGATGGGTTCATGGTACGCATGGGCAATCAGGGCGCCTATGCCAATCCCGTTACCGGTGTAACGGATTGTTTCGGTTGCACAAAGCCGCGCCAGGCGGGGCTTGCAGCGGGATTCAGGGCTGGTAGCGGATGCGGTAGACAGCTCCGGCCAGGTCGTCGCTGACGAGCAGGGAACCGTCCGGCGCCACCAGGACATCGACCGGCCGCCCCCATGCCTTGCCGCCGCGCAGCCAGCCCTGTGCGAACACCTCCTGGCGCACCGCCTTGCCGGCCTCGTCCAGGGTCACGCGGACCACGCGGTAGCCGGACGGCTCGCTGCGGTCCCAGCTGCCGTGCTCGGCAATAAAGATGTTGTTGCGATAGGCGGCCGGGAATTGCGTGCCGGTGTAGAAGCGCATGCCCAGGGCCGCCACATGCGCGCCCAGGCGGGCGACCGGCGGCACGAATTCGGAACAGGAGCGCTTGCTGCCGTATTCGGGATCGGGCACGGTGCCGGCATGGCAGTAGGGGTAGCCGAAATGCTGGCCGGGCGCGGTGGCGCGGTTCAGCTCGTCGTCGGGCACGTCGTCGCCCATGCGGTCGCGGCCGTTGTCGGTGAACCACAGTTCGTGCGTGGCGGGGTGCCAGTCGAAGCCGACGGAATTGCGCACGCCGCGCGCCACCACTTGCAGGTCGCTGCCGTCGGGCTTCATCTTCATGATGTTGGCGTAGCGGTTCTCGTCGGGCTCGCAGATGTTGCACGGCGCGCCGACCGGCACGTAGAGATAGCCGTCGGGGCCGAAGGCGATGAACTTCCAGCCGTGGTGCGCATCCGTCGGGAAGCGGTCGCTCACCACCGTGGGCGCCCGCGGCTTGTCGAGATTGGCCTCGACGTTGTCGATGCGCACGATCTTCGATACCGATGACGCGTACAGGCTGCCATCGCGCCAAGCCACGCCGACCGGCAGGCGCAGCCCCGTGGCAACGATGCGCACGCGCGGCCGGGACCCCAGCGCATCGGTTACCGCATAGACCTTGCCCTCGCTGCGCGAACCGACAAAAAGAGTGCCTGACGGCGACATCGCCATGGCGCGCGCGCCGGGCACGTCCTCGGTCAGCACGTCGATGCGGAAACCGGGTGGCAGCCGGACCTGGTCCAGCGGCAGGGTGGCCAGCGCGGGCCGGGCGCCCGCCAGCAGTACAATGCCGAGCAGCACCGTACGCCGTACGGTGCTAACCATGAAGTGCAGAGCCGGGCGCATGTCTGGCCTCCTGTCGCGGTTTTTGCCACGATGCCTGCGCCGCAGTCACGCGTCAATCGCCTAAGTGTTTGTTTGGCCTCGGGAATTGGGCTATACTCTTGCGTTTCGTGTTCGAACGTCCTCGAACACCCCGTTTTCTGAGGAATCATTCCATGGTCGTTATCCGTCTGGCTCGCGGCGGCAGCAAGAAGCGCCCGTTCTTCAACATCGTCGCCACCGACTCGCGCAATCGTCGCGATGGTCGTTTCATTGAGCGCGTTGGTTTCTACAACCCGCTGGCTACCGAAGGTGAAGAAGGCCTGCGCCTGTCGCAAGACCGTCTGGCCTACTGGCAAGGCGTTGGCGCCCAGCTGTCGCCGACCGTTGCCCGCCTGGTCAAGCAAGGCGCAGCCAAGGCTGCTGCCTGATTGTCGCCCGCAGCGCGCCCTGCCGTAGCCGGCGGGGCGCGTTTGTATTGGCACACGCATTGCCACACGCGCACACGTGACTGATCGCAAGCAGGGCGCTGTCCAGCCCCACAGCCGGCCACTGAACCGACCGCTGGTTCCGCCCCAGGGCGAGCCGCAAAAAGCGTTCAGGCTGCCCGCGGCGCTCCTGTATGCCGATCCCCTGCCGGAAGACCTGGTGGAGGTCGGCTACATCAGCGCTGCCTACGGCATTCGTGGCTGGATCAAGGTCCAGCCACATGCCGATGATGCTTCGGCCCTGCTGCATGCCCGCCGCTGGTGGCTGCTGGCACCGCCGCAGGCGGGGCTGGTGGTGGCCGACGCGTCGCGTGCCCAGCCCGTCTGCGTGAAGATCGCGCAGTCGCGCGAGCACAGCGGCACCGTCGTGGCGCAAGCCTCCGGCGTGGCCGAGCGCAATCTTGCGGAAGCGCTCAGGGGTCGTCGCGTGTGGATCCGGCGTGCGGATTTTCCGGCGCCGGAAGAAGATGAGTTCTACTGGGTCGACCTGATCGGCTGCACCGTCAGCAACGAGCAAGGCGAGTTGCTGGGCGAGGTGTCCGGGCTGATCGACAACGGTGCCCACCAGATCCTTCAGGTTGCCTTTGCGCAGCCTGACGGCACGGCCGGCGAACGGCTGATCCCGTTTGTCGATGCATTCCTGCGCTCGGTGGATACCGAGGCCAGGCGCATCGTGGTGGACTGGGGGCTCGACTACTGAGCCTGCGTCCGTGCTGGCGCGGGATTGGGATTGGGAGAGAGCGGATGCAGTTCGATGTGATCACGCTGTTTCCCGAGATGTTTCGCGCGCTGACCGACTGGGGCATTACCAGCCGGGCGGCCAAGCAGCAGCGGTACGCGTTGCGCACCTGGAATCCGCGTGATTTCACGGTCGACAACTACCGCACCATCGATGATCGTCCTTACGGCGGCGGCCCTGGCATGGTCATGCTGGCCAAGCCGCTGGACGACGCGATCGATGCCGCGGCGGCGGCGCAGGCGCAAGCCGGCGTGCCCAGGCCGCATGTGGTGCTGATGTCGCCGCAGGGCAAGACGCTGTCGCATGCCAGGGTCATGGAACTGGCCGAACGGCCGGGACTGGTGTTGCTGTGCGGCAGGTACGAAGCCATCGACCAGCGGCTGATCGACCGCCGCGTGGACGAGGAAATCAGCCTCGGCGACTTTGTGCTGTCAGGCGGCGAACTGCCGGCGATGGCGCTGATCGACGCCGTGGTACGGCATCTGCCTGGCGTGCTGGGCGATGCGCAGTCGGCCGTGCAGGACAGCTTTGTCAACGGCCTGCTGGATTGCCCGCACTACACGCGGCCGGAAGAATACGAAGGCGTGCGGGTCCCCGACATCCTGCTCGGGGGGCATCACGCCGAGATCGAGAAATGGCGGCGCCAGCAGGCGCTGGCCAATACCGCGAGCAAGCGCCCCGACCTGATCGAGGCGGCTCGCGAACAAGGTTTGCTGACCCGCGCCGACGAGAAATTCTTGTCGGAACGGGCGGCGAAGGAAGGGCGGGGGGAGACTCCCGCCAGGTAAACCCCCATCCTCTGCCGGGGCCCGGGCAATGCCTGGGGCATACAACGCCGGCACGATGGTTACGGAGAAAACGATGAACATCATCGAGCAGATCGAGAAGGAAGAGATCGCGCGTCTGACCGCGAACAAGACCATCCCCGTATTCGCACCTGGCGACACCGTGATCGTCAATGTGAACGTGGTGGAAGGTACCCGCAAGCGCGTGCAGGCCTACGAAGGCGTCGTGATTGCCAAGCGCAACCGCGGCCTGAACTCGTCCTTCATCGTGCGCAAGATCTCGTCGGGTGAAGGCGTGGAACGTACGTTCCAGCTGTACTCGCCGCTGATCGCCGGCATCGAAGTGAAGCGTCGCGGCGACGTCCGTCGTGCGAAGCTGTACTACCTGCGCCAGCGTTCGGGCAAGTCCGCACGTATCAAGGAAAAGCTGGTTTCGAAGGCTGCTGTCGCTGCCAAGGCTGCGCAGTAAGCTGGACATGCCGGCCGGGGCAGCCCGGCCAGCGTTTCCTCAGGAAGGGCACCCCAGGGTGCCCTTTTTGCTTTGGCGCGGCGGAATCGGCGGGGGCGGTGAAAGCGGCCCGCGCTTTTGCTGCGGCGCCAGATTGCGCGCTTCTGTCATACTTGCGATGTTATGCGTCCTGCTTTCGACCCCGAATCCCTTCCTGTCATCGACACCGACCTGCGCAATGGCGCGCTGAGCGCGCCGCGCCTGCAGGTCGACTTTATCCGGCACCGCTTCGAGGTGCCGCCGGCCTGGGCGCCTGAGCTGACCGATGAATCGCGCGTCTACGACCGCAGCCGCGGGCTGCGCGACGCCGCCGTGCTGGTGCCGCTGGTAGAGCGGCGCGAGGGCCTGACGGTGCTGCTGACGCAGCGCAATGCCAACCTGAGCGCGCATGCCGGGCAGATCAGCTTCCCGGGCGGGCGGCAGGAGTCCTGGGATGCCAACCGCATCGACACGGCGCTGCGCGAGACCGAAGAAGAGGTGGGGCTGGCGCGCGACTATGTCGAAGTGCTGGGGGCGCTGCCGGACTACATCACCGGCACCGGCTTCCATGTGAGCCCGGTGGTGGGGCTGGTGCGTGATGGCTTCACGCTGCGCCCGGATGCCTCGGAAGTCGCCGATGTCTTTGAAGTGCCGCTGGCCTTCCTGATGGACCCGTCCCACCATGAGCGGCGCCTGTTCCGCTGGGTCGACGGTGAACGGGTGTTCTATGCCATGCCGTATCCGCGCGAGAACGGCGGCCAGCGCTTTATCTGGGGCGCCACCGCGGGCATGCTGCGCAATCTGTACCACCTGCTGGCGGCCTGAACCGCCGCGTTCATTCTGAAACGGGTTCTCAGGCAGCCGCCTGGTCCTTGCCGCCAATGCAGTGGGGGCAGCTCTTGCCGACCACGTAGTGCGGGCTTTGCTGCTCTTCGGGCGTGACCACGGCGCGGCAGGCAAAGCACTGCTTGGGGCCGGCGGGCTCCAGGTTGGGGTTCAGCGCGGTGCGGTAATCGAAGACAAAGCAGTCGCCGCGATAGTGGCTGCCGCCGACCTCTTCGAAGTACTTGAGGATGCCGCCCTCGAGCTGGTACACGCGCTCGATGCCGACTTCCTGCATATGGATCGCCGCCTTTTCGCAGCGGATGCCGCCGGTGCAGAACGACACCACGGTCTTGCCTTCCAGTTCCGCCCTGTGGGCCGCGACCGCGTCGGGAAATTCGCTGAACTTGGCGATGTCGTACTCGACTGCGCCGTCGAACGTGCCGACCGCCACCTCGAAATCATTGCGCGTATCGAGCATCACCACCGGACGGCCTTCGTCGTCGTGCCCCTGGTCCAGCCAGCGCTTCAGGTCGGCCGGCCGCACTGACGGCGCACGGCCTTCCTCGGGGCGGATCAGCGGCATCTTCATGGTGATGATTTCCTTCTTGGCACGCACCAGCATGCGCTTGAAGGGCTGGTGCTCCGACAGGCTTTCCTTGGGCGCGATATCGGCAAAGCGCGCATCGGCATGCAGCCACGCCATGAAGCCGTCGATGGCCGCGCGCGGCCCGGCCAGGAACATGTTGATGCCTTCCGGCGCGAGCAGGATCGTGCCCTTCAGGCCGGCCGCTTCGCAGCGCTCGCGCATGGCCGGGCGCAGGGTCTCGATGTCGTCCAGCGAGACGAATTTGTAAGCGGAAATATTGACGATCTGCATGGGAGACTGCGCCTGCACGGCGGCGTCCGGAGGGGCGCCGACGGCTTGCGATAACTGCCTGATTGGGAGGGTAGGAGAAATCCATTCCTGGACCTCTCCCCCCTAAGAACCGTACGTGCGAGTTTCCCCCGCATACGGCTCAAGCCTTTACAAAGTGCTTGAACTTATTCAAACACCGGTTTCACAGCACTTTTACCGTAGTGATGAACTTGGACATGGCAATCGGGGTGCAACAATACGCGATTTCCTAGAGCATCTGAGCCCCCAAGAATCCGGGGTTCGATGTGATGGTCATCCCATCCAGTCTCGTCGGTAAGCTCGCCTTGGCACACCACACACAAGCCGCGCTGAGAAACGTACAGCTTTGCCCATTGCTTTCGGTACGACATGCGATCTGCCATGCGCTCCTGCCGCAATTTTTCGCCACACATTTCTTGCGCCGGGTCGAAGGGATGGTAGTCCGCCCGCACCTTCTTGTGCCTCCGGATGAGCGTATCCGAAATCGAATACAACTCCATCCAGTAGCCTTCACCTGCCTTGTTCACTGCCGTGGTTCCGAACACCCAGTTCCGATTTCCGACTGAGGCGAAATACTTCTGCAAGCTGTAAGGGGCCGATATTCTGGCTTCCTCACAACACATCGGACTCCCCCTAGCTGTTCGGCCGGGCTCGTCTAAGCAAGAAATGGTTGAGATTGGACGGTTCGGGCCGAAGCCTTCTCCTTGTCTCAACAAAGGTCGATGCTCCTTACGTTGGAGCTGCCCGGACACGTTAGTGCGTGTCGCACGAAAGGCGAAATTATAGCGCGCGCGCACTGCTCCTGCGGCGCATTCCCAAGCACCCTGATCAGCTTTGCGCCGCGGCCTGCACGCAATATCGGGGGCATGCCCGCGGGCTGAGCCGGTACAATGTCGGCCATGTCCGCACCCCGCTTCGTACACCTCCGCCTGCATTCCGAATACTCCATCGTGGACGGCATCGTCCGCCTCGATGATGCCGTCAAGGCCGCTGCCGCCGATGGCATGGGCGCGCTCGCCCTGACGGACCTCGCCAACGCCTTCGGGCTGATCCGTTACTACAAGGAGGCGCGCGGCAAGGGCGTGAAGCCGGTGGTTGGCGCCGACGTCTGGCTCACCAACGCCGAGGACCGCGACAAGCCCGCGCGCCTGCTGCTGCTGGT
Organism: Cupriavidus lacunae; assembly: GCF_003353055.1. Lineage (GTDB taxonomy): Bacteria > Pseudomonadota > Gammaproteobacteria > Burkholderiales > Burkholderiaceae > Cupriavidus > Cupriavidus lacunae. The sequence continues at coordinate 69,698 of NZ_QKWJ01000017.1, forward strand.
GCAGGACCGCCGCGGCTACCTGAACCTGTGCATGCTGCTGTCGCGCGCGTGGCTGGGCAACCAGCACCGCGGCCGCGCCGAGATCGATCCGGCCTGGTTCCTGGAGCCGGGCGAGGACGACCTGCCGCTGGCGACCGGCCTGATCGCGCTGTCGGGCGCAATGGGCGGCGACATCGGCATGGCGCTGGCCAACGGCAACGCCGAAGGCGCGCGCCGCGCTGCGCAGCACTGGGCGGCGGTATTCCCGCAGCGCTTCTACATCGAACTGCAGCGCGCCGGCCTGGCCGGCACCGATGCCTACGTGCAGCAGGCCGTGCAGCTGGCGGCGGAATTGCAGCTGCCGGTGGTTGCCACGCATCCGGTGCAGTTCATGACGCCGGAGGACTACACCGCGCACGAAGCCCGCGTGTGCATCGCCGAGGGCGAGCTGCTGGCCAATCCGCGCCGCACCCGGCGCTTTACCACCGACCAGTACTTCAAGACCCAGGACGAGATGTGCGCGCTGTTCGCGGATGTCCCCTCGGCGCTGGAGAACGCGGTCGAGATCGCACGCCGCTGCAACCTGACGCTGGAACTGGGCAAGCCGCGCCTGCCGCTGTTCCCGACGCCCGACGGCATGTCGCTGGACGACTATCTCGTCTACATGGCCAAGGACGGCCTGGAAAAGCGCCTGGCGGTGCTGTTCCCCGACGAGGCGGTGCGCGAGGCCAAACGCCCGGAATATTACGGACGGCTGGAGTTCGAGACCGACACCATCATCAAGATGGGCTTCCCCGGCTACTTCCTGATCGTGGCGGACTTTATCAACTGGGCCAAGAACAACGGCGTGCCGGTCGGACCGGGCCGGGGCTCGGGTGCCGGTTCGCTGGTGGCCTACGCGCTGGGCATTACCGACCTGGATCCGCTCAAGTACGCGCTGCTGTTCGAGCGTTTCCTGAACCCGGAACGGGTCTCGATGCCCGACTTCGACATCGACTTCTGCCAGCACGGCCGCGATCGCGTAATCACGTACGTGAAGGAGAAGTATGGCAAGGACGCGGTGTCGCAGATCGCCACTTTCGGCACCATGGCGGCCAAGGCCGCGGTGCGCGACGTGGGCCGCGTGCTTGACCTGGGCTATGGCTTTGTCGACGGCATCGCCAAGCTGATTCCGTTCAAGCCGGGCAAGCTGGTCACCATCGAAGAGGCCAAGAAGGAAGAGCCGCTGCTGACCGAGCGCGAGAGCAACGAGGAAGAGGTGCGCCAGCTGCTGGAGCTGGCGCAGCGCGTGGAAGGCATGACCCGTAACGTCGGCATGCACGCCGGCGGCGTGCTGATCGCGCCCGGCCGGCTGACCGACTTCTGCCCGCTGTACACGCAGGGCGCGCAGAACGACGGCATGAGCGGCGTGGTCAGCCAGTACGACAAGGACGACGTCGAGGCCGCCGGCCTGGTGAAGTTCGACTTTCTGGGCCTGACCACACTGACCATCCTGGACTGGGCCGAGCGCTATATCCGCCGCCTGGACCCGAGCAAGGCCGACTGGAACTGCAGCCATATCCCGCTCGACGACAGCCCCGCGTTCGATATCCTGAAGACCGCCAACACGGTCGCCGTGTTCCAGCTGGAAAGCCGCGGCATGCAGGGCATGCTCAAGGACGCCAAGCCTGACCGCTTCGAGGACATCATCGCGCTGGTTGCGCTCTACCGTCCCGGCCCGATGGACCTGATTCCCAGCTTCTGCGCGCGCAAGCACGGCCGCGAGAAAGTGGAGTACCCGGATCCGCGCGTCGAACCCGTCCTGAAAGAGACCTACGGCATCATGGTCTACCAGGAGCAGGTGATGCAGATGGCGCAGATCATCGGCGGCTACTCGCTTGGCGGCGCCGACCTGCTGCGCCGCGCCATGGGCAAGAAGAAGCCCGAGGAAATGGCGCAGCACCGCGTCATGTTCCGCGAAGGCGCCGACAAGAACGGCCTTTCCGCGCAGCAGGCCGACGACATCTTCGACCTGATGGAGAAGTTCGCGGGCTACGGCTTCAACAAGTCGCACGCGGCCGCCTACGCACTGCTGGCGTACTACACCGCCTGGCTCAAGGCCCATCACCCGGCCGAATTCATGGCAGCCAACATGTCGCTGGCCATGGACGACACCGACAAGGTGAAGATCCTCTACGAGGACTGCAAGGTCAACAAGATCGCGGTGCTGCCGCCGGATGTGAACGCCAGCGAATATCGCTTCGCGCCGACCGACCCCAAGACCATTCGCTATGGCCTGGGCGGTATCAAGGGCAGCGGCCAGGGCGCCATCGAAGACATCCTGCGCGCGCGCGAAGAGCGCCCGTTTGCCGACCTGTTCGATTTCTGCGAGCGCGTCGACCGCCGCCAGGTCAACCGCCGCACCATCGAAGCCCTGATCCGCGCCGGCGCCTTCGACAGCCTGAACGACAATCGCGCCCAACTGCTGGCATCGGTGCCGATTGCCATGGAGGCCGCCGAGCAGAAGGCCGAATCCGCCAACCAGGTGTCGCTGTTCGACCTGATGGGCGATGCCGGCGAGGCGCACCGCCCCGAGCTGCTCGACGAGCCGCGCTGGAGCCCCAAGCGCACGCTGCAGGACGAGAAGCAGGCGCTCGGCTACTACTTCTCCGGCCACCTGTTCGACGCCTACCGCGACGAGGTCCGCCGCTTCAACAAGGGCACGCTGGCCGCGCTGGAAAAGGAAGTGCAGGGCAACGGCGGCGGTTTCGGCCGCGACGTGCGCGGCAAGACCATCGCCGGCGTGATCAGCGGCATCCGCACGCAGATGACCCAGCGCGGCAAGATGCTGATCGTGACCCTGGACGACGGCACCGGGCTGGTCGAGATGACCGTGTTCAACGAGCTCTTCGACGCCAACCGGCAGATGTTCCGCGAGGACGAGCTGCTGATTGCCACGGGCAACGCGCGCCACGATACGTTCACGGGCGGGGTCAGGTTTACGGCCGAGTCGGTGATGGACCTGGTGGCGGCCCGCGTCAGGTTTGCCAGCGCGGTGCGGCTGTCGATGAACGGCAATTCGTCGACCGGGATGCTGCGCGAGTTGCTGATGCCGCACCTGGCCCGGGCCAGCGGTGTGCAAGGGCTGCCGGTGCGGATCCGCTACGAGGCCAGGGCGGCCTGCTGCGAGGCCATGCTGGGCCAGGACTGGCAGGTGGTGCCATCCGACGAAGCGCTGACCGCGCTGCGGCAGGCACTGTCGCCGGACAGCGTCAGCACGGTCTACGACTGAACCACGCCGATGGCTGCCTCGGGCGGCCTGCCGGGCGGCGTGCGTGGCAGCCGGGCCCGGCAATCAGGCCCAATCCACTATAATCGCCTGTTCGCACCAGGACACGCTTTCGAGGCATGGCCCGATATTGTGAACTTCCGGTAATGCTGATGGCCGGGACGCTTGCAGGGCGCGGCGGGCGGCACCGGACCCGGTACCGTCTTGCGCCACCCTCCTGTGCCAGATCCTCGGACCTCTCCTCCAGCTAGCCTGGCAGATGCGGCCAGGCTAGCGCCGGGCCGGGAAGCCGCCCCCAGACATAAGACACTCAGTGACCACATCCAAACCGCCCATTTCGCCGGGTTCCGCCATACCGTCCAGCATGGCCAGCCGGCTCTGGTCTTACCTGCGCCCCGAACTGCGCATCTTCATCGGCGCGATCATTGCCATGGCGGTCGTGGCGGCCAGCGAGGGGGTGATTCCCAAGGTCGTCAACGACATACTCGACAAGGGGTTTGGCAGCAACTACGCCGGCACGCTGTGGCATGTTCCCGCCATCCTGACCGGGGTGGCGCTGATCCGTGGCGTGGCGCAGTTTACGTCCGGCTACATGCTGAACCTGATCTCGAACCGCGTGCTGCTGAAAATGCGCTTGCAGATGTTCGAGCGCCTGCTGCAGGCGCCGGCATCGTTCTTTCACCGCAACACGGCGGCCTCGCTGATCAACGCGGTGATCTTCGAGGTCAACCAGGTGCTGCAGATCCTCACCAGCGTCTTTATCACGCTGGTGCGCGATTCGCTGACAGTGGTCGCGTTGCTGGTCTACCTGTTCTATACGAACTGGCGGCTGACCCTGATCGTTGCGGTGATCCTGCCGGTGATCGGCTACCTGATGTCGAAGATCAACCGCCGGCTGCGCCAGCTCAACCGCGAGCACCAGACCTTTACCAACAACGCCGCCTATGTCGTGGAAGAGGCCGTGGGCGGCTACAAGGTGGTCAAGCTGCACGGTGGCGAGACCTATGAGCTGGGCCGCTTCCGCACCATGGCGGAGCGGCTGAAGGGCTACTCGATGCGCATGGCGGTCGCCGGCGGGCTGAACCAGCCGGTCACGGCCTTCCTCGCCGCGCTGGCGCTGTCGGTGATCATCACCATCGCGATGGTGCAGGCACAGGCCAACCAGACCACGGTGGGCGGATTCACCGGCTTCGTCATGGCAATGCTGCTGCTGATCTCGCCCCTCAAGCACCTGACCGATATCAACCAGCCGCTCACGCGCGGGATCACCGCGGCCGAGATGATCTTCCGGCTGATCGACGAGCCGGTCGAGCCGCAGGGCGGCGGCAAGGCGCTGGGCCGGGCCCGCGGTGAACTGGCCTTCGAGCGTGTCGGCTTCCGCTATGGCGACGCGCCGCGCGCCGCGCTGGAAGGGATTGACCTGCGCGTCAGCCCTGGCGAAGTGGTGGCGCTGGTGGGCCCCTCGGGTAGCGGCAAGACCACCCTGGTCAACCTGGTGCCGCGCTTTTTCGACCCGACGCAGGGCCGTATCCTGCTCGACGGCACCTCGCTTGCCGACCTGTCGCTGAAGGACCTGCGCAACCAGATCGCCTTTGTCAGCCAGGACGTGGTGCTGTTCAACGACACCGTGGCGGCCAACGTTGCCTACGGAGCGCATTCCGAACGGGAGATCGACATGGCCCGCGTCGAGCGTGCGCTGGCCGCGGCCTATCTGACGGAGACGGTGAAGGGCCTGCCCGATGGCGTCCAGACCAATATCGGCGACAACGGCATGAAGCTGTCCGGCGGCCAGCGCCAGCGGCTGGCGATTGCCCGTGCGCTGTACAAGGATGCGCCGATCCTGATCCTGGACGAGGCGACTTCGGCACTTGACTCGGAATCGGAGCGCCAGGTGCAGGCGGCGCTGGAAGCGTTGATGAAGGGCCGGACCACGCTGGTGATCGCGCACCGTCTCTCGACGATCGAGAACGCCGACCGCATCGCGGTGCTGGATCACGGCCGCCTGGCCGAGCTGGGCACGCATGCGGAACTGCTGGCCGCCAACGGCCTTTATGCGGGCCTGCACAGGATCCAGTTCGCCACCCACGAGTAAGACAGTACGGGGCATGTTTCGGCGATGGGCCGGCGTGATACGCCGGCCCATTTTCATTCAGGGCGGCGCGGCGACAGTCTCGCCTGCTCCAGCCGCCGTGAGCCATGCTGCGGCGCATAGGTGGCATCGCACGGTTCGAGCCGGCGGCGATCCGGTAATATCGGAATGGTCAGAACGATAAGAAGACCAGGGCCCGACCCGCAATCCAACCGGAGACCACCATGTCAGACACGGCATTCCCCATCAGCCGCTACCCCATCCCCGCGCTGGCCGACCTGCCCGACGATATCCGCGCCCGCATTCTGGAAGTCCAGGAAAAAGCCGGCTTCGTCCCTAACGTCTTCCTGGCGCTGGCGCACCGCCCCGATGAATTCCGCGCGTTCTTCGCCTATCACGACGCGCTGATGCTCAAGGATGGCGGCCTCACCAAGGGTGAGCGCGAAATGATCGTGGTGGCCACTTCCGGCGCCAACCAGTGCCTGTACTGCGTGGTGGCGCATGGCGCGATCCTGCGCATCTACGAGAAGAAGCCGCTGGTGGCGGACCAGGTCGCGGTGAACTACCTGAAGGCGGATATCCCGCCGCGCCAGCGCGCGATGCTCGATTTTGCGATGAAGGTCTGCAAGGCGTCGCATGAAGTGGGCGAAGCCGATCTTGCCGCGCTGCGCGAGCACGGGTTCTCCGAGGAGGATGCCTGGGACATTGCCGCGATCACGGCGTTCTTCGGCCTGTCGAACCGGATGGCCAATACCATCAGCATGCGTCCGAACGACGAGTTCTACCTGATGGGCCGGGTGCCCAAAGCGAAGTAACGCAGCAGGGGCCGGCAGGGGCGCAGAGCTCAGCGCACCTCGGCGCAGGCCCCGCTCTTGGGATCGAACAGCACCGGCCAGGCCTGCTCGTAGATGCCGGGCGTGCAGTGCTTCTCGCAGCGGTTATGCGCCAGCGTCACGCGGCGCGGGTCCTGCCACACCAGCAGCTTGCACTGGCTGCCATCGATGGCCTGCAGTTCGATGTGCGGGGTCTCGCGGACCTGGCGGAAGTCGGCCAGGTTGAACTCGCAACTGCCGCGCCGCGATACCCACAGCTTCCATTTCAGTGCGCGCACCTCGTTGGCCCTGACGTCCATCAGCGCGTCTTCACGGAAGCCGTCTTCCTCGGTGCGCTTGCAGGCGGCGGAAAGATTGATGGTCTTGCTGGCGATCGGGGTGGCACGCTCTTTAGGCGCGGCGGCGACCGCTTCGCCCTGCGCCTGGGGCGGCGGTCCGGCGCGCCTGGCGATCGGCAAGGGCGCGCACGCCACCGACAACAGGAGGGCCAGCAGACAGGCCCCATGGCTCGTGGCGTTCATGCCGGACTCCTTGCTTGCCGACCGGCCGCGCCGCACCTGGCGACAAGCCGGGCGCGGCATCCGCGTGGATGCCGCTGACTACCTTAGCTTAGTTATAGCGGATCGCCACTGGAATAGGACTAGGGCCATCCCCGAGTCCATGGGGACGGCATGCGGGCGCCGGCAGGCGCGGTGACATCGTTCACATCAGGATGATGTCGTATTGCTCCTGGTGGAACGTCGATTCCACCTGCAGCGAAATCGGCTTGCCGATAAAGTCGCCAAGCATCGCCAGATGCTGGCTTTCTTCTTCCAGGAACAGGTCGATCACTTCCTGCGAGGCCAGGATGCGGAACTCGCGCGGGTTGAACTGGCGCGATTCGCGCATGATCTCGCGCAGGATGTCGTAGCACACCGTGCGCGGCGTCTTGACCTGGCCCTTGCCCTGGCAGACCGGGCATTGTTCGCACAGTACATGCGCCAGCGACTCGCGCGTGCGCTTGCGCGTCATCTCGACCAGGCCCAGTTGCGAGAAGCTGTTGACGGTGATGCGGGTGCGGTCGCGCGACAGCGCGCGCTTGAGTTCCGACAGTACCGCGTCGCGGTGCTCGACGTTCTCCATATCGATGAAGTCGATGATGATGATGCCGCCGAGGTTGCGCAGGCGCAGTTGCCGCGCGATGGTGTGCGCTGCCTCCAGGTTGGTCTTGAAGATGGTGTCGTCGAAGTTGCGCGCGCCCACGTAGCCGCCGGTGTTGACGTCGATGGTCGTCATCGCCTCGGTCTGGTCGATCATCAGGTAGCCGCCCGACTTCAGGTCCACCCGGCGCGACAGCGCCTTCTCGATCTCGGCGTCGATATTGAACAAGTCGAAGATCGGGCGCTCGCCGGTGTAGTGCGACAGCCGCGGCAGCACCGCCGGCGTGTATTCCTTGGCGAACTCCAGCAGCATCTGGTAGTTCTCGCGCGAGTCGATCTGGATCACGCCGGTGGCGTCGTTGATGAAGTCGCGCAGCACGCGCTGGGCCAGGTTCAGGTCCTGGTAGAGCAGGCTGGGCGCGGGCAGGGTGGTGGCGTTCTGGCGGATCGCACCCCAGATCTTGCGCAGGTAGGCGATATCGTTGCCGAGCTCCTCGTCGCTCGCTTCCTCGGCGATGGTGCGCACGATAAAGCCGCCGCGCTCGTCGGCGGGCACCAGGCCCTGCACGCGGCTGCGCAGCGCCTCGCGGTCCACTTCGCCTTCGATGCGCTGCGAGATGCCGATATGCGGATCCTGCGGCAGGTACACCAGAGTGCGCCCGGCGATGCTCACCTGGGTCGACAGCCGTGCCCCCTTGGTGCCGATCGGATCCTTGATCACCTGCACCATCAGCGCCTGGCCTTCGAACAGGGTCTTCTCGATGGCCAGTTGCGGGGTGGAATTGTTGCGGTCGGCGTCGCGCGGATGCCAGATGTCGGCCACGTGCAGGAAGGCGGCGCGCTCCAGGCCGATGTCGATAAAGGCCGATTGCATGCCGGGCAGCACGCGCACCACCTTGCCCAGGTAGATATTGCCGACCAGCCCGCGCGTGAGCGTGCGTTCGACATGCAGTTCCTGGACGGCCGCCTGCTGCACGATGGCGACGCGGGTCTCTTGGGGCGTGATGTTGACGATGATGTCTTCAGTCATAGCGGGTGAAACGCGTCGCCGGTGGCCCGGCTGTATAGGGTGGCCCGGCGCGGGGCCGGGTCTTGTCTGGGCACGGAGGCCGAGGCTCAGAACTGCAGATGAGCCTGGCGAAGTAACGCCGCCGTCTCAAACAAGGGCAAGCCCATGATACCTGAATAGCTGCCCGCGATCCGTTCCACGAACTCGGCCGCACGGCCCTGGATGCCATAGGCGCCGGCCTTGCCGAGCGGCTCGCCGCTGGCGACGTAGCGCTCGATCTCGGCAGGCTGCATGGGGCGGAAAGTGACTTCGGAGATCGACAGCGCATGCCGCAGGCCCGTGGCCGATACGATGGTCACGGCGGTCAGGACGCGGTGGGTGCTGCCCGAGAGCGCGCCTAGCATGGCCGCGGCATCGGCGCCGTCGGCGGGTTTGCCCAGGATGCGGCCGCCGAGGCAGACCGTGGTGTCCGAGGTCAGCACCGGCGCATCGGGCAGCGCGCGGCGTTCGCGGCGGCGCAGCGCGGCTTCGGCCTTCAGTGCGCAGACGCGCTGGACGTAATCGTCGGGGGTTTCGTCGGGCTGGACGGCCTCAAGCGCTTCTGCGTCCTCGTCGTCATCGGCCAGCAGCAGTTCGTAGCGCACGCCGAGCTGGGTCAGCAGTTCGCGGCGGCGCGGGCTCTGGGAGGCGAGGTAAAGGTAGTGGTGCAGGGTGTCGGGCATCGCGGCGGAGGGGCCTTCCGGCGACAGCCGGGATCAGGCCCGATGATAGGGGTGGTTCTGCGTGACGGACCAGGCGCGGTACAGCTGCTCGGCCAGCAGCACGCGCACCATGCCGTGGGGCAGGGTCAGGCTGGACAGACGGATCAGGGTGCTGGCGCGGGCTTTCAGGGCCGGGTCGAGCCCGTCGGCCCCGCCGATCAGGAAGGCCACGTCGCCGCCCTCGCGCTGCCAGTCGGTCAGCTGCGCGGCCAGTTGCACGGTGGTGAAGTCGCGGCCGCGTTCATCGAGCGCCACGATGCGGCACTGCTTCGACAGCGAGCCCAGCACCGCCTCGATGCGCGCGGCTTCGCGCTGCATCACGGTGGCGGCGTTGTTGCTGGACGAGCGGGCTTCGGGCTTGACCTCGCGCAGTTCGATGCGCAGCTCGGGCGGCATGCGCTTGGCGTACTCGCTGAAGCCGGTTTCGATCCAGCCGGGCATCTTGTGGCCGACGGCCACGATCACCAGTTGCATTTGGGGCTGTCTTGCTGCGCGGCCGCCCGGGCGGCCGCGCGCCGGGGATCAGGCCGAGCGGGTGGTGCGCTTGCTCGGGGCCTTCTTGGCTGCGGCGGTCTTGCTCGGGGCCTTCTTGGCCGCGGTCTTGGTTGCAGTCTTGGTCGCAGTCTTGCGCGCGGTGGTGCCGGCGGCGGTCTTGCGCGGCGCGGCGGCGCGGGTGCCTGCGGTCTTGGTGGCGGCCGTCTTGGTTGCGGTCTTGCGGGCCGGCTTGCGGATGGTGGCGATGGCGTCCGCGTCGGTGTCCTCGTGGCCCATCGGCGGCGACGGCTCTTTCATGCCTTCGGGCAGGCGAGCCAGCGCGGGGCGCAGGTTGCTGGCGCGGCGCACGGTGCGCACCGGGGCTTCGTCCTCGTCCTCTTCCATCGGCTCGCTGGCCTTGGCCAGGCCGCGGGCGCCGGTGGCGAGCTTCATGCGCACCGGCTTGTCGCCCCAGATCTCTTCCAGGTTGTAGTACAGGCGCAGTTGCGGCTGCAGGATGTGGACCACGGCATCGCCGCAGTCGACCAGCACCCATTCGCCGGTTTCCAGGCCCTCGACCGCCACGATATGGCCGCCGGCTTCCTTCACCGTATCCCGCACCGACGCTGCCAGCGCCTTGGTCTGGCGGTTGGATGTTCCGCTGGCAATCACCACCCGGTCGAACAGCTCGGTCAGGTGGCTGGTGTCGTACACCTTGATGTCCTGCGCTTTGACATCCTCGAGGCCGTCGACGATGGCGCGTTGCAGTTTACGAATATCCATGGTGTCTTCTTGTTCAGCTGAGATCGGTTGGGGGTGGGCGCCGGGATGGGTCAGCCCCGGTCATGCCCTGGCCGGGGCGTTGCGGTACAGCCCGTGGCTGGCGATGTAGTGTGCCACGCCGGGCGGCAGTTGGTCATCTGCCGGCTGCCCGGCTGCCAGCCGCTGGCGCAGATGGGTGGAAGAGAGGTCGACGGCGAGCGTCTGGTCGATCCACATCCGGCCGGAGGGCGTGCATTGTATCAGGTGCGTGTCAGCCTGGCGCTCGGCCAGTGCTGCCAGCACCGGACCCTCCAGCGTCGCCAGCGCAAAGCGCGGCCGTGTAGCAGTGCACAAGTGCACATGTTCGAACAGTTCCTGCCAGCCGTGCCAGGTGTGCAGGCGCAGCAGCTGGTCGGCCCCCATCAGCCAGCACAGCGAGGCCTCGGGGCCGTATTCGGCGCGCAACTGGCGCACGGTGTCGATGGTGTAGCTGGGGCCGGCGCGGTCCACTTCCATGCGGCTCACGCGGACCTTGGCGCCGCTGTCGCCGAGCGCCGCGGCAGCCAGTTCGGTCATGGCCAGGCGGTCGAGGGCGGGCGTCACGTCGTCGCCTTTCTGCCACGACTGGCCGGTGGGAATCCACACCAGCTCGTCCAGCCCGAGGTGTTCGATGCAGAGCCGCGCCAGCGCCAGGTGGCCGACATGGGGCGGATCGAAAGTGCCGCCGAGGATACCCAGGCGATAGGGGCGAACGGCTTGAGCTTGTGGCGGTTCGCCCGCGTCGGCGGCGGGCTTGCTGTGTTGCGCAGGATTGGCCATAGGTCTGCCGTCAGGCCCAGTCGCGCGCCGGCAGGAAATCGGTGTACAGCGCCGCTTCGGGGCTGCCCGGTTCCGGTTGCCAGTCATAGCGCCAGGTCACCTGCGGCGGCATCGACATCAGGATGGATTCGGCGCGTCCGCCCGACTGCAGGCCGAACAGCGTGCCGCGGTCGAACACGAGGTTGAACTCGACGTAGCGCCCGCGCCGATAGGCCTGGAAGGCCCGCTCGCGTTCGCCGTAGGGCGTGTCCTTGCGCGCCTGCAGGATCGGCAGGTAGGCCTCCAGGAAGGCGTCGCCGACCGCTTGCATCATGGCAAAGCTGCGCTCGAAGCCCAGCGCCGAGAAATCGTCGAAGAAGATCCCGCCCACGCCGCGCGCTTCGTTGCGGTGGCGCAGGAAGAAATACTCGTCGCACCACTGCTTGAAGCGCGGGTACAGGTCGTCGCCATAGGGCGCCAGCGCCTGTTGGCAGGTGCGGTGGAAGTGGCTGCAGTCGCCGGCGTCGCCGTAGTAGGGCGTCAGGTCCATGCCGCCGCCGAACCACCAGACCGGCTCGGCCCCGGGCTTGACCGCCAGGAAGCAGCGCACGTTCATATGGACCGTGGGCACGTAGGGATTGCGCGGGTGGAACACCAGCGACACGCCCATGGCCTCGAAGCTGCGCCCGGCCAGCTCCGGCCGGTTGGCCGTTGCCGATGGCGGCAGGGTGTCGCCGCTGACGTGCGAGAAGCCCACGCCGGCGCGCTCCATCACCGCGCCGCCTTCCAGGATGCGGGTGCGGCCGCTGCCGCGCAGGCGTTCGGTGGGCGGTTTCTCCCAGGCGTCGGTCAGGAACGGCTGGCCGTCGATGGCACCGATGGCATCGGTGATGCGGTCTTGCAGACCGAGCAGATAGGCACGGACTGCCTGGGAATCGATCATGGTTGGCGGAAAGCGGATGGACCGGGCTGGGGGCGGCCCGGCAACCTTGCCGGCTGCCGGGTGCGTCACAGCGTTGTCACGATTGTACCGGCTGGGGCGGCGGGCGGGTCGCGCAGGTCCAAAGCTAGCCGGCAAGGCGGGTAGGCCATGCCGGCCGGGCGGGGCATTTCCCGGACAGGATCAGCGCTTGATGGCGCGGTAGCCGATGTCGGTCCGGTACTGCATGCCATCGTAACGGATCTGCTCGACCGCGGCATAGGCGGCGCGCTGCGCGGCCTTGACGGTGTCGGCCATGCCCACCACGCACAGTACGCGCCCGCCCGAGGTCAGCAGGGTGCCGTCCTTGAGCGTAGTGCCGGCATGGAAGGTCACGCTGTCGTCGGTCTCGGCCGGGATGCCGGTGATGGCATCGCCCTTGCGCGGGCTGTCGGGGTAGCCGTAGGCGGCCATCACCACGCCCAGCGCGGTGCGACGGTCCCAGTCCAGCTCGATGCTGTCGAGCTTGCCGTTGACGGCGTGCTCCATCACATCGACCAGGTCGGTCTTCAGGCGCGCCAGGATCGGCTGGGTTTCAGGATCGCCCATGCGGCAGTTGAATTCCAGCGTCTTGAGGTTGCCGTCCTTGTCGATCATCAGGCCGGCATACAGGAAGCCGGTGTAAGGGATGCCGTCTTTCTCCATGCCGCGCACGGTCGGCAGGATGATCTCGCGCAGCGCGCGCGCATGCAGCGCGGGCGTGACCACCGGCGCCGGCGAATACGCGCCCATGCCGCCGGTGTTGGGGCCGGCGTCGGCGTCCAGCAGGCGCTTGTGGTCCTGGCTGGTGGCCAGCGCCAGCACGTTCTTGCCGTCGACCAGCACGATAAAGCTGGCTTCCTCGCCGTCCAGGAACTCTTCGATCACCACGCGCGCGCCGGCGTCGCCCAGCTTGTTGTCGGCCAGCATCATGTCGACCGCGGTGTGCGCTTCTTCCAGCGACATCGCCACCACCACGCCCTTGCCCGCGGCCAGGCCGTCGGCCTTGATCACGATCGGCGCGCCCTGGGCGTCGATATAGGCATGGGCCTGGGTGGCGTCGGAGAAGGTCTGGTAGGCGGCGGTCGGGATGCCGTGGCGCTGCATGAACGCCTTGGCGAAGTCCTTGGACGATTCCAGCTGCGCGGCGGCCTGGGTGGGCCCGAAGATGCGCAGGCCCTTGGCGCGGAAGATATCGACGATGCCGGCGGCCAGCGGAGCCTCGGGGCCGACCACGGTGAAGGCCACGCCCTCGCGCTCGGCAAAGGCGGCGATGACCTCGGGATCGGTCAGCGGAACATTCTGCAGGCGCTTGTCGAGCGCGGTCCCGCCGTTGCCCGGCGCGACATACACCACCTGCACCTTGGGGGACTGGGCCAATTTCCAGGCCAACGCGTGTTCACGTCCACCCGAGCCGACAACCAATACTTTCATGATCCACTGCCAGAAAAGAAACGCATGCAAAAAGGCGGCAGCTTGGATCTATGGAGCCGGGCTGCCGCCGAGGGGGCTTGTTACTCTGTTTTAGTCTTCGATCGCTGCGTTGGTGAAGACTTCCTGCACGTCGTCCAGGTTTTCCAGGGCGTCGAGCAGTTTCTGCATCTTGATCGCATCGTCGCCGCTGAAGCTGACTTCGTTCTGCGGCTTCATCACCACGTCGGCCACTTCGGCCTTGAAGCCGGCGGCTTCCAGCGCGGCCTTGACCGCCGAGAAATCGTTGGGCGGGCAGGTGACTTCGATCGAGCCGTCGTCGTTGGTGACGACATCGTCGGCGCCGGCTTCCAGTGCGGCTTCCATCAGCTTGTCTTCCGGCGTGCCGGGGGCAAACAGGAACTGGCCGCAGTGGGTGAACATGAACGCCACCGAACCCTCGTTGCCCATGTTGCCGCCGTGCTTGGAAAACGCATGGCGCACTTCTGCCACGGTGCGGGTGCGGTTGTCGGTCAGGCAGTCGACGATGATCGCCGCGCCGGCCAGGCCGTAGCCCTCGTAGCGGATTTCTTCGTAGTTGGCGCCTTCCATGCCGCCCACGCCGCGCTGGATCGCGCGCTGGATGTTGTCCTTGGGCATGTTGGCGTCCATGGCCTTGTCGATCGACAGGCGCAGGCGCGGGTTGGAGTCGACATCGCCGCCGCCAAGCTTGGCGGCCACGGTGATTTCCTTGATCAGGCGGGTCCAGATCTTGCCGCGCTTGGCGTCAGCGGCGGCCTTCTTGTGTTTGATATTGGCCCATTTCGAGTGACCGGCCATGATTCTCTCCGAAGCGGAATGCGGTGATCTGCGGTGATGTTGTGCGGGGTCGCCATGCGCGCCGTGGCCGGGGCGGCAAAGCCCTCGGACGGCGCGCGCCAGGTGACGGATATGCCTGGCGGCTGGCTATAATCAGCCCAGGATTTTATCACGCGGGACTGCCCGCGCCGCCCGGATCCACCAGATCCCGCCAGACGCTTACGGAACCCAGGAATATCATGGCCGACCCCATTCTCATCGCCAAGAACGCCGAACATGAACTGGTGCTGCTGCCGCAGATGGGCAACCGGCACGGTCTGATCACCGGCGCCACCGGTACCGGCAAGACGGTCACGCTGCAGACCCTGGCGCAGGGCTTCTCGCGCCTGGGCGTGCCGGTCTTCATGGCGGACGTCAAAGGTGACCTGACCGGCATTTCCCAGGCCGGCCAGCCGTCCGACAAGCTCAGGCAGCGCCTGGCCGAACTGAACCTGCCCGAACCGGCATGGGGCGCGTGCCCGACCACGCTGTGGGACGTGTTTGGCGAGAAGGGTCACCCGGTGCGCGCCACGGTCTCGCATATGGGCCCGCTGCTGCTGTCGCGCATGCTGGAGCTGAACGACACCCAGCAGGGTGTGCTGAACCTGGTGTTCCGCATTGCCGACGCCAACGGCCTCTTGCTGCTCGACGCCAAGGACCTCCGCGCGATGCTGCAATACGTGGGGGAAAACGCCGGGCAGTTCACCACCGAATACGGCAATATCTCGGCCGCGTCGATCGGCGCGATCCAGCGCGGGCTGGTCGCACTGGAATCCCAGGGCGGGGACGTTTTCTTCGGCGAGCCGATGCTGAACCTGGACGATTTCATCCAGACCGAGAAGGGTCAGGGCGTGGTCAATATCCTGGCCGCCGACAAGCTGATGAACGCGCCGCGGCTGTACGCCACCTTCCTGCTGTGGATGCTGTCCGAGCTGTTCGAGAAGCTGCCCGAGGCCGGCGACCTGGACAAGCCCAAGCTGGTGTTCTTCTTCGACGAGGCCCACCTGCTGTTCAACGATGCGCCCAAGGCGCTGCTCGACAAGATCGAGCAGGTGGTGCGGCTGGTGCGCTCCAAGGGCGTGGGCGTGTACTTCGTCACGCAGAACCCGATCGATATCCCCGACACCGTGCTGGGCCAGCTGGGCAACCGCGTGCAGCATGCGCTGCGCGCCTTTACCCCGCGCGACCAGAAGGCGGTCAAGGTGGCGGCCACCACCATGCGCGCCAACCCCGGGCTGGACCTGGAAACCGCCATCGGCGAACTGGGCGTGGGCGAGGCGCTGGTGTCGTTCCTGGACGCCAAGGGCACGCCCTGCGTGACCGAGCGCGCCTGGGTGCTGGCGCCGGGCAGCCGCATCGGCCCGGCGACGGAGGAAGAACGCAAGCAGCTGATCGCCAGCTCGCTGGTGGCGGGCACCTATGAAAAGACCATTGACCGCGAATCCGCCTATGAAAAGCTGCGTGGCAACGTGGTGGCGGCCGGCAATGGCAACGGCAAGGGCGCTGGCGGCGCGGCGGCGGGGCAGCCCGCGGGTGAGCAGGACAGCGGCTGGCTGGGGACGGCCGGCGAGATCTTCGGCACCCTGACCAAGGGCACCGGCAAGACCGGCCGCGGCGATTCGATCCTGGAATCGATGGCCAAGTCGGCCGCGCGCACAGTGGCGTCGCAGGTGGGACGCGAGCTGATCCGTGGCGTGCTGGGCAGCTTGCTGGGTAAGAAGAAGTAAGAGGACTGGAAGAAACGGGCGGCCTTACGAAGGCCGCACCGGCAGGCTCAGCGGCGTTGCGCCGCTCAGTTCTTGGTGCCGAACAGGCGGTCGCCCGCGTCGCCCAGGCCAGGCACGATGTAGGCGTGATCGTCGAGATGGCTGTCGAGCGAGGCCACGAACAGTTGCACGTTCGGATGCGCCTTCTGGAACACCTCCACGCCCTCGGGTGCCGCGACCAGCGCAACGAAGGTGATGGCTTCGTCCTTCACGCCGCGCCGCTTGAGCACATCCACGGCATGCGCGGCCGAATAGCCCGTGGCGACCATCGGGTCGCACAGGATAAAGCTGCGGTCTTCCACGTCGGGCAGGCGTACCAGGTACTCCACCGGACGATGCTGCTCGTCGCGGTAGACGCCGATATGGCCGATGCGCGCCGATGGAATCAGTTCGACCAGGCCATCGCTCATGCCGACGCCGGCACGCAGGACCGGCACGATGGTCAGCTTCTTGCCGGCGATCACCGGCGCGTCCAGTTCCACCAGCGGCGTTTCGATGCGGCGCGTGGTCAGCGGCAGGTTGCGGGTGATCTCGTAGCCCATCAGCAATGTGATCTCGCGCAGCAGCTCGCGGAAGGTGCGCGTCGACGTTTCCTTGTCGCGCATGTGCGAGAGCTTGTGCTGGATCAGCGGGTGGTCGAGGATGAACAGGTTGGGAAAGCGCGGATCTTGTTTCATGGCTGGCGGCGAGAGCTCGGCGGGGTATCGGGACAAGCGGGGCAAGCGGGTGAAGCGGGCGGCTGGATCGGGTGGACCAGCGCGCCGCGCCGTTGCAGCCGGATTGTAATGGAAGCCGGCCGCCCTGCCTGTGGAGCATTGCGAGACCCGCCAGGCCAGCGCCACCGGCGGGCGCCCCCGACTGCGGGACCGCCGATGGACTCGATGGCGCTTTGCTCTAGTCCAGCGCGCGGTCCTTCGACTCGATATCCACCATGAAGATGGCGACCGCCGCCACGGCAAGAAATGACGAAAGCAGCGCAAGGGCAAGGGTGAACTGGCTGGCCATGATCGGCGCAATGATGGAAGGCGCGAAGAGGCCGCCAAAGCGTGCCATCGCACCGGCAGTGCCCATGCCGCTGGCCCGCAGATCCGTCGGATACACCTCGGGCGTGAAGGCGTAGAGCGCGCCCCAGGTACCGAGGAGCGAGAAGCTCATCAGCAGGGTCGAGCCGACCACGAGCGCAGGGGACTGCCCCAGGCTATAGAGCATGCAGCCTGCCGCGCTGAGCAGCAGGAAGCCGATCAGGGTCGGCTTGCGGCCCCAGCGCTCGACGCCGTGCGCGGCGAGCGCAAAGCCGGGAAGCTGGACCAGCGCCAGCACGATCAGGAAGACCTGGCCACGCATGAAGCCAAAGCCCTGGCCAGCCAGCTTCACCGGCAGATAAACGAAGACGCCGTAGTAGGCGATCGAGATCAGCGCCCAGGCGGCAAGCAGGCAGATGGTGCGGCGCCGGCATCCGGCCGCGAACAGCGCAAAGACCGACTTGCGTTCCATCGGCTGCGGCTCCAGGTTGCCAATTTCCACGGAAACGCGATTGGCGGCGGCGACACGCTGAAGCACCGCGCGCGCCTCGGCCGAGCGTCCCGATTTATTCAGGTAGAGCGGAGACTCGGGAACAAAGAACCGGAAGACCACGCCGACCAGGGCGGGGATGCCCGTGACGAGGAAGATCAGCCGCCAGGCACCATCGCCTCGCGACACGGCGATCAGCGCAAGAATGGCGAGCAGGATCGTGCCGACGGCCCAGAACGACTCCAGCAGGACCAGCCAGCGGCCGCGCCGGTCGGACGGCAGAAACTCGGCCATCATGGTGTAGTCGACGGGCAAGGTGCCGCCGACGCCGATGCCGGTCAGGAAGCGTAGCAACAGCAGCCACTGGAAGTCCGGTGCGAAGGCGGAAGCGACACCACAGATGGCGTCGATGACCACCGCGATCATCAGCACCGGCCGGCGGCCGATCCGGTCTGCAAGCCGGCCGAACACGAAAGCGCCGATCAGCATGCCGACAAAGAACATGGTCCCGGTCTGCAAGGCCGTCGGCACGGGGATGCCAAATGTCGACGCAATCGACGGCGCGGTGAAGCCGATCGACAGAACCTGCATCGCGTCAGCCAGCCACACCAGGCCGAAAATGACAAAGAGCCGATACTGGAAGCGACCGACTCCGGCCGCACGGATGCCTTGCTCGATCGTGATGGTTTGAGACGACGCTCCCCTCGCGCTTGGCTGTGCGGCCGAGCTCACGGTTGATTCCGGGATGGTCGTTGTTGCCATGGATGAAATTGATGACGACATTTTGTCTACCTGTCTTTATAGGCTGGTTCTTGAACTTGGAAGCACACGTTTATCGAAGCAGGGCCAGACGGTACTGACTAATGCGCGATGCCGCACACCGAGGCCATCGCACCGATTTGCGACGAAACGTGGTGACTACTCCAATGGGCGAGGCTGGAACTAACCCGGTAGCACGCTCGCGACACCTGCTTGGTTCTGATACGACATAGTCACTCCTTGTTGTCTACCCTTGGTTGGTCCAGGCCCGGCCTCCCGGTTGGCCTAGCGGTGGACTATGCAAGCCCCGGGCCAGCGCTTCCGGTGATGTAAAGGGCCAATCTTTTAGTTTTGTTGTCTCGTCCGCCGCTTGCGGCGCGCCGTCCTTGTGCGGGGAGGCACCGCTGCGAGCCACGCGGCACTCATGTAGTGCGTACTACATGATCGTTCAGCGTAAGCTACATGAAACTGGCGGGCAAGGCCGAATTGCGGTTTCCCTCCTTGGGGTTTTCCCGCGCGTGGCGCGCATCGCGCCGGCGTGGGGGTGCACGTCTCCCTGCCCGGTGGCGAAGCGCCTTGCCAGGCACGGCGGAGATGCGGTCAGCGCGGGTGCCGGGGCGCGGCGAGCCGGCCCCGGCGGTTGATCCTAGTGGGCAGGCATCGCGCGCAGACGCGCGACGGTCTTCTCCAGGTCCTGCCATGCGGGTTTGTCGGGTGCAAAGCGCGCGCGCAGGTATTGCGCCAGCTGCGCGATCTGCTGGTCGTCGAGCGTGTCGGCATAGGCCGGCATCGCGCCCAGTTCGCTGTTGGGCGGTGCCGGCATGCCTTGCAGCAATACCTGGATCACGTTGTCCGGCAGCTTGCTGTGCAGGTTCGTATTGAGCGCGAGCGAAGGCTTGACGCCGAACTGGGCGATGCCCTGGTCGGACTGGTGGCAGACCGCGCATGCGCTCTGGTACAGGCGTTCGCCGGGGCCGCCCAGCGTGCGCGCGGCTTGTGCGCTGCGTTGCTCGATCTGCGCTGCCTGTGCGGCCAGTACTGTCGGTGCGTGCGGTGGCGTGCCGAACGAGGCGACGTAGTGCGCGATCGCGCGTACGTCGGCTTCAGGCAGTTGCGCCAGCTCTTCGACCACCGGTGCCATCGGCCCGGCCGCGGCGCCATGGTGCGGCGCATAGCCGCCGCGCAGGTAGGTGAACAATGCTGCTTCGGTCCAGGGCACCGGTGCATGCGACAGCGCGGTCAGCGCCGGCGCCTCCCAGCCTTCGGCGCTGCCGCCGGTCAGGTACTGGTGGCCGCCTTGCTCGCCACCGAGCGCGTTGCGCGGCGAATGGCAGGCGCTGCAGTGGCCCAGCCCTTCGGCCAGATACGCGCCGCGATTCCATTGCGCGGAGCGCGACGGGTCTGGCGTGAAGCGCTCGTTGCGATGGAACAGCAGGTTCCAGCCGGCCAGCAGCGGGCGCATGCTGAAGGGGAACGCGAGCTGCGTCTGCGGGACTTCGGATTTCACCGGCTCTGCCGACATCAGGTAACCATACAGCGCCTGCATGTCGCCATCGCTGATCTTCGCGAATGCGGTGTACGGGAACGCCGGATACAGGTGCCGCCCGTCGCGGTGGATGCCCTCGCGCATGGCGCGCTCGAATGCGGCGAAGGACCAGTTGCCGATGCCGGTCTGCACGTCGGGCGTGATGTTGGTGCTATAGACCGTGCCGAAGGGTGTCTCCAGCGCCAGGCCGCCGGCGTTCTTCACTCCGTCTGGCGCGGTATGGCACACCGCGCAGTCTCCCGCGGCGGCCACCAGCCGGCCGCGTTCGAGCGTGGCGGCGGAATAGAAGCCGGCCTCGGGCGGCGCCACCGGCGCGATCGGTGCGCGCCAGGGCAGGAGCGTGGCGCACACGCCTGCCGCGGCAGCTGCGGCCGCGGCGATCCAGCCGCGCTTCTTGCGCTGGTTGCCGGGCTTCGCCTGGTCCAGCGCCAGGCGGATGCGTTCGGCGCTGAAGGGCGGCGTGCGCAGGCGCACGCCGG
This sequence comes from Cupriavidus lacunae, assembly GCF_003353055.1. Taxonomy (GTDB): domain Bacteria; phylum Pseudomonadota; class Gammaproteobacteria; order Burkholderiales; family Burkholderiaceae; genus Cupriavidus; species Cupriavidus lacunae. The sequence continues at coordinate 90,098 of NZ_QKWJ01000017.1, forward strand.
TAGCGTCGTAGATCGCATTGGCCACGGCAGCGGCGGCGGGCAGGGTGTCGGTCGGCCCCGCTGCCAGCGTGTCATGGGTGGCCAGCGTGCCGGCCAGGCGGATCTCTGGCAGGGCGCTGCCCGCCACAACGGGCAGCGTCTGGCTGGCGGGCGGTGCCTGGGACGGCCAGGTGTCGAAGGCCGGCGTGGCCGACGTGAACTGCAGGGCGGCATCGGCGACAGCCTGCTCCAGCGAGCGCGCGGCTGGTGCGGCGGCTTGCTGGCGTGGCAGCGATTCACTGTCATGCCCCACGGTCACGCGCGTGACCGCCAGCTCGCCGGTGGTGCCGTCGACCTCGACCTCGGCCACCCATGCCGACCAGCTCTGGCCGGCGTGGTGGTCGACGGTGTGGGCATAGGCAAAGCCGCGGCCGCGCTGGACGTTGCCGGCGGTAGCGGTGCTGCGCGGCGCGGTCGGCGTCCAGCCGGCGCGCTCGGCCACCTGCCGCACCAGTGCTGTGCCGCGTGCATTGTCGAGATGCGCCAGCCGCAGCGTGATCGGGTCGGAGCCGGAGGCTGCGGCAAGCTCGTCGAGGTGAGATTCCCGCGCGAACACCTGCGCCCGGGCGGTCGCCAGCGGTGCAGCGTTGAACGCAGCGGCATTGCCCATCGCAGCGATGTCGATATGCGGGATGCGATAGGGCGGCATGGCGGCATCGCCTGCGTGGCCGGCATCAATGCTGTCCGCCACCGGCGATGCCGTATGCGTCAGCCACAGCGCCAGCGGCACGGCCGGGGCAGCCGAGCCCGCCAGCGTCGCGGCGTAGGCTTCGACGGCAGTGCCAGCCAGCGCGGTATCGACGCGTACATCGATCGTGACATCGGCAAGGCCCACGTCGGCAGCGCACAGCTGACGCATCACGGGCAGTCCGGTGGCATGGGCCATCAGCGCCGCATCGGCGGCGGCATGCGGCGCGAGCAGCGTGGGGTCCGCGCTGTCGTCGGGCGCCTGCCAGCAGACCAGCACGACCTGTTGCGGTGCGATATCCAGCAGCGCGGCAAGCTCGGCGCGCAGCGCGCCAGGGCGCGTGCTCGGCAGCCAAACAGTCAGCTTGCCGTCACGCCAGTCCGCGACGGCAGTGCAATAGGCCTCGCCACGGGTGCCGGCCAGTGGCCATTGGTAGTGCTGCCTGTGACGCGCGTCGGCGCTGGCCAGCACCTCATTGGCGTTGCCGCGCTGAGCCAGCGCGTGGCGGGTTACCGGCGCGTCGTCCGCGCGGGGCGGGGCAGACCAGCGTGCCTGCAGTGCGCGGCTTGCGCTGGCGGCGTGCGCGGCCGAATCCGCCGCCACGCCGGCAAAGTTGTTGCGGATGAGGGCTGCGCGGATGCCCGGCAGCGCCAGCGCGGCCGCCCGGTCGGCGCCCAGCAGGCGTGCCGCCAGCGGCTGGCCGTCGATCCAGCGCAGGCCGGGGGGCGTCAGGGCCTGGGCCACCAGGCAATCGGCGGCGGACGGCGGCATGCTTGCTGCGACAGCGGTGGCAGGTGCGGCCTGTGGGACGATGCCTTCGTTCACGATGCCGCCCCCTCGGCGGCCTGCCGTTGCAGCACCGCGGCACGCTGCACCGCGCGCACGATTTCCACGTGGGTGCCGCAGCGGCACAGGTTGAAGCGCAGCGCCTCGCGGATCTGAGCCTCGTCGGGATCGGGGTTCTGCGCGAGCAGCGCCTTGGCGGTCATGATCATGCCGTTCAGGCAATAGCCGCATTGCGCGGCCTGCTCGTCGATAAATGCTTGCTGTACCGGGTCAGGCTGAGTCGCGGTGCCCAACCCTTCGAGCGTGGTGACGGCGTGCCCGACCGCGGCCCTGACCGGCAGCACGCACGCGCGTGCCGGCATGCCGTCCACCAGCACCGTGCAGGCGCCGCATTGCCCCAGGCCGCAGCCATACTTTGGGCCATTGCAGCACAGGTCGTTGCGCAGGATGTAGAGCAGCGGCGTGTCAGGGGCCACGCACAGCGTGTGCTCGGCGTGGTTGACTTGCAATGTCAGTGGGCGGGGCGTGTTCATCGGGGGCTGGGGGCGGTTTGAACATCACGCATCGCGGCGCCGCGCCCCTTCGATGAGGGGCTGCGGCGGGCAGGTTCGGTAAGGCGATCAGGCCGCTGCGGACAGCGGCGCGCTCCCGGCCGACACCAGCGGCACGTTGAAGACATCGTAGCCGAAACACCAGTCGGGGTTCTCGTTGCTGCGCAGCCAGGTGTTGTTGTGCGAGACCAGCTGGACCTTGCTGGCGCGCTCGTTGCGGTTCGCCTCATACAGCGCGAATGCCGAGGCGAAGTCCTGCGCGCCGGTTTCGGTGAAGCAGCGCGTCAGCATGGCGGCGTCCTCGATCGCCATCGCGGCGCCTTGTGCCATGTGCGGCTTCATCGGGTGGCAGGCATCGCCCAGCAGCACCAGGCGGCCCCGGCTCCACAGCGGCAGCGGGTCGCGCTCCAGCAGCGGCCACTTGGTCACTTCCACGGTGCCTTCGATCAGCGACTGCACGCCCTCGTGCCAGCCGTCGAACGCGGCGCGCATTTCCTCGATGCTGCTCGGCACCCAGCTCTTGCTCATGTCCCAGTCGGGCTCGGGCACGCCGGTGACGTAGTAGATCTCGTCGAGCTTGCTGGTATCGAAGTAGACCATCATGTGGCGGTCGTCGGTCCACCACTTGGTGCAGCGCTCGTGCGTGAAGCCCTTGACGCGCGAGATCGGGAACACCGCGCGGTGCGCCACATAGCCCGTGTACTTGGGCGGCTCGGCGCCCAGCAGCGTCTCGCGGATGCGCGAGTTGACGCCGTCCGCGCCGATCACGATATCGGCCTCTTCGGCCGTGCCGTCGGTGAAGCGCAGCTGCACCACGTCGCCCTGGTCGGTGACGCTTTCCAGCTTCTTGTTGAAGAACAGCGTGTCGGGCGCCACGGCGTCGGTCAGCAGCTTGTGGAAGTCGCCGCGGTGCACGGTGAGGTAGCTGGCGCCGTAGTGGCGCTCCGCGTAGTCGCCCAGCGGGATCTGCGCGATCACCTCGCCGGTCAGGCCGTCGCGGCTGTACCAGTAGTCGGGGTGGCAGCCCATGTCGTTGAGCGCGTCCTCGATGCCGATGCGCCGCATGATCTTCATCACGTTGGGGCCAACGTGGATACCCGCACCCAGGCGCGAGAACGCCGGTGCCTGCTCATACAGCCTGACTTGGAAGCCGGCACGCTGCAGCAGGGCGGCCGCGGCCGTCCCTCCGAGTCCGGCGCCGACAACTGCGATTCGCGGTTTGCCTTGCACGTTATTTCTCCTGGCAATGACACAAGGTCGATGGGGGCTGGGGCGGCTACTCGGCCGACCGTTCAAAACGAGTGTACACACTCAAATTGCTAAAGTAAAAGAAGAAAATGACGAACCTATGGAAAACCCTAGTGATTACGTGATGACGCTCGCACATCGCGCTATAGCAGTGAAATTATGCGCTAAAACAGGGATTGATTAATTCAGTATGCACTGAACGAGTGAATCGCGTGGCGCGGAGATTCTGTTTGCCTAGATAAAGTGTGTACACTACAATCAATCGCAGCATGCAGGGCCGCCAGGCCGAGGCAGGCGGGTAGACAGACAAACAGATACGGAGTCGACAGTGCAGAAAGTTTTCCGAATCGGCCAGATCGTGCCGAGCTCCAACACCACCATGGAAACTGAGATCCCGGCGATGCTGGCCGCGCGCCAGCTGGTGCGCCCGGAACGCTTCACCTTCCACTCAAGCCGGATGCGGATGAAGAAGGTGGTCAAGGAAGAGCTGGCGGCCATGGACGCCGAATCCGACCGCTGCGCGGTGGAACTGAGCGACGCCCGCGTCGACGTGCTTGGCTATGCCTGCCTGGTGGCCATCATGGCGATGGGCCACGGCTACCACCGCGTGTCCGAGCAGCGCCTGCAGGCGCACACCGCCGAGAACGGCGGTGATGCGCCGGTGATCACCAGCGCCGGCGCGCTGGTCGATGCACTCAAGGTGATGGGCGCGAAGCGCATCGCCGTGGTGGCGCCCTATATGAAGCCGCTGACCGAGCTGGTGGTCGACTACATCCGCAACGAGGGCTATGAGGTGGTCGACTACCGCGCGCTGGAGATCCCCGACAACCTCGAAGTCGGCCGCCACGACCCGGCACGCCTGCCGGAGATCGTCGCGCAGATGAATACGGCCGATGCCGATGTCATCGTGCTGTCGGCGTGCGTGCAGATGCCGTCGCTGCCGGCCGTGGCCAAGGTCGAGGCGATGACCGGCAAGCCGGTGGTCACCGCCGCCGTCGCCACCACCTACGCTCTGCTCAAGCGGCTCGGGCTGGAGCCGGTGGTGCCGGGCGCCGGCGCGCTGCTGTCGGGCGCTTACTGAAGGGGGCGGCCATGGCAGACAGCACCTTCCTCTACGGCGCCAACGTCCACGCCAACGGCATCCGCCAGCACTACCTGCGCTATGGCGGGCAGGGCGGCGCGCGTGCGCAGCGCGATGCCGTCATCATCGTGCCGGGCATCACCAGCCCGGCGGTGACCTGGGGCTTTGTCGGCGAGCAGTTCGGCCGGCAGTTCGATACCTATGTGCTCGACGTGCGCGGCCGCGGCCTGTCGCAGGCCGGCGCGGAACTGGACTACAGCCTCGATGCGCAGGCCGCCGACGTGGTTGCGTTTGCGCAGGCCCTAGGGCTGCAGCGCTATGCCATCGTCGGCCATTCGATGGGCGCGCGCATCGGCATCCGCGCCGCGCGCAGCCAGCCTGCCGGCCTGACGCGCTTGGTGCTGGTCGATCCGCCCGTGTCGGGCCCGGGCCGCCGCCCGTATCCGTCGCAGCTGCCGTGGTACATCGATTCGATCCGGCTGGCGCAGCAGGGCATCGACGTGGAAGGCATGCGCCGCTTCTGCCCGACCTGGACCGAGGACCAGCTGCGCCTGCGCGCGCAATGGCTGCATACCTGCGACGAGCGCGCGATCCTGGCCAGCTTCAATGGCTTCCATGAGGACGATATCCACGCCGACCTGCCGCATGTCGCCGTGCCGACCCTGCTGATGACCGCGGGCCGTGGCGACGTGATCCGGGAGGAAGACGTGCAAGAGATGCGCAAGCTGCTGCCCGCATTGCTGCTTGCACATGTCGCCAACGCCGGCCACATGATCCCGTGGGACGACGAGGCCGGCTTCTATCGCGCCTTCGGCGACTTCCTGGGTGCAGCGCTGAATTGATCAAGGAGCGAACATGCCCGTAAGCGATTACGACCTGACCGCGGCGTGGAAGCAGGTGCTGACGCTGTCCAAGCTTGAGCCGGGGCAGACCGTCACCGTGCTGACCGGCGCCGCCACGCACCCGCAGACCTTGCGCACCGCGATGGTGGCGGCGGCATCGATGGGCGCCATCGTCAACCGGCTCGACCTGCCGCCGGTCAATGGCGAGAAGGCGCTGAGCCGCGACGCGCTGGCCTATCTCGGGACGACGCCGCTGACCGGCAACCCGGCCGCCATTGCCGCGCTCAAGGCGAGCGACCTGGTGCTTGACCTGATGACGCTGCTGTTCTCGCCCGAGCAGCACGAGATCCTGGCGCAAGGCACCAGGATTCTGCTGGCAGTGGAGCCGCCCGAAGTGCTGGCACGACTGGTGCCGACCGAGGCCGACCGTGCCCGCGTCAAGGACGCGACCGCGCGGCTGGGCAAGGCGCGCGAGATGCATATCGTGTCCGACGCTGGCATGGACCTGCGCTGCCGCCTGGGCGAGTTCCCGGCGATCAGCGAGTACGGCTTTGTCGACGAGCCCGGCCGCTGGGACCACTGGCCGAGCGGCTTCGTGCTGACCTGGCCGGACGAGGGCGGCACCAACGGCACCATCGTGCTGGACCGCGGCGACATCCTGCTGCCGATGAAGTCCTATATCCAGGCGCCGATCCGGATCACGGTCGAGGCCGGCTACGTGCGCCGCATCGAAGGCGGCCTCGATGCCGAGCTGCTGGCCGACTACATGGCGTCGTTCAATGACCCCGAGGCCTATGCCATGTCGCATATCGGCTGGGGCCTGCAGCCGCGCGCCAGCTGGTCGGCGCTGGCGATGTACGACCGCGAGGCCACCATCGGCATGGACGCGCGCGCCTACGAGGGCAACTTCCTGTGCTCGCTCGGCCCCAACAACGAAGCGGGCGGCAGCCGCACCACCGCCTGCCATATCGATATCCCGGTGCGCCACTGCACCGTCAGCCTGGACGGCGAGCCCGTGGTCGCGCGCGGCAAGGTGATGGACGGCCACCACGCGCCGGCCGCTTCTCTCTACAAGGACGCGCGCCATGGATGACGCCGTGCAGACTTACCAGCGCCAGGGCTTCGGCGCAGCCATGGAGCTGCGTGCGCCGTACGGCCTGCTGATCATCGACTTCGTCAACGGCTTTGCCGATCCGGCGGTGTTCGGCGGCGGCAATATCCCCGAGGCGATCCGCAATACGCAGCCGCTGCTGCGCGCCGCGCGCGAGCAGGGCTGGCCGGTGGCGCACAGCCGCATCGTGTTTGCCGATGACGACAGCGACCACAACATCTTCACGCTGAAGGTGCCGGGCATGCTGACGCTGAAGGAAGACGGCCACAACAGCCAGATCGTGCCGGAACTGGCGCCCGCGCCGGGCGAGCTGGTGGTGCGCAAGACGGTGCCGTCGGCGTTCTTCGGCACTTCGCTGGCGGCGTGGCTGACGCAGCGTGGCGTGCAGACGCTGCTGGTGGCCGGTTGCGTCACCAGCGGCTGCGTGCGCGCCAGCGTGGTCGACGCGATGTCGCTGGGCTTCCGCCCGCTGGTGGTGTCGGATTGCGTGGGCGACCGCGCGCTCGGTCCGCACGACGCCAACCTGTTCGACATGGCGCAAAAGTACGCGACGGTGCTGACGCGTGACGAGGCGCTGGCGCAGGTTGCCGGCGTGCGCGCCGCAGCCTGAGGCCTGGCGATGCGGCCGGGCCTGGCGTCAGCCTGCCGCCGCGCGCCGGCCGCGTGCCGCCTTGCGCGGCGCGGCCGGCGGCGCCACGTCCGCATCCGGCACCGCGCCGGGCACGGCCACCGCGCGCAGCACCGTCTGCTGCATCACATCGCGCCAGTGCGCCACCGCGGGCGGGCTCATCATGGGTTCGCCCAGGAAGGCGCTGAGCGTATGATGGTTGGAGTTGTAGAAGTAGCCAAGCGAAGCGATCACGATATAGACGTCGCGCGCACCCGCATCTGGCCGGAACAGTCCCGCGGCCTTGCCGCGCGCGAGGATGCCGTCGAGCACCGACAGCGCGTAGCTGGAGATCTCGCGCAGTCGCTCCGACTTCTTCGCGTGCTTGCCCTGGCTCATGTTCTCGCTGGTCAGGATGGCGACGAACTCCGGATGGTCCAGGTAGTACTGCCAGACGAAGTCGATCAGCTGCGACAGCGCGCGCACGGGGTCGGCGGCGTCGAGCTCATGTTCCAGCTTCTGCTCGGCTTCATTGAGCTGCAGGTAGATGGTCTCGAGCACTTCGACAAACAGCTTTTCCTTGCTGCCGAAGTAGTAATAGATCATCCGGTCATAGGTCTTGGCCAGCGACGAGATGCGCTCGACGCGGCCGCCGTCGTAGCCGCGCTGGGCGAAGACCTTGATCGCAGCCTTCAGGATGCGGTCGCGGCTGTCCTGGGCTTGCCTGGCCCGGGTCCCGGCAGCCGCCCGCTTCGCGGTTGGCTTCAGCGCAGGCTTGGGCGCGGTCTTGATCGTCATGGTCGATGCTTGGGCTGTTCCACTGTTGGCTTGCAGTATAACGGCGCCCCGGGCCGCAGCCGGTGAAGGGAGATGTAAGAACGATGACGGCAACCAACCTGCAACCCGCGGCACAGGCCGACGCCGCCACGCCGCGCACGCTGCGGCTGGCGCTGCTGCAGGCCACCGGCGTGCTGCTGGTGACGCGCGCCCCGCAGGCGGCGGCGCGGCCGGCGCCCGGCCAGCCCGGCGCGGCGTCCGACTACGTGCCGGCGCTGCCCGATATCTTCGTCGCCGTGCGCGACACCGGCGAGGTGCTGGCCTTCAATGGGCACGTCGACCTGGGCACGGGCATCCGCACGGCGCTGGCGCAGATCGTGGCCGAAGAACTCGATGTGCCGCTCGGGCACGTGCGCATGGTGCTGGGCCATACAGAGGCGACGCCTAACCAGGGTCCCACTATCGCCAGCGCATCGATCCAGATCTCGGCGCTGCCATTGCGCCGCGCCGCCGCCCAGGCGCGTGCGTGGCTGCAGGCCCGTGCCGCGCAGCAACTGGGCGTCGAGGCCGGCGGGCTGGAGGCAGAGGACGGTGTCTTTCGCGTTCCCGGCACGCAGGCCGGCATCGGCTATGGCGCGCTGATTGTCGGCGAGCACGTGGAGCTGCCACTGGCCGACGACATAGCGACCAAGCCGGTCGAGTCCTACCGCATCGTCGGCCGCGCGGCGGGCCGTGTCGATATCCCCGACAAGGCGCGTGGCGCGCTGACCTTTGTCCACGACGTGCGCGTGCCCGGCATGCTGCACGGCCGCGTGGTGCGCCCGCCGTATGCGGGGCGCGACAGCGGCGACTTTGTCGGCAACAGCCTGCTGGAAGTCGACCGCGACTCCGTGCGGGACGTGCCGGGACTGGTCGATGTGGTGGTGCAGGGCGACTTTGTCGGCGTGGTGGCCGAGCGCGAGGAGTACGCGGTGCTGGCCGCGCGCCGGCTGCGCGTGCGCTGGAAGCCGGTGCCGCCGCTGCCCGCGCTGGACGATCCCGAGCCTGCGCTGCGCGCCAACCCGGCCAAGCGGCGCGAACTGCTGGCCGAAGGCGAGCTGCCGGCAAACGGCGCCGGCACGGTCTTGCAACGGCGCTTCGTCTGGCCGTACCAGATGCACGGCTCCATCGGCCCGTCATGCGCCGTGGTCGACTGGCATGACGACGGCCTGACGGTCTGGTCCGGCACGCAGAACCCGCATGTGCTGCGCATCGACCTGGCAAAACTGTGCGGGCTCGGCGAGGACCGCATCGAGATCGTGCGCATGGAAGCCGCCGGCTGCTACGGGCGCAACTGCGCCGACGATGTGTGCGCCGATGCGGCACTGCTGTCGCGAACCGTCGGGCAGCCCGTGCGCGTGCAGCTTTCGCGCGAGCAGGAGCACCTGTGGGAGCCCAAAGGCGCGGCCCAGTTGATGGACGTCAGTGCCACGCTGGGGCCGGACGGCGCGCTGCTTGGCTACGACTTCACCAGCCGCTATCCCTCCAACGATGCGCCCACGCTGGCGCTGGTGCTGACCGGTGCCGTGCCCAATGCGCCGCGCACGCTGGAGATGGGAGACCGCACCGCCGTGCCGCCGTACGCCTATGGCGCGCGCCGCATTGGATGCGACGACACGCCCGCAATCGTGCGCGCTTCGTGGCTGCGTGGCGTATCGGCGTTGCCCAATGCGTTCGCGCATGAGTGCGTGATCGATGAGCTGGCGGCACAGGCGGGTGCCGATCCCGTGGATTTCCGGCTGCGGCATTTGCCGGATGAGCGTGCCGCGGCGCTGCTGCGTGCCGTGGCCGAAGCGGCCGGCTGGCAGTGGGGCGTGGCCGGATCGCGCGGCACGGCGGATGCCGACGGCCGGCTGCGCGGCCGGGGCGTGGCCTACGCCCGCTATATCCACAGCCGCTTCCCGGGCTTCGGCGCGGCCTGGGCCGCATGGGTGGTGGACCTGGCGGTGGACGCCGCCACTGGCCGCATCGCCATCGAAAAGGTGGTGGTGGGGCAGGACACCGGCATGATGGTCAATCCCGACGGCGTGCGCCACCAGATCCACGGCAACGTGGTGCAGACGCTCAGCCGCGTGCTGAAAGAGCAGGTGCGCTTCGATGCCGACGGTGTCGCCAGCCGCGAATGGGGCAGCTATCCGCTGCTGACCTTCCCGGAAATCCCGCCGATAGAAGTGGTGCTGATGCCGCGCCAGTCCGAGCCGCCGCTGGGCGCGGGCGAATCGGCTTCGCTGCCGGGCGCGCCGGCGATTGCCAATGCCTTGTTCGATGCGTTGGGGGTGCGGCTGCGCCGGCCGCCATTCGTGCCTGAGACGGTGCTGGCGACGATGAAGGCGATGAAGGGCTGACAGTGTGCTCCCTCTCCCGCTTGCGGGGCAGGGTTGGGGTGAGGGGCGGCCAAAGTCAAGGCTGCAAACACTGGCACGCAAAGGTGCCCCTGCATCAATTTATATATTTGAGATAGCGCTTATTTCCGCCAGTCATGAGCGTTATGAGAAATGTATAAGTTTTCTCGACTGCAAAAGCCGGACGAGCCATCCTATAGTCCGTTTCAAGCCGGGGAAGAACAACCACCTGAAGAGGAGGTGGAACATGCTGAAGAAGGCCTTACTGCTCACCGTGGCAGGTGCTGCACTTTGCGCTGGTGCAGCCTACGCTGTCCCTACGGGGCCGCGCGACCCGTTTACTGATGGTAGTAACCACGTATCGGTGGGCACTGAGCGGGTGGTCGAAGCATCCCCGGAGTTGCTTGCAGTAGCCCGGCCGAAGGACTGCGACCCATATTGTGGTGGTGAACGGCAAGTCGGGGGAGGCGAAATTGCCTGAGCGAACTCCGGCCACAAGCCAAGAGACGCACGTAGTATGAATGGTGAGCCAGGAACCCGATAAGCCTTCCTGGCTCCCTATCCGCCAGGCGTCGCGCACGGAGCGATGGTATCAAGTTCGCCGCGCCCGAGAACGGGTCGCAGCATGTGTTTCTGCGATTTAATGTGAGTCGGAGAACAAAACCGCGAGCGTCCAGGGGCGCTAGTCGTTTCCGCGCGCACTACCCCCCATTCCCCTCGTCAATCTCACTCATCTTGCGCAGCAGATAAGTCACTGCCACGCGCTCGGCCGGGTTCAGGCTGCCGAAGGTCTGCTCCGAGATATCCTTCGCGAACGGCACGGTCTCATCGATCAAGGCCAGCCCGTCGGGCGTGACCGTCACCACCACCTTGCGCCGGTCATTGGGATCGTGCGACACCGCAATCAGCTTGCGCGACTTCAGCCGGTCGATAATGCCCCGCACCGTGGCCTGGTCGATCGCGGTGGCACGCACCACCTCGTTCATCGAACAAGGCTGGCGGTCCCTGACCGCGCACAGCACCACGAACTGCGCCGCGGTCAGCTGCGAATCCGGGATGGTCTGCTGGAAGATCGCCACGTGGCGCTGGTAGGCGCGCCGCAGCAGGTGGCCCACCTGCTCGGTGAAATCGTAGTCGGCGGCGGTCTTGCCGGAAGGCGTGTCGGAGGGCTGGGGCACGAACCTGGTGCAGTGGGTAAGGTGACTCAGAGTATACCGAGGAAGGTGGCTGGAGGTGGCTGTAAGGTGGCCTTGGGCCGCCGGGGCGACGGCCGATGCCCTTGCGTCTTTTCGAATACAATCGTCGGGTCGTTTCGCGGGGCCGCCGTGCCCGCCCGCTTTCCCCTGTATTCCCCGTGCCTGCCTCCCAGAAGTCTCTCGCCGTACCTGCCGCGCTGCCGTCGCCGCAGCGCTCGGGGCTTGTCATCGCCGCCGTCGGCGCGATGCTGTTCTCCGCCAAGGCGATCGTCGCCAAGCTGATGTACCGCTACAACGTCGATGCCGTGATGGTGATCACGCTGCGCATGCTGTTCGCGGTGCCGCTGTTCATGGCGATTGGCTGGTGGCAGTCGCGCCGGCTGGCGCCGCTGTCGTGGGCGGACCGCGGCCGCGTGGTGTTTCTCGGCTTTATCGGCTACTACCTGTCCAGCTTCCTCGATTTCATCGGCCTGCAATACATCACCGCCGGGCTGGAGCGGCTGATCCTGTTCCTGACGCCGTCGTTCGTGCTGCTGACCACCGCGCTGGTGTTCCGCCGGCCCATCGCCAAACGCCAGTGGGTGTCGCTGCTGCTGGCCTATGCTGGCATCGTGCTGGTGTTCGCGCACGACCTGGATGTCAGCGGCAGCCAGGTGTGGCTGGGCGGCGCGCTGGTGCTGGCCAGTGCCATGACTTATGGTATCTACCTGATCCTGAGCGGCGAGCTGGTGCGGCGCATCGGCTCGCTGCGGCTGGTGGCGTATGCGATGTGCGTCTCGACCGCCTGCTGCGTGATCCAGTACCTGGCGCTGGGCCGGCCGGTGGCGGAACTGGCGCAGCCGGCGCCGGTGATGTGGTTGTCACTCATCAATGCGGTGTTTTGCACCGTGCTGCCGGTGTCGATGACGATGGTGGCGGTGTCGCGCATCGGCGCGCCGATGGCGTCGCAGGCCGGCATGGTCGGCCCGGTGTCGACGCTGTTGCTGGGCTTCTGGCTGCTGGGCGAGCCCATCAGCGGCGTGCAGCTGGCCGGCAGTGCGCTGGTGATGGGCGGCATGTATTTGCTGTCGGCAAGAAAAACGTGATTCCGGGCCGGCCCTGCGAAAGACAACGGACGCGGCCCGCCAAAGACAACAGACAAAGGAGAAGGACATGGATCTGGGACTGCGCGGCAAGCATGCGCTGGTATGCGGCGCCAGCAAGGGCCTGGGCTTTGCCTGCGCCGACGCGCTGGCGGCCGAGGGCGTTGACGTAGTGATCGTGGCGCGCGGCGCCGAGGCGCTGGAGAAGGCCGCCGCCGGCCTGCGCGCGCGCCATGGCCGCCGCGTGATCGCGGTGGCGACCGACATCACCACGCCGGAAGGCCGCAAGGCGGCGCTCGACGCCGTGGCCAAGCTGGGCGACCTCGACATCCTGGTCAACAACGCCGGCGGCCCGCCGCCGGGCAACTTCCGCGACTGGGAGCGCAGCGACTGGCTGGCCGCGCTGGACGCCAATATGCTGACCCCGATCGAGCTGATCAAGGCCACCGTCGACGGCATGATCGCGCGCAAGTGGGGCCGCATCATCAATATCACCAGCGGCGCGGTCAAGGCGCCGATCGACGTGCTGGGCCTGTCCAATGGCGCGCGCTCGGGCCTGACCGGCTTTGTCGCGGGCGTGGCGCGCGAAGTGGCGCAGCACGGCGTGACCGTCAACAACCTGCTGCCGGGCCCGTTCAACACCGACCGCCTGCTCAAGACCATGGAAGGCGGCGCCAAGAAGGCCGGCCTGACCGTGGATGAGGTGGCCCAGCGCCGCGCCGCGGCGAACCCGTCGCGCCGTTTCGGCGAGCCGGCCGAGTTCGGCGCCACCTGCGCCTTCCTGTGCAGCCGCCATGCCGGCTACATCACCGGGCAGAACATCCTGCTCGACGGCGGCGCCTATCCGGGCACCTTCTGATCCTGCTGCCTGCTCTTGTTTCCTGACGTTCACCGACCCCGCAACAAGGAACCCCTGATGACTCGCCCCCGCATCGCGCTGATCGCCCACGACCACAAGAAGGACGATATCGTCGCCTTCGCCACGCGCCACCGCGCCTTCCTTTCGCAGTGCGAGCTGCTGGCCACCGGCACCACCGGCGGGCGCCTGATCGACGAGGTCGGGCTGGAGGTGACGCGGATGCTGTCGGGGCCGTGGGGCGGCGACCTGCAGATCGGCGCGCAGCTGGCCGTAGGCGAGGTGCGCGCCGTGGTGTTCCTGCGCGACCCGATGACGCCGCAGCCGCACGAACCCGATATCAACGCGCTGGTGCGCGCCTGTGACGTGCACAACGTGCCGTGCGCCACCAACGTGGCCACCGCCGAGCTGTTGATTGCCGGGCTGACACGCGAGGCTGACGCCGGCAACTGAATTCCCATCGATGCAGCACCATAACGAGGAGCGACACAAATGAGCAAAGCCATCCGGATCGAGCAGACCGGCGGTCCCGAAGTCATGCAGTGGGTCGATGTCGAAGTGGGTGATCCCGGCCCCGGCGAAGTGCGCGTGCGCCATGAGGCGGTGGGCCTGAACTACATCGATGTCTATTTCCGCACCGGGCTGTACAAGCAGCCGCTGCCGGGCGGGCTGGGCATGGAAGGCGCGGGCGTGGTCGAAGCGGTGGGCGAGGGCGTGCGCCACGTCGCCGTGGGGGACCGCGTCGCCTACGCCGGCCGCCCCAACGGCGCCTATGCGCAGGTGCGGGTGATGCCGGCCGATATCGTGGTGCGCCTGCCCGACGCGATCCCGTTCGACACCGCTGCGGCGATGATGCTGCAGGGCCTGACCGCGCAGTACCTGATCCGCGACAGCTACAAGGCGCAGCCGGGCGACACGGTGCTGCTGCATGCGGCCGCGGGCGGCGTTGGCCTGATTGCCAGCCAGTGGCTCAAGGCGCTGGGCGTGACTGTGATCGGCACTGTCGGCAGCGACGAGAAGGCCGAGCTGGCGCGCGCCAACGGCTGCGCCCACACCATCGTCTACACGCGTGAGTCGTTCCTTGACCGCGTCAAGGAAATCACCAACGGCAAGGGTGTGGCGGCGGTCTATGACTCGATCGGCAAGGACACTTTCGAGGGCTCGCTCGACTGCCTGGCGCCGCGCGGCACCATGGTCAGCTTCGGCAATGCTTCGGGCCCGGTGCCGCCGTTCGATCTGTCGGTGCTGGGCAGCAAGGGGTCGCTGCGCCTGACGCGGCCGACGCTGATGACCTACGTGGTGCACCGCGAACTGCTGGAGCCGATGGTGGCCGACCTGTTCGACGCCGTGGCCACCGGCAAGGTGAAGATCGACATCCGCCAGCGCTATGCGCTGTCGGAGGTGGCGCAGGCGCACCGCGACCTGGAGTCGCGCAAGACCACCGGCTCGACCGTCCTGCTGCCGGACTGACGCGGCTAGCGCTGCGCTGCAATGCAAAGCCCCCGGGGCAGCGTGGCTGCCACGGGGGCTTTGTGTTTTCTAACCGGCGGGATCAGTGCGGCCTGACCGTGGTGGCCGTGGCCCGCGCTTCGGCCTGGCGCAGGATATGGGGCGGCAGGCGCTTGAGGATCAGGTGCACGACCAGCGGAATCAGGACGACGTCATCCACGATGCCAAGGCCGGCGATGAAGTCGGGAATCAGGTCGATCGGCGAAATCGCATAGAGCAGCAGCCCGAGGGCGGCCGGCTTCAGCCACGGCGGCGCATCCGGATGGCGCAGGGCGTACCAGAACAGGCCGCCGTCGCGGCGCACCAGCGTCAACAGGGCCGAAAATCGCTTCCACATGAGAGGCCTCCTTCACATTGCGGGCGCCGGTGACTGGCGCATGCACAGATAGGTTGGGCAGTTATCGGCGGCTTCAAGTTCCGCAAGGTGGATGCGGTGCGGGGAGGGTGCCCGGAACGGGCGGCAGGGCGGGGGATTGTGGCGATTCCGCCCCCGCGCGTGGCGGGGACGGGCGCCGCGCACCGGCCATGGCGCGCGGCTGGCTGCGTGGCGATCAGCCCGGGATCTTCCCTTCCACGCCTTCGACGTAGAACTTGATGCCATGCAGGAAGCCATCGTCGGCAACCTGGTCCTTGGCGAGCTGTTCCTTGCCGGTGTTGTCCTTGATCGGACCCTTCCAGATCGGCGCGGTGCCGTCGATCACGCCCTTGCGGCGCTCTTCGACCAGCTTCTTCGCGTCTTCAGGCACGACGGGGTTGAAGTCCTTCAGGTCGATCATGCCTTCCTTCAGGCCCCACCACGTGGTGTTGTTCTTCCACTGCTTGTTCAGCACGTCTTCGACCACCTTGTTGTAGTAGACGCCCCACGAGATTTCCGAGGCGGCCAGGTGGGCCTTCTCGCCGAACTTGCTCATATTGCTGTCCCAGCCGAAGGCGTACACACCCTTCTCCTGCGCGGTCTGCACCACGGCGGCGGAGTCGGTGTTCTGCATCAGCATGTCCACGCCCTGGCCGATCAGGGTGGTGGCGGCTTCACGCTCCTTGCCCGGATCGAACCACTTGTTGACCCACACCACCTTCACGGTGGCCTTGGGGTTGACGCTGCGCGCGCCCAGCGTGAACGAGTCGATATTGCGGATCACCTCGGGAATGGGCACCGATGCCACCACGCCCATCTTGCCGGTCTTGCTCATCTTGCCCGCCACCACGCCAGCCAGGTACGCGCCTTCATAGGTGCGCACGTCGTACTGGGCCAGGTTCTCGGCGGTCTTGAAGCCGGTGGCGTGCTCGAACTTCACGTCCGGGAATTCCTTGGCGACCTTGAGCATCGACTCCATGTAGCCGAAGGTGGTGCCGAAGATCAGCTTGTTGCCCTGGCTGGCCAGGTCGCGGAACACGCGCTCGGCATCGGCGGCGGATTCGGGCACGTTCTCGACGAAGGTGGTCTTGACCTTGTCGCCGAACTTCGCTTCCACGGCCTTGCGGCCGGCATCGTGCGCGTAGGTCCAGCCGGCGTCGCCCACCGGCCCGATGTAGACGAAGGCGACCTTGAGCGGTTCGGCCTTCTGCTCGGCAGCGGGCGCGGCGGCCGGGGCCGCCGTCTCGGCAGGCTTCTCGGCTTCCTTCTTGCCGCAGCCGGCCAGGGCCAGCACGGCGGTGGCGGCGAGTGCCGCCAGGGTCTTCCTGCGCGTGACGATCATGATTTCTCCTTGTGTGAATTGTTGGTAGCTCAGGGATTTCCGTCAGAAAAACGATCAGGCATTGCCCGGGCGGAACGGCTTGCCCAGCGATGCCGGCATGTTCAGGCGAATCCAGGCCGGGTTGCGCGAGATCAGCGCCAGCACCACGATGGTGGCCGCGTAAGGCAGCATCGACAGGAACTGCGACGGCACCGATACGCCAATGCCCTGCAGGTAGAACTGCAGGATGGTCACGCCGCCGAACAGCCACGCGCCCACCAGCACGCGGCCCGGACGCCAGGTGGCAAAGGTGGTCAGCGCCAGCGCAATCCAGCCGCGCCCGGCGACCAGGTTCTCGACCCACATCGGCGTGTACACCAGCGACAGGTAGGCGCCCGCCAGCCCGCAGCAAGCGCCGCCGAACAGCAGCGCGGCAAAGCGGATGGTGCGCACCGGGTAGCCCAGCGCGTGCGCCGACTCCGGCGATTCACCAATCGCGCGCAGCGTCAGCCCCGCGCGCGTGCGGAACAGGAACCACATGATGGCAAAGCACAGCAGCAGGCTGAAATACACCATCCAGTGATGCTGGAAGAAGGCCGGGCCGACGAAGGGCAGGTCGGCCAGGCCGGGCACGGCCTTGGCCTGCGCCGGCATGGCAAAGCCGACAAAGCGCTGGCCCATGAAGGCCGACAGGCCGGTGCCGAAGATCGACAGCGCCAGGCCGGTGGCGACCTGGTTGGTGGCCAGCACCAGCGCCAGCCACGAGAACAGCGTGGCCATCAGCATGCCGGCGAGCGCGCCGGCGGCAAAGCCGAGCAGCGGCGACTGGGTCTGGTAGCCGACCATGAAGCCGGCCACCGCGGCGACCAGCATCATGCCTTCGGCGCCCAGGTTGAGCACGCCGGAGCGCTCGTTGATCAGCAGGCCCAGCGCGGCCAGCAGCAGCGGCGTGCCGGCATTGATGGCAGTGGCAATGAGGGGAGCAAGTTGTTCCATATTGTTCTTTTGCTCCGCTCAGGCTGCCGTGGCACGCCAGCGCAGGCGGTTTTCGATCAGGGTGTCGCAGGCCAGCAGGAAAAACAGCAGCATGCCCTGGAACACCCAGCCAATGGCTGACGGCAGGCCCAGCCGCGACTGCGCCATCTCGCCGCCGATATAGAACAGCGACATCATGATGCCGCCGAAGACGGTGCCGACCGGATGCAGGCGCCCCACGAAGGCGACGATGATGGCGGTGAAGCCATAGCCCGGCGAGATCGACGGCAGCAGCTGGCCGATCGGGCCGGTGACTTCGAACGCGCCCGCCAGGCCCGCGGTGGCGCCCGAGATCAGCAGCGCGTTCCACAGCGCGCTGCGCGCCGAGAAGCCGGCGTAGCGCGCCGCCGCCGGCGCGGTGCCGCCGACCTGCAGGCGGTAGCCGGCAAAGCTGCGGAACACGAACACGGTCATCACCGCCACCAGCACCAGCATCACCACAAAGCCGGCATGCAGGCGCGAGCCCGACATCAGGTTGGGCAGCAGGTACTCGGACGAGAATACCTTCGATTGCGGGAAGTTCATGCCGTTGGGATCCTTCAGCGGCCCGTTGACCACCCACAGCAGCAGCTGCTGCGCGATATAGGTGAGCATCAGCGAGACCAGGATCTCGTTGGCGTTGAACCTGTCCTTGAGCACCGCCGTGAGCGAGGCCCACAGCATGCCGCCGATCATGCCGGCCAGCGAGGCCAGCACCAGCACCACGGTGCCGTTCACGGCCTGGCCCGGCACATCGAAAACCAGCACAGTGGCGCCCGCGAAGATGCCGCCGGCAATCAGCTGTCCGTCGGCGCCAATGTTCCACACGTTGGCGCGATAGCAAACCGACAGGCCGAGCGCGCACAGCGCCAGCGGCACGGTCTTGAGCAGCACCTCGCCAATGGCGCGCTTGTCGCGCAGCGGATCGGCCAGGAAGACCTTGAGCGCGGCCACGGGGTCCTTGCCGAGCACCAGGAACAGCAGCGCGCCGAACAAGAGCGTCAGCGCCAGCGCGATCACCGGCGAGGCATAGGCCATGGCGCGCGAGGGCAGGCCGCGCGGCGCCAGGGAGAGGGGGGAGCGGGGCAGCAGGTGTCGCAACTCAGCCATGGCTTGCCACCTCCGCGCCGGCATGCGCCTGGGCAGGTCCGCCTTCCCATAGTCCGCTCATCCACAGGCCGACCTGCTCGCGCGTGGCGGTCTCGGTCGGCACCGAGGGCGACAGCCGGCCCTTGGCGATCACGTGCAGCCGGTCGCAGATCGCGAACAGCTCGTCGAGCTCTTCCGACACCACCAGGATGGCGCAGCCGGTGGCCTTCAGCGCCAGGATCTCGTTGTGGATCTGCGCCGCGGCGCCCACGTCCACGCCCCAGGTCGGTTGTGCCACGATCAGTACCTTCGGGCCGCTCTCGATCTCGCGGCCGACAATGAATTTCTGCAGGTTGCCGCCCGACAGGCTGCGCGCCAGCGCGTCCGGCCCGCTGGCCTTGACGCGGAAACGGTTGATCACCGCCGCGGCCAGGCCGGTGGCGGCCTTGGGCGAGATCATGCCTTGCCGCACATAGGGCGGCGTCTGATGCGATAACAGAACGTTGGTGGCCAGGCTCATGCCAGGCACCGCGCCGCGGCCCAGGCGTTCTTCCGGCACGAAGGCCAGGCCCGCGCGGCGGCGCTGGCGCGCATCGGCGCGGCCGACCGGTTTGCCGCCCAGCTGCACGGACATATGGTCCGCGCGCGTGTCCTCGCCCGAGAGCGCGGCCAGCATTTCCTGCTGCCCGTTGCCGGATACGCCGGCAATGCCGACGATCTCGCCGGCGTGGACATCCAGCGAGATCCGGCTCAGCTCGGTGGCGAACGCATGCGCGCGCGGCAGCGACAGGTCCTGCACGCTGAGCCGCACCGGGCCGCGTTCCGCTGCCACGCGTGTTTCGCGCGGCGGTTCGCCGCCGATCATCAGCCGCGACAGCGACGCCGCGGTTTCCTGGCGCGGATCGCACACGCCGGTGACCTTGCCCATGCGCATCACGGTGGCGTGATGGCACAGCGCGCGGATCTCGTCGAGCTTGTGGCTGATGTAGAGGATGCTGGTGCCTTCGGCGGCCAGCTGGCGCAGCGTGACGAAGAGTGTTTCTACCGCCTGCGGTGTCAGCACCGAGGTGGGCTCGTCCAGGATCAGCAGTTGCGGATCGGCCAGCAGCGCGCGCACGATCTCCACGCGCTGGCGCTCGCCGACCGAGAGCGTATGCACATGACGGTTGGGCTCCAGCGGCAGGCCGTAGCGTTCGGCGGTGGAGCGGATGCGTTCGGCCAGCTGCTTCATGTTGCCTTGCTGTGCGGCGGGCAGGCCGAGTGCGATGTTCTCGGTCACGGTCAGCGTGTCGAACAGCGAGAAATGCTGGAACACCATGGCGATGCCCAGGTTGCGGGCATCGTGCGGGCTGTTGATGGTTACCGGCGCCCCGTTGAAGTGCATCTCGCCGGCATCCGGACGGACCGCGCCAAAGATAATCTTCATCAGGGTGGACTTGCCTGCGCCGTTTTCACCCAGCACGGCATGGATCTCGCCGGGTGCGACGCTGAGGCTGACGTCGTCATTGGCGACGACGCCCGGGTAGCGCTTGCTGATATGGGCCAGCGCCAGCCTGGGGGGGAGTTGTGATGTCACTGAGGCGGCTCGGGTTGTTGTGGTGGCAGCAACGTGGGATGAGTCAGATGCGCGGCAGTGCGTGGCGCAGCATCGCCGCGACGCATTGCAGCATTCATCATGGTCTGGTGATGCCCGATATTTGTGATGAATTATATAAGTGACAGGGGGCCGGACGGGCCGAATCCGGCGACTTTCCAGTCCCTGCAACGGTCTGGGGGTGGTTGCAAGTCGCGTGCCGACCACAGCACGAAAAAAAAAGCCGCCGGCTCCTTATGGAGCCAGCGGCTGGTACTGGCACTGCGGCAGCGAGCGGCCAGGGGTCAGGCGCCGGTGGCCGCGGCGCTGGTGGCAAAGCGCCCCTCGCGGAAGTCCGCCAGCGTCTGGTAGATCTGATCCTGCGTGTTCATCACGAACGGGCCGTACTGCGCGATCGGCTCGTTCAGCGGCTGGCCGGCGATCAGCAGGAAGCGCGCGTCGGCCTCGGCCTTGACGATGACGCCGTCAGACTGGCCGGCGTTGTCCAGCACGCCCATGCGCTGGGCCTCGACCACGGCGCGGTCGCCGCCGCTCCCGACCGAGACTTCGCCCCGGTACACGTAGATGAACGCGTTGTGCCCGGCCGGCAGCGCCTGCGCAAAGGTCTGGCCGGCCGGCAGGTGCACGTCCAGGTAGACCGGCTCGGTCACCGGGCGCGTGATCGTGCCGGCTACGCCGTGCGTGGCGCCCGCCAGCACGCGCACCGCGCCGCCGTTTTCAAGCGCCACCGTCGGGATCTCGGCGGCAGGCAGGTCGCGGTACCACGGCGCGGTCATCTTGTCCGCGGCCGGCAGGTTCAGCCACAGTTGGAAACCTTCCATGCGGCCGTCTTCCTGCTCGGGCATTTCCGAGTGGATCACGCCGGCGCCCGCCACCATCCACTGCGCGCCGCCGTTCTGCAGCAGGCCCTCGTTGCCGGCGCTGTCGCGATGGCGCATGCGCCCGGCCAGCATGTAGGTGATGGTCTCGAAGCCGCGGTGCGGGTGATCGGGGAAGCCGCCGATGTAGTCGTCCTTGCTGTCGGTGCCGAAGGCATCGAGCATCAGGAACGGGTCCAGCCGGCGCTGCAGGCTCTGCGTCAGCACGCGGGTCAGCTTGACGCCGGCGCCGTCCGAGGTGGCGATGCCCCGCACGACGCGGTCCACGGTGCGCGACCGCTGCACGGTCTCAGTGGCGGCGGCGGGAACGGTGGCGAGGGTGGTACGGGTGTCCATGTCTTTCTCCTGTGAGGCGGGTCCGGCGCGGCGATGGCCGGGGCGGTTCCCGTCGTTTCAGCTACCTCGTCAATTTAGTGGTTTGGCGCGGAAAGAGTAGAGGGTCCCAGGGCAACAGATTGTTCCGCTGGCGTACCGAGTTGTGTATTGATGATGGCGATTTCGGAACGATCGCGGCTGGTTTCGGATGGCGATTCGTGCCTGGGGAACATGCCGTCAGATGTCCCCGAATTCACGCAAGATCGGCGCCAGAAATGGCGAAGATGACAAGATCGATGAAGATCGCTATAATAGCGCTCTCTTTGCCATCCGTTGATGCGAGATGTGGCGTGGGAAAAACCTCGCCAGCCCTTGTCAGTCAACGGCCGATAGACCGGCGGCGCGTCGGAAAACTTCAATACTTGCGCTGCCACTGGCCAACCGATCGCAACCATGCTTGCGCTGCCGGTTGCGCCGCTTCAGGGACTGCCGTCCAACCCGGCATCCCGTCAATCGGATTTCCCGCCCACGGTGGAGGAATCCACAGACCGTCCGCCGGCAATCGTGCCGGTCATGGCGGCAATGCAATCTGAATCGGGCCTGGTGGCGTCTCCATCTCCGCACGTACCAGCCCATATTGTTTTCCATCGTCGGAAAGTGGCGTGCTGCGCGCTTTTCGGTTTGGAAAAGGGGAGAGTATGTCAAAGCAATCGGCACGGGCCTTCGCCTGGGCAGGACTGACGCTTGCCGCGCTGGCCGCACTGGTGGCGTGGATCGGCGTCGATGTGATTCGCCAGTACCAGGAGCGTTTGCTCTACGACATGGCCGACCACCTGCGCCTGGTGGTGCTGTCCATGGCGCTGGCGCTGGCCACTGGCATTCCCGCCGGCATCGCGCTGAGCCGCCCGTGCATGCGCCGCTGGGCCGACCGCCTGATGCAGGTCTTCAACGTGGGCAATACCGTGCCGTCGCTGGCGGTGCTGGCGCTGGCCCTGGCGGTGCTCGGCATCGGCGAGCGGCCGGCCATCCTGGCGCTGTGGCTGGCCTCGCTGCTGCCAATCGTGCGCAACACCTATGAAGGCCTGCGCAATGTCTCGCCCACGCTGCTGGAAGCGGCGCGCGGCATCGGCATGACGCCGGTGCAGCGCCTGGTGCGCGTGGAACTGCCCAACGCGCTGCCGGTGATGCTGGCCGGCATCCGCATCGCGCTGGTGATCAATGTGGGCACGGTGCCGCTGTCGTTCCTGATCGGCGCCAACAGCCTGGGCGAGCTGATTTTCCCGGGCATCTACCTGAACAACCAGCCGCTGCTGCTACTGGGCGCTGCCGCCACGGCACTACTGGCGCTGGCACTGGACGCGCTTTTTGCCGCCGCCGGCCAGCTGTACCTGCGCCGCCGCGGCCTGGCGCGCTGACCCTGGGGGCCAATATGAAAGACCCGATGCAATTCATCCGCCGCCGCGCCCGGCGCGTCGCCATCGTGGTGGCGGCCGTCACCGCCTTTGCGGCGGGCCTGGCGCTGGCCACTGCACCTGACGCACATGCCGAGGACACGCCGATCCGCGTGGGCGGCAAGAATTTCACCGAGCAGCTGCTGCTGTCGTCGATGACTTCGAAGTACCTGCGCGCCAAGGGCTTCACCACCGAGCTCACCGCCGGCCTGGGCAGCACGCTGATGCGCCAGGCGATGGAGAGCAACCAGCTCGACGTGGTGTGGGACTACACCGGCACCGCGCTGATCGTGTTCAACAAGGTCGAGGAGAAACTCGGCGCCAAAGAGAGCTACGAGCGCGTCAGGCAGATGGACGGCGCGCGCGGGCTGGTGTGGCTGGATGCCTCGGGCATCAACAACACCTACGCGCTGGCCATGCCCAGGGAGCGCGCGGCGGCTAGCGGCGCGACCACGCTGTCGGCCTTTGCCGAGCAGATGCGCAAAGCCGGCCCCGACGTCGGCCACCCGTTCGCCGTCGACATGGAATTCGCGGCGCGCCCGGATGGCCTGGAGCCGCTCAAGGCGCTGTACAAGCTGCCATTCACGCGCCGCGACGTGATCCAGCTCGATCCGGGCCTGGTCTACACGGCGCTGAAGAACAACCAGGTGGAACTGGGCCTGGTCTACGCGACCGACGGCCGCGTCAAGGGCTTCGACCTGGTGCTGCTGGAAGACGACCAGCACTTCTTCCCTCCGTACAACGCGGTGCCGGTGGTGCGCAAGGCGGCGCTGGACCAGCATCCGGAACTCGCGCAGCTGCTCAACGCACTCGCGGCCACGCTCGACAACGAGAGCATGACCGAGATGAACTACAAGGTGGACATCGGCCAGCAGCCGGTGGACAAGGTGGCGGAGGATTTCCTGCGCGGCCACGGACTGATCTGAGGAGGGCTGCATGGACTTGTTCTCATACCTGCAACACAGCTGGCCCACGCTGCTGAAGATGACCGGCCAGCACCTGGCGCTGGTGGGCTCGGCGGTGGGGCTGGCGATCCTGATCGGGGTGCCGCTGGGCATCGTGATCACGCGCTTCCGCGCGCTGGCCACGCCGCTGCTGGCGCTGGCGACGATCGTGCTGACGCTGCCGTCGATCGCGCTGTTCGGGCTGATGATCCCGGTGTTCGCGCGCTTCGACCATGCGCTGGGCTACGTGCCCGCGGTGACGGCGGTGTTCCTGTACTCGCTGCTGCCGATCATGCGCAACACCTACACCGCGCTGGCCAATGTCGATCCCGGCATCCAGGAAGCGGGGCGCGGCATCGGCATGACCACCTGGCAACGCATGCGGTTGGTGGACCTGCCGCTGGCGGTGCCGGTGATCCTTGGCGGGGTGCGTACCGCCGTGGTGATGAATATCGGGGTTGCCACCATTGCCGCCATCATCGGCGCGGGTGGCCTTGGGGTGCTGATCCTGCAGGCGATCAGCCAGAGCAACATGAGCAAGCTGGCCGTGGGCGCGGTCCTGGTCAGCCTGCTCGCCATCGTGGCGGACGCCTTCCTGCAGTGGTTGCAGCGGGCGCTGACGCCGAAGGGAATCCGGCTATGATCGAACTCGACCAACTCACCAAGTCCTTCCCGCAGAAGGACGGTACCGAAACGCGCGCTGTCGATGCCGTGTCGCTGACGGTGCCGCGCGGCGAGATCTGCGTCTTCCTCGGCCCCTCTGGCTGCGGCAAGACCACCACGCTGAAGATGATCAACCGGCTGATCGAGCCGACCTCGGGCACGGTGCGCATCGAGGGCGAGGACACGCGTGGCCTGGACGGCGTGACCCTGCGCCGCAAGATCGGCTACGTGATCCAGCAGATCGGCCTGTTCCCCAACATGACCATCGAAGAAAACATCATGGTGGTGCCGCGCCTGCTCGGCTGGGACAAGAAGCAAAGCCGCGAGCGCGCGCGCGAACTGATGGCGATGGTGCAGCTCGACCCCAACCGGCTGCTGACGCGCTATCCGCGCGAGCTGTCCGGCGGCCAGCAGCAGCGCATCGGCGTGATCCGCGCGCTGGCTGCCGATGCGCCGCTGCTGCTGATGGACGAGCCCTTCGGCGCGGTCGACCCGATCAACCGCGAGAGCATCCAGAACGAATTCCTGCTGATGCAGCGCCAGCTCGGCAAGACCGTGATCATGGTCTCGCACGATATCGACGAGGCCATCAAGCTGGCCGACAAGGTGGCGGTGTTCCGTCGCGGCAAGCTGGTGCAGTTCGACCACCCCGACGCGCTGCTGGCGCATCCTGCCGATGAGTTCGTGCAGGCCTTCGTCGGCCACGACAACACGCTCAAGCGCCTGCTGCTGGTGCGCGCCGGCGACGCCGCCACCATGCCGCCGAGCTGCCGCCCCGATATGCCGCTGGCCGAGGCGCTGGCCGTGATGGACGATGCCGACGTACGCCACCTGCCGGTGGTGGACGACGCCCAGGTCGCGCTGGGCTACGTCACGCGCCGCGACGCGCGTTCGGGCCAGGGCCAGTGCCGCGACGTGATGCGCCCGTTCGCCGTCACCGCGGCCTTCGACGAGCATCTGCGCATCGTGCTGTCGCGCATGTACCAGCACAACACCAGCTGGCTGCCGGTGATGGGCGCGGACGGGGCCTACCTGGGCGAGGTCACGCAGGAATCGATCGCGGGGTACCTGAGCTCCGGCCGCTCGCGTGGGCAGGCCGGGGTGCTGGCCGCCTCTGTTTCCGCGCCGCTGCGAGCAGCCGCCTGAGCCAGCAGCAGGGCAGCAGCTTGCGCGCTATGCTAGATGCATGCTCCGCTATTGCCGCTCGCCCCTGTGCCTGGTCGTCGAAACCCGCTGGCTGATCCCGCGCGGGTTTGACGGCTTCACCCCCGGTCCGCTGATCCTGCTGCGCCCCGGCGCCAGCGACGCGCTGATCGAGCATGAGAAGGTGCATGTGCGCCAGTTCTGGCGCAGCTGGGGCCTGATGGGCGTGTTCTACCTGGCCAGCCGGCGCTGGCGCCTGCGCTATGAAGTGGAGGCTTACCGTGTGCAGCTGCGGCACAGCCCGCCGGGCGCGGCGCATGGCCTGGCGCGCGTGCTGGCCGGCAAGTACCGGCTCAGGATTTCAGAGGCCGAGGCCTATCGCCTGCTGACGCAAGACCTGCACGAACCAGGCAAATGAAAAAGGCCCGCACCAGTCACCGGCGCGGGCCTTTTTGCTTGTCTGGCGGAAGCGGTGAGATTCGAACTCACGGATGGGTCACCCCATCGGCAGTTTTCAAGACTGCTGCCTTAAACCACTCGGCCACGCTTCCTGGAGAATGCGCATTGTAGCGCGGATCGCTGCGCAAGCTCTACGTAGCGAAGCCCGGCATTATACAGGGGCGTGACAGGGGTTTGCATGACGCCTGCTGCGCGTTGGCCTGTCGGCGTTTGTCAGACACAATGGAACCTTGTGCACGGTGGCGGGCTCTTAGGGTTGTGCCGGGGGCGCATCGCATAATGCGTTGCCTGGTATTCGACAAGCAACAGAGGAGAATTTGATGCAAGAAAATCGCAAACGCTGGCTCGGTGTCGTTGCCGCGGCAACCGCCGCTGTCCTGACGGGTTGCGCGGCACCCGGCGGCTACAACAACGGCTATGGTGGCTACGGCGCCCCGCCGCCGCCCAATGCCGGCTACCAGAACCCGAACGTTTCGCAGGCGCCACAGGGCGCCGTCTACTTTGGCCGCGTGGAATCGATTGAGCCGCTGTCGCAGCAGCAGAGCAGCAACGGGCTGGTGGGTACGTTGATCGGCGGTGCCGCCGGCGGCCTGCTGGGCCATCAGGTTGGTGGCGGCCGCGGCCAGACCGTTGCGACCATTGGCGGTGCAGTGTTGGGTGCCGTGGCAGGCAATCAGATCGACAAGCGTGCCACCACGAGTTCGCAGACTACCTACCGCGTCAACGTCAGGCTGGACGACGGGCGCATGGCTACCGTTCAGCAGGCCAACCTTAACGGCCTGCAGGTGGGGGCCCGGGCGCGCGTTGCCAACGACATGGCGGTGCCGTACTGAGGTACTGACCGCGTAGTCACCCAGGACGGCCATGCCAGCGCATGGCCGTTTTCATTTGGGCCGATGGCCTGCCCACGGCGGCCGGCCATCGCATTGTCAGTCCTTCAGGAACATTTCCTGCAGGTCATTGAGAAAGCGCCGGCCCAGCTCGGTCGGGCGGATGGTGGCCAGGTCCGCTTCCAGCAGCCCCTTCTTTTCCGCCTCGGCCAGCTGCTTGCTGATGGTGTGCAGCGGCAGCCCGGTGTAGTCGTGGAAGCTCGATGCCGGCACGCCGTCGGTCAGGCGCAGCGCGTTGAGCATGAACTCGAACGGCAGTTCGTCGGCGCCGACGTCGCGCGCTTCCTGCACGGCATTGCCGGCCAGCGCCTGCTCCATATAGGTGGCCGGATGCTTGTGCCGCATCTGGCGCAGTATCCGATGCGGGAACGACAGCTTGCCGTGCGCGCCGGCGCCGATGCCGAGGTAGTCGCCGAAGCGCCAGTAGTTCAGGTTGTGGCGCGCCTCGCGATGCGGCCTTGCATAGGCCGAGGTCTCGTAGTGCCGGTAGCCCGCCTCGGCGGTGCGCGCTTCGATCCAGTCCTGCATCTCGTACGCGCTGTCGTCGTCCGGCAGCGCCGGCGGGAACTTCGCGAACAGCGTGTTCGGCTCCAGCGTCAGGTGGTACAGCGACAGGTGCGTGGTGCCGTACGACAGCGCGGCTTCCACGTCCGCCTGGCATTCCTGCAGCGTCTGGCCGGGCAGGGCGTACATCAGGTCCAGGTTGATGTTGTCGAAGCTGGCCTGGGCGATATCGATGGCCTTGCGCGCTTCGGCACCGCCATGGATGCGCCCCAGCGCCTGCAGGTGGCGGTCATTGAAGCTCTGGATGCCGATCGACAGCCGGTTGATGCCGCTGGCGCGGTAGCTGGCGAACTTGTCGGCCTCGAAGGTGCCGGGGTTGGCCTCCATCGTGATCTCGGCATCGGCGTCCAGCGGGAGCAGCGCGCGGATATCCGACAGCAGCCGGTCCATCCCCGCCGCCGACAGCAGGCTGGGCGTGCCGCCGCCGATAAATACCGTGTGCACCGGCCGGCCCCATACCAGCGGCAGCGACTGCTCCAGGTCCGCGCGCAGTGCGTCCAGGTAGATGTCTTCCGGGATCTCGTGGTTGTCGGCGCCGGGTGCGGCGTGCGAGTTGAAATCGCAATACGGGCACTTGCGTACGCACCACGGAATATGCACGTACAGCGACAGCGGCGGTGAGCCGGGCAGGCTGATCTGCCCGGGCTTGAGCCAGAGTTGCTTGCTGTCCACGGGCACGGACGCGGAGACCGGTACGATCGGGATCATCGGGTGGCGGATTCCTCGGCCTGCAGCCGTGCCACCAGCGCGCGCAGCGCCTGGGCGCGGTGGCTGACCGTGTTCTTCTCTTCGGGCGCCAGCTCGGCGGCGGT
This sequence comes from Cupriavidus lacunae, assembly GCF_003353055.1. Lineage (GTDB taxonomy): Bacteria > Pseudomonadota > Gammaproteobacteria > Burkholderiales > Burkholderiaceae > Cupriavidus > Cupriavidus lacunae. The sequence goes on from NZ_QKWJ01000017.1 coordinate 118,344, forward strand.
CTTGCCGAGCCGCGGCAGCAGGAAATGCGGGTCATAGCCAAAGCCGCCGGCGCCGCGCGGCGCGTCGACGACTTCGCCGTGCCAGAGGCCTTCGGCGATGATCGGGCAAGGGTCTTCGGCATGGCGCACGAACACCAGCACGCAGTAGTAGTGCGCGTGGCGGTTCAGCTTGCCGGCCAGTTGCGAAACCAGGTGCGCATTGTTGGCGGCATCCGACTTGGCCTGCCCGGCCATCTGCGCATAGCGCGCGGAATAGACGCCGGGCGCGCCGCCCAGCGCCTGCACGCAGATGCCGGAATCGTCCGCCAGTGCGGGCAGCCCGGCCAGCCGGCTGGCCTGGCGGGCCTTGGTCAGCGCGTTCTCGACGAAGGTGGCAAAGGGCTCTTCGGCCTCAGGGATGCCCAGTTCACCCTGGGTTACCAGGTCAAAGCCGAGCGGGGCCAGCAGCGCGCCGAACTCGCGCAGCTTGCCGGGATTGTTGGAGGCCAGTACCAGGCGTTGCATCGCGCTTGCCGCTCCTCAGGCCAGGCCCAGCGCTTCGCGCTGGTGCCGCACCAGGCGGGCGATGCCGGCTTCGGCCAGGCGCGTCATGGCGTCCAGGTCAGCGCGGCTGAAGGGAGTGCCTTCGGCAGTGCCCTGGACTTCGACAAAGCCGCCGCTGCCAGTCATGACCACGTTCATGTCGGTGTCGCAATTGCTGTCCTCGGCGTAGTCCAGGTCAAGCACCGGCACGCCGTCGACCATGCCGACCGAGACCGCGGCGACATGGTCGCGGATCGGGCTGGCGGCGATCAGGCCGTCGCGCAGCATGGTCGCGACCGCGTCATGGGCGGCGACAAAGGCGCCGGTGATGGCTGCGGTGCGGGTGCCGCCGTCGGCCTGCAGCACGTCGCAGTCCAGATGGATGGTGTATTCGCCCAGCGCCGCCAGGTCGAACACCGAACGCATGGCGCGGCCGATCAGGCGCTGGATTTCCTGGGTGCGGCCGGTCTGCTTGCCGCGCGCGGCCTCGCGGTCCGAGCGGGTGTGCGTGGCGCGCGGCAGCATGCCGTATTCGGCCGTGACCCAGCCTTCGCCGCTGCCCTTCTTGTGCGGCGGCACCTTGGCCAGCACGCTGGCGGTGCAGAGCACCTTGGTATCGCCAAAGGCACACAGGACGGAGCCTTCGGCGTGGCGGGTGTAGTGGCGGGTAAGGCTGATGGAACGCAGCGCATCGGCTGCGCGGCCGCTGGGTCGCATGAGGTGGTTTATCCGAATCGGGGAGAGACCGCGATTCTACCGCTGCCAGCCCCTGCGCGCTGTAATGCCGCCCCGGCGGGTGCCGGGGGCGGCGCATCACCGCATCAGGTTGCTGGTCTTGTCGATGGCGGCGCGGATCTCGGCGATCGAGCGTTCGATCTCTTCCTCGGACAGCAGGTCGCTGTCCGAGCCGGTGCGCTCCAGGATGGAGGTGGTGAAGGCATTCAGCGGCAGGGTGTCGGTCAGCACCGAATCCTGTCCCGTGGCGGTGTTGTCCAGCTCCCACATCATGGCGATGCCGGTGGTGTTGTCGGCACCTTCGCCGGCGTTCTGCAGCGCCTGGTCGATCAGCGCCGGCACGGCCTGCACCACCGACAGGCGCGACAGCTTGTCGACCAGCACCGGCTCTTCCAGCACGCCCCACAGGCCGTCGGAGCAGAGCAGGGCCACGTCGCCGGGCTCCAGCCGCACCGGCCCGCCCAGGTCGATCAGCGGCAGGTTGGGCGAGCCCAGGCAGTTGTAGAGCTTGTTGCGTTCGGGGTGGTTGGCCACGTGCATGGGCAGCACGCGCTCCTGCTGCAGCAGGTTCTCGATCTTGGAGTGGTCGCGCGTGCGCGTCAGCAGCTGGCCCTTGCGCAGCAGGTAGTAGCGCGAATCGCCGGCGTGGGCCCAGTAGATCTGGCCGTGCTGCACCAGGCAGCAGACCACCGTGGTGCGCGGCACGTCGGCCATCTGGTTGGCTTCGGCATAGCGGTGGATCTCGCGGTGCGCCAGCATGATGGTGTCCTGCAGGAACTCGGCCGGGTTGCGTATCGTGGGCCGCGCCTGCACCTGGAACTGGCGTGCCAGCGTCTGCAGCGCCTGCTGCGCGGCGACTTCGCCGTGGGCGTGGCCGCCGAGGCCGTCGGCCAGCACCATCAGCAGTGCATCGCGCGTGAAGCAATAGCCCATGCGGTCCTGGTTGACGCGGCGGCCGCCTTTCCTGCTTTCCTGGTAGACAGAGAATCGCATGTTGGCTTTGGCTTTCAGGTAATTCAGTGGACTGGCCGCCACCGGGGCGCCAGGTTTGGTGATTCAGTCGACGCTTGTGCCGGGGGCGGGTTCGTCACGCCGGCGCAGCAGGGTCAGGAAGCGTGACGCCGTCGCGGACCGTTCCGCCGGCGCCGGGGCCGGAACCGGGGCTTGCGTCTGTGGCGCCAGTGCCTGTTCGCCCAGGGCGTTGGTCTGCTCGCGCAGCTCTTTCTGCAGCCGGAAAACGCTCTGCGGCCGTCCGGAGGGCGTCAGCCGCAGGCACCATTCGACCAGGTCGACCAGGCCGTTGGTATAGCTGCTGCGCAGCCGCACCAGCGCCTCGCCCATGCGGTCGTCCTTTTCGCGCTGGTTGGCCTCCTGCGGCGGCAAGCCGGCCATGCAGGCGTAGAGCGTCGCGCCCAGGCTGTAGATGTCGGTCCACGGCCCCAGGTCGGAATGCTTGCCGTAGAGCTCGGGCGCGGCAAAGCCGGGGGTGTACATCGGCTGGAAACGTGCCGCTTCCATGGTCAGGGTCTGCCGCGCGGCGCCGAAATCGAGCAGGATCGGCGACTCGTCCTCGCGCAGGTAGATGTTGCCGGGCTTGATGTCCAGGTGCAGCAGCTTGTGGATATGCACTTCGCGCAGCCCGCTCATCAGGTCATGGAAGACCTTGCGGATGAAATGCTCGCGCAGCACTTTGGCGCGGCCCTGCTGCCGGGCCGCCAGCACGTGCTCCTGCAGCGTCTTGCCCAGCTCGTAGTTCATCACCATGTAGACGGTGGAATTCTCGCGGAAGAAGTTCACCACGCGGACTACGCTGGGATGGGAGATGCGGGCCAGCGAGCGGCCCTCTTCGAAGAAGTATTTCAGGCCCAGCCGGAACGCGGCGGCGTTCTCCTCGGGCACCACGGGGATCAGTTCGCCCGGGTTGCGCAGCGCCAGCGACGACGGCAGGTATTCCTTGATGGCAACCGGCGCCCCGGTTGCGTCGGTGGCCAGGTAGACGAAACTGAACCCCCCGCTGGCCAACTTCTTTACAATACGATAGCTGGACAACAGCGTGCCGACGGGCAGCGGTGCACTCTTCGGTTGTGTCGTGCCCTTTGGCTCAGTCATAGGAATAGGGACCTGATTTGCCTCCGGATTGTCCGGGCTAATCGGTCACTTGTAAAGAACACAAATACGGGCATTGTTGCCCTCCTTTCAACGTATTGAGAGCGTTCCCAGGATCCCGTTGCGGGGCGCTCGAGGCGGGCGTCTGCGGGTCGCCAGCGGCCCGGGGCCGCCGCCATTCACGAGAACATCCAATGATCCACAGCATGACAGGCTATGGCCTGGCGACGCGCCAGGCGCCATTGACCAACGCGCAAGGCGAGCCCAGCGGGCGCAGCGCGTCCGTTTCGGTGGAGTTCCGCACTGTCAATTCGCGTTTCCTCGACCTGTTGTTCCGGGCCCCGGAAGAGTGCCGCGCCTTCGAGCCGGCGCTGCGCGAGATGCTGATGGCCGAGCTGTCGCGCGGCAAGCTGGAATGCCGCATCAACCTGCAGCGCACCGACGCCGGCGGCGCCACCCTGGCGCTGAACGACGGCCTGCTGGCCCAGATCCGGGCGCTGGAAACCACCGTCGCCGGCACCTTCCCCGGCGCCGGCACCCTGCGCATGGGCGAGATCCTGCGCTGGCCGGGCGTGCTGGTCGAGCCGGAACTGTCGCAGGAGGCCCTGCGCGAAGCCGTGCTGGGCGCCGCCCGCGAGGCGCTGGACCAACTGCTGGAAGCGCGCCGCCGCGAGGGCGATGCGCTCAAGGCCACGCTGGTGGAGCGCATCGACGCCATGCTGGCGATCGTCGAGCGCCTGACCCCGACCATCCCGCAGCTGATCGCGCATCACCAGGAAAAACTGACCGAGCGCCTGCAGGAGGCCTTCAACCTGGCCGCGCCCAGCGGCATGCCGTCGATGAGCCGCGACGAGATCGCCGAGCGCATCCGCCAGGAAGCCACCGTCTACGGCATCCGCATCGACATCGCGGAAGAGCTGTCGCGGCTGCAGGCACACCTGAACGAAACGCGCCATATCCTGAAAAAGGGTGGCCAGGCCGGCAAGCGCCTGGACTTCATGATGCAGGAGCTCAACCGCGAGGCCAACACGCTGGGCTCCAAGGCGGCTGCCAAGGAACTGGCCGATGCCTCGATGGAGCTCAAGCTGCTGATCGAGCAGATGCGCGAGCAGGTCCAGAATCTAGAGTAAGACTGTCACAAGAATCATCATGAGCCAAACGTCTCAAGCCGTTCCCCGTACGGCCATCGATACCGTCTACCCCGGCAACCTCTTCATGGTCGTAGCGCCATCGGGAGCCGGCAAGTCGACGCTGGTCAACGCGCTGCTGGCGCAGGACCCGGCCATCCGCCTGTCGATCTCGCACACCACGCGCGCGCCGCGACCGGGCGAGCAGGACGGGCGCGAATACCACTTCGTCACGGTCGACGCGTTCCGCGCCGCACGCGACCGCGGCGACTTCCTGGAATGGGCCGAGGTCCACGGCAACTACTACGCGACCTCGCGCGTATGGATCGAGCAGCAGATGGCGCAGGGCAACGACGTGCTGCTGGAGATCGACTGGCAGGGCGCGCAGCAGGTGCACCAGCGCTTTTCCAACGCGATGGAGATCTTCATCCTGCCGCCGTCGCTGACCGCGCTGGAAGAGCGCCTGAAAAAGCGCGGCCAGGACGAGCCCAATGTGATCGTGCGCCGGCTGCTGGCCGCGGGCAGTGAAATGGCCCACGCCTCGGAGTCGGATTACGTCATCATCAACGAGGTCTTCGACGATGCGCTGGAACAGCTGCGTAACGTGATCAGCGCCACGCGGCTGCGGTTTTCCTCGCAGAAGGCGCGGCATACGGAGCTGTTTATAGAGCTGGGCATCCACTGAACGGATGCCATGCAGATGACAGCCGCGGGGGGCGCCGCCAGCGTTTCCCGCCGCGTGCTGTAAAATAGCAATCCAATGTAAGGTTTTGTCCCAAGGTGGATTTGATATGGCGCGTATTACCGTCGAAGATTGTCTGAAACACATCCCGAATCGTTTCGAGCTCGCGCTGGCCGCCACGTACCGTGCGCGCCAGCTGGTGCAGGGCCACACGCCCAAGGTCGAAGCGAAGGACAAGCCGACCGTGGTGGCACTGCGCGAGATCGCGTCGGGCCAGGTCGGCATCGAGATGCTGAAAAAGGTCCCGACCTGATTGACCAGGCGGCCCATGGCTCATCCTTGCATCGTGCCAGCACTCTTCCAGGCTCTCCAGCCGGATTCCACGGGCCGCCGCCATGCCTTCGCCGCATTCGCACTCCAAGCCTCCCTCCCAGCCGTCGCCGACTGCCGTGGCGCCTGTGCTTGGCGATGCGGTTCCGCCCACGGCGCGTAAGCGTACCATTCCGGGCCAGTCTTCCGTGAACGCGCGCACCGGCGCTCCCAATCTTCCCGATCCGCTCGGCGACGATGTCGTCGGCGAACGTGCCGTCGCGCCCGCGCTGGCGCCGGGCAAGGCCAGGAGCACGGCCCTGCACGATGAACTGAGCGCGGTGCAGGAAGTGGCGCCGCCGACAGCTGACAGCCTGTTTATCGATGCTGTGCTGGCGCAGTCATACCGGCACTTCTTCGGGCCAACCTCGCAGCCGGCGGTGCCGCCGCGCCAGCAGGTCATCTCCATCACCCGGCTGATGGAGAAACTCGCGTACCTGAAGGCGCCCGACCTGGCGCGCGTGCGCGAAGCCTTCCAGTTTTCCGACGAGGCCCACCTGGGCCAGTACCGCCAGAGCGGCGAGCCCTACATCACCCATCCGGTGGCGGTGGCCGAACTGTGCGCGGACTGGAAGCTGGATGTGCAGTCCATCATGGCGGCGCTGCTGCATGACGTGATGGAGGACCAGGGCATCACCAAGAGCGAGCTGGCCGAGAAATTCGGCCCCAAGGTCTCCGAACTGGTCGATGGCCTGACCAAGCTGGACAAGCTCGAATTCCAGAGCCGCGAGCAGGCGCAGGCGGAGAGCTTCCGCAAGATGCTGCTGGCGATGGCGCGCGACGTGCGCGTGATCCTGGTGAAGCTGGCCGACCGTACGCACAACATGCGCACGCTCGACTTCGTGCCGCCGGAAAAGCGCCGCCGCATCGCGCTGGAGACCATGGAGATCTATGCGCCGATCGCGCACCGTCTCGGTCTCAACACGATCTACCGCGAACTGCAGGAGCTGTCCTTCAAGGTCGGCTCGCCGTTCCGCTACGCGACCCTGGAGAAAGCCGTCAAGGCCGCGCGCGGCAACCGCCGCGAGGTGGTCAAGCGCATCCTGGAGGCCGCGCAGAAGGCGCTGGCCGACGCCGGCATCGTGGCCGAGCTGTCCGGGCGCGAGAAAACGCTCTACAGCATCTACCGCAAGATGCACGACAAGCAGCTGTCGTTCTCGCAGGTGCTGGACGTGTACGGCTTTCGCGTGGTGGTGGAAACGCAGATGCACTGCTACATGGCGATGGGCGCGCTGCATGGCCTGTACAAGCCCATGCCGGGCAAGTTCAAGGACTACATCGCGATTCCCAAGATCAACGGCTACCAGTCGCTGCACACCACGCTGGTGGGCCCGTTCGGCACGCCGGTGGAGTTCCAGATCCGCACCCGCGACATGCACCAGATCGCCGAGGCGGGCGTGGCCGCGCACTGGATGTACAAGCACCAGGCCGACCACGCCAACGATATCCAGCAGCAGGCGCACCAGTGGCTGCAGTCGCTGCTGGATATCCAGAGCCAGACCGGCGATTCGCAGGAGTTCCTGGAACACGTCAAGATCGACCTGTTCCCGGATGCGGTCTACGTGTTCACGCCCAAGGGCCATATCCGCGCGCTGCCGCGCGGCGCCACCGCGCTGGACTTTGCCTACGCCGTGCACAGCGACCTGGGCAACCAGTGCGTGGCGGTCAAGATCAACAACGAGCTGCTGCCGCTGCGCACCGAGCTCAAGAGCGGCGATATCGTCGAGGTGGTGACAGCGCCGTACTCCAAGCCCAATCCGGCATGGCTGTCGTTCGTGCGCACCGGCAAGGCGCGCGCGGCGATCCGCCACTACCTGAAGACCACCAAGCTCGACGAAGCCATCCAGCTAGGCGAGCGCCTGCTGGAGCAGTCGGCGCGCCAGCTCGGCATCGAGCTCAAGGCCGTGCCGCAGTCGGTGTGGGACCGCATGATCCAGTGGACCGGCAACAAGCATCGCGAAGACATCTTCGCCGACCTGGCGCTGGGCCGGCGCGTGCCCGCAGTGGTGGCCAAGCGCATGGAGATCCTGCTGCAGGAGCTGTCGGGCGATGTCGACAGCGCGTTGCTGGCGGCGGTGCAGACCTTTGCCGGCGAAGAAGCCCCTGCGGTGCCGATCACCGGCGACGAAGGCATGTCGATAATCTTCTCGGCATGCTGCCGCCCGATCCCGGGCGATTCGATCGTTGGCTACCTGGGCAAGGGCGAAGGGCTGCAGATCCACGTGCAAGACTGCAAGGTGGCCAAGCGCCTGCACAGCAAGGATCCGGAGCACTGGATCGAAGTGATGTGGGCCAAGAAGACCTCGCGCGCCTTCGACGTGTCGATCAAGGTGATGGTGCGTAACGTCAAGGGCATCGTCGCGCGCGTGGCCGCCGACCTGACCGCCGCCGACGCCAACGTGGCGCACGTGGCCATGGAACAGCAGGACGCCGGCCACCAGGAAGCCACCTATATGCAGTTCATCATCCAGGTACAGAACCGCCTGCACTTGGCAAACGTGATGCGCGGGCTGCGCCGCAACCCCGACGTCATCCGCATCTTCCGCGACCGCAACGACACCTAGGACGCCGTTTCGGGACGGCCCTGGCGTCGTTGTGCAGCCTTGCCGTACTACTTGTACTGTCTGCGGCCGCACGCCTAGCCAGGACCGCCCTGAAACGGCCTCCAAGCTGATATGACTCTCAGTGTCAATCGAGATTGGTTTGATTCAGTTTCACAGTTGCATGTTGTTCCCCCCCAATTTCCTAAAGGCGACGTAGCAGTAAGTCTCGACGGTGGATCAGGCTG
>NZ_QKWJ01000170.1 GCF_003353055.1 Cupriavidus lacunae
AAGCTCTTTGAGCTGCAGAGATGGGCGCCAATATTATTTCATGTATGACTTCCGAGCCCATTCAGTCATGATTTACGGCCAAGAGCGCTGATCCGGCGCCTTGCTTTGCGAAAGTAGGGCTAGGGCAGGTTGCCGCACTGAATTCGGCTTTTTTAGATTAGTCCTTTCTACGCCATTCGCCGACGCAAAGTGCATGCCAGAGGCGCATGGGCATCACGGGTGTTCATCAATCCCAAGCATATGTGCCGCAAAAAAGCATCTGCGCCAGTGGTGGCCCCACTACTGTTTTTCGGTCCGAGCCTGTAGCCAAGTCGCGGGCGCGCTGGTAGCGTCGGCCTGTCTGAACAGTGTCCGGACTATTTCAATTCGCAATGCATGCACAGTGCCGAGGTTAGTGTGGCGCCTTGAAACTCCGACGAGGCTCTAGCATCCGTGGGCGCCTTGTCGGCAGGAATGAGCGAAAAGCCCCACCGCGCGAAATAGGCGGGAGCCGACGCCGACAGCAATACTGCATGTCGTACTTCGGTGCCCCGTGCACGCATCAGGAGGGCGCTGACAAGGCGAGTAGCAATACCCCTATCCCGACAGGTGGGTTCAACGGCTACCGAGCGGATGACGATGGATTCTCCATGACGCTCTGCCGCTGCGCAGCCAATGATGCGACTGTCGCTATGCGCGACGTGGAAGCTGTCAATAATCTCCGCTACGCCACCCGTGGTTAGCCGGCATTGTTCTAGCAATGCGGCTATTTGAGGCAAATCGGCTAGGGAGGCCAAACGGAGGTGAGGGTGGCGCGGCATGATACTGTCTCTTGCTAGTGCTCGACGTGGCTCCAAGAAGCCCGCGACACATCTTATATGTTGATCACAATCACGATGAATCTCTCCGTGCAATCGCGTGGGGCCGCATGCTACCGTTTGGAATCGTTCCTGGCAACGGTGTGCGGCCACTTCGCCGCCGCAAATTTGCGACGAAATGTATCTAGGCCCTCTTCGCGGTGCAAAGAATTTTTGCGCCAGGCCGAGGCATCTTCGCTCGAGTGAGTGAGCGAGGCAGACTGCCGAACTGCGGCCGACCTGCTGCGGCGAGATGTAAGGCACGCAAATCGCTTTATATCACGACGTGATATATTTGAGAGGCCCGTGTACAACTTCAAATCAAAGCATATTGAACCGGGCTCATCGAAGCGCGACGATAAGCGCTCAGTAGCCAGACCTCGAAGCCCGCGAGGTAAGAAAATCGAAGCGTGAACCTGGCGTGCAGCCACTGACTGTCCTGGCAATCGGTTGAAGTTAGCTGGGCTACCGCCGGCACGACCACGGAGCGAGAGAGACCAGAGGGGCCATTCTCTCCCGAAAATATCTTCGTTAAAAACGAATCCCCAGCAAACCGTTGAGTTTGCTGGGGACTTTAGTGAATCAAGCGCCGTTTACCCACGCCTTTGCAGAACGGGTGGCGCGATAAAAGGGTTATTTGTACTGCCGGACGCGAGCGCCTATAGCTTGCGAATCTTTGATGCTTGTGGGCCTTTCTGGCCTTGCGTGGCTTCGAACTCTACTTTCGCGCCTTCCTCGAGTGATTTGAACCCGGTTCCTTGGATTTCCGAGTGATGCGCGAACAGGTCTTTGCCGCCGTCATCCGGCGTGATGAAGCCATAGCCCTTCTCGCTGTTAAACCACTTCACGGTACCAGTTGCCATCTCATCCTCGAAGCCAAAAGCATGCAAACTTGCATGCAAGGAAAGTTGTCAAGACGCTGAGCTCCAGCGCGGAGTTCGCTGCCAGCAGCTTCTTGTGTCGTTAGCATATCGTGTCGCGCTCCCTAGCGCCAAGGGGTCCCTCGCTAGGGTTTACCTTTGGCGATGGGCAGCGAGTCGCGAGGGCGGGATGCTGGTAGGGTCTGATACAGCCGCCCCTCATGCCGAACGAATGGAAGCCAACCATGTTTATGGTGGACCCAGGACTTTGCGTGACTGCCTCAGGTGAAATTAAAAATATTCACATCAGAATTAAGTCACTCGATGTTGCCTGGCGCTGGACACGGGGCACGGAATAGCGAAGGCGGGCATTATGTTTAAAATGGTGCCACTCATACAGTTAGCCGATGGTATGCCTCGAACCCTTGCGACATACTGCTTGGAGAACATCGTTGCACGTGCGTCGGGAGGCAAGAAAAAAAATGATAAAAGCTATGAGAATCCGCGCGGCCGGGGCGTCAGACGTGCAAGCCATCACGCAGGTGCTCCGTTCCTGCGGTTTGCCTGGCAGCGATGTAGACCCGTCGTCCCGTCTCTACAGTCTGGGCGTCCTGGGTGAGAAGGTAATCGGCTGCGCCTGCGGCGAAAAGCTTGGTGAGACGGTCATCATCCCGGCCGTTGCGGTTCTAAGTGAGTACCGGGGCCACCAGGTAGCCACCCATCTTGTCAGGGCCATCTTGATGCGTGCCCGTGCCAGTGGCTGCACCAGGGCCACAGTGCTCACGTCCGACCATCCCGCGTTCTTCGCCCGCTTCGGTTTTACTCTTACCGCCTTGGACGACATGCCGCAGGAAATGCAGCTGTCGAAGGAATTCCTCCGACGCTTTGGTGCGAGGACGCATTACATGTGCCGTCGACTCGATTGAAGCCCGATGGCGACTAATGAGCATCGTGATGCTGACAGCAGCGGCGCTGGTTCTTGCCTTGGTCCTCCGTGCGCTATATCTGCATATACAGGTGGCGCACACAGAGTTGATTCGCCGTGACACGAAAGGTGCGCTTAGCTACGAGGTGCGGCGGCGTGTTTATATGGAGATGCTACCCTTGCATGTTTCGCGATACCCCGAGCCTAGGGAGGTGCGCACCCGTGTACTTCGGCTTACTGGTGTGGTGCTGTGGCGCAAACCATTAAGCATCGCCCTCCCCACCGAATCTTGTGCGCGCCTTGAGGAAATCCCGGCCAGGGAATTTGATGGCCGCTTTCCCCCGTGCTTGCAGCTGGGCCCATCTCGGGGGCGGTAGCAAAGTATGAACTCAACCCCTCAGTTTCATGGTCGCAACCTCGGCCATTCGGACTACCTCAATTGGGGTACGGCGCAATTGGGAGAGCCTAGCCAGAGCAGTCACATCGGCGCCGCTCGCGCCCGAGCGCGCCCACAGGTACCTGGTTCCGCTTGCTGCGGGGATATGGCCAGCGTGACACGAGTTTGGGAATCGTCCCTACAGGTGGCCGTTAAGCCAAGCGGCTTCTTTCATTAAACGCTGCCCGAGTGCCTGGATACGTCTACGCGCCCGGCGTGCGCACTCTTCTGGCGAGCTGTGAGGCGCCGGCAGCCGTTGGATGCCACGACAGACTCGCCGAAAAATGAAGTCAATCTCATTCTCGGTGAAATCGCCATAGTCGCGGTATGTAGTACGATTTTCTTTTAGATACGCGTCCAGCTCGACTTCCGCGAGCATCAGCGCGTTAGCCAGCAGAGACCGCGAGTGCAAGCGCAACCAGCGACGCCGCCAAGGCTTGTAGCCCTTCTCGTTCATTTGACCCCCCCCGATACCAAAACGCCATCTCCGCATGCGGCCGGAACTACAAGGAGCCTCTACCGGATGCGTGTGGCGAGAGTTTTGAAGCCCAGCATAGCCCTCTGCCAAGCGAGCAGCAATGAAGGAAGGCCAAAAATGGGACCTACTAAAGAGGGGGATGAAACGTTAATTGAGATGGCCCAGCGGTGCGACACCTTGGGGAATCGTCCCACCGGGTGGCCGGTGAGTCAGGCTAAGGCCTGGGGCCGTCAATGCGAGGGGCCACGATGCCCGTGCCATTGGCTGACTTGCTGCACGCGCGGCTGCCCGCGTGGGGCCAGCATATCTTCCAAGTCCCATGGCCTCTGGTTGAAGGAAGTGTGCAAGCCGGGGACGCGGTTATATTGGCCGTGCCCAACGACGCGCCTCGCATTAAGGCGCCACAGCTCCAATCGCCGGACACGGGAGTCGCCGAGCTCGTCGGTAAAGTGCGGTGGTCTCGGCCTGCTCGACCAAGGTTGGATTCGTTGCTCCCAAGACGAGACTGGCACCATTGAGAACGGTATGGGCCATGCCATGTAATTGGAGTAAGTCGTCGCGAATACCTTCTGGCTCGCACAATCGGGCTCGAATCGTATCGACTAGGTCCACAATGCGCAGGATCTCCCTGGTGTCGAAACTGTCCTGCAGGTGACGCAAGACTTCGGTGTCAACTGGGCCATAAGCAATGGGATGGACGCCCCCACCCGGTGACAGCATCGATGTGCCAGAGTGGAAGTGTCGCTAGCCACTCAAACCGGAAGGGGCATCCATCATGCAGATTACGACAATTGGGATCGACCTGGCCAAGAATGTGCTACAGGTCCACTGCGCAAACGAGCGAGGCAAGACGGTGCTGCGCAAGCAGTTGCGGCGTGAGCAAGTTGCAGCGTTCTTCGCCAACCTCCCGAGTTGCCTGATCGGGATGGAGGCGTGCGGCAGTGCACACCACTGGGCCCGTAAGCTGCAGGCGCTAGGGCATACGGTCCGGCTGATGGCGCCGCAGTTTGTGAAGCCTTATGTCAAGAGCAACAAGAACGATGCGGCCGATGCAAAAGCATTTGCGAGGCTGTAACGCGGCCCACGATGCGGCTTGTACCGATCAAGAACATCGAACAGCAGACAGTCCTCTCACTCCATCGCGTGCGCCAGGGCTTCATAAAGGCTCGCACCGCTCAGGCCAACCAGATCCGTGGCCTGCTTGCTGAGTACGGTCTCGTTGTGCCACAAGGCATTGCCTATATCGCCCTGCGTGTGCCGGATCTGATCGAGGATGCGACGAACGATTTGCCTGGCACATTCCGCCAGCTTATCGACCGTCTGCTCGAGCACCTCAAGTTGCTCAATCGACAGGTCAACGAGATCGAGGCGCAAATTAAGGCCTGGCATCGTGACGACGAAATCAGCCGACGACTCGAACAGGTGCCTGGAATCGGACCGATCACAGCGAGCGCGCTGGCTGCGACGGTAGGCGATGCAAAGAACTTCGACAACGGGAGGCAACTCGCGGCGTGGTTGGGGCTTGTGCCCCGACAACATTCCAGCGGCGGCAAGGCAAAGCTGCTTGGCATGAGTAAAAGAGGTGATGCATACCTTCGAACCTTGCTCATCCACGGAGCGCGGTCGGTAATCTATCGAGCGACGCAGAGGAACGACCGTGATAGTTGGCTGGTCAAGCTGACAACGCGCCGAAACGCTAACGTCGCGGCGGTCGCCTTGGCCAACAAGACAGCTAGAATCGTTTGGGCGTTGCTTGCCCACGACCGTCAGTTCCGACCCGACTACACGCCTGCTATCGCAGCCGCGTAGTCAAGTCGGCCAGTCAAAACAGGCTTCAGAGGGATCACACCACAGATTGCGCAAGCGATCACGAAGTGATGGCAAGACAGGTAAGACCGTGGTCGGCAAAGCCCTTCCCGGACGAGGCACCAAGAGTGCGTGTAAGCGATCGAGGCGCCGACCAGCAAGTCCCATCAGGGACAGTGAGCATGTCCATGCTCGCATCAAAAGTCCGAATGTACGGGAGCAATCTTCCTCTTCTCGTTGTCATGAGCTGAGAGCTTGGCAAACTGGGGGCGTCCATGTACGCGCGGTGATCCCGTCTTGACGACAGCGCCGCGGTCAGGACTGCGGGAGTTGCCAGTGATGAGGCAGAAGCTCCTCGAGGCGACTTGCGGGCTGCGTTGGCAGTCGTGTGAGAACGTCTTTGAGGTAGGCGTAGGGATCGTGACTCAGCCTGGCCGACTGAAGGAGGCTCATGGCCGCGATCTGGAGCGCAAGCCTGATCCGACAGTGGGCGTGTTCGTCACCATCGAGCGCGGCGGCGCGGAGCGGATTGCCGGCGTGAGCGTCAGCATGCCGCTTGGCTCCGCGCACCGGCGGTCGGTGGCATTGGCTGCCGCTGCCGACGCGGAGGCGGCAGCCCACTGCCGCCTGGCGGTGGAGCCTCGGATCGGTGCCGAGTTCGAGGTGCTATACCGTGGCTTGGAGGGCAAGCGGGCCGCCGCCATGGCGCAGTCCGAGGCGCTTGCACTACAGCGCAGTGCTGCCGAGCGCACGGCGCGAGCCTACAAAGCGGGTGAAACCAGCTTGAGCGAGCTATTGATAATCCGGCGCGCGCTGGCCGACACCACGCTAGCTCAGCGCGCGGCCGTGGTTGATACACTGGAGGCCAACAGTCGGCTACGGCTGGATCTGCATCAAATGTGGGACTTTGATGACTGAAGCGTTGGCCGATGCCGCTCCTAGCAGGCAATGCCGGGCGGACTATTGATCTTTCCGTAAATCATGACATCACCACAACGTTGCCTGAACCCAGCACGCGGCGATGATCGAAGGCCGGTGTTGAGCGCTTTTGAGCTTGTTGCGGGCGACGGTATGCAACTCGT
>NZ_QKWJ01000171.1 GCF_003353055.1 Cupriavidus lacunae
TGACGATCAACGGGCACGAAACGACTCATCTATGGGCTCACTCAGCGAACAGTGAATTTATCAACGCTCAACCCGTCCCGCCGGACGACTGGAGATCCCCGAAAATCCGACAATCTCCTAGCACCGGACGTTCTGCCAGCTCCGCACATAGCTGCCGTGGCGGCGGTTACCCCCCAACGGCAAGCAGGACAAATTGCCGCACGAACCGTACTGCAGATTTCTACAGTGCTGGTGTCCACTCGCGCGTCACTGGAGACGTCGCACTTACCCAGACGGGCGGGCATACGATCAATCCCATCGAGAACTTGGCTCATGGTAAGGAACAGATCGGCCCGAAATCAAGCCCTCGACGCGGCCGTCGCACAAAGTGCGGGAGACCTCAGAATTGCTTCGTTCTACGTCTATCAGCCGAAATCCGCCCCTAATGCTTGACGAAACACATAGCCCCCGGATTCGCATCAAACCAGGATTAGAACGACTCACTCCTGCCCCTCGCCGCACAAGTGCTGGCACCTGACCCCCGCCTTGCAATTGGAAAAGCCAACTCTCGTCGCTGCCCAATGAGGCATCAGTCGTCGAAAAGGGAAAGAGCCAGCGTCGCGCACCATCGCGGCGCGCGATTCCCTGCCTTGGGGAGTCGACCGGCGTTGACGCTAGCTTCCGACTGACGTTCACGCCTCTTTTTGGCTACAAATCTTGCATACAAGCATGGCATACCACTTGCTCAAGTGGTAGCCGTGAGCGCAACGACTGAAAACTCTCCCGCCGATATTGCCAATCGCATTACCGAGGCAATGCTTGGCCAGAAACTACTCCCCGGCTCCCGCCTGGGCGAGCAAGAACTCGCCACGCTGTTCGGCGTGAGCCGCACGCTGGTGCGGGAGGCGCTGTCGCGACTTGCCGCGCGTGGCATGGTGACCGTCAGTGCACGGCGCGGCTGGTTCCTGGTAGAACCGGGTTCCGACGATATTCGCGCGGCGTTCGACGCGCGGCGCATTATCGAAACCGGCTTGCTACGCGAAATCGGTCCCGAGCGCCCGCCCGGTGCAGAGGCCATTCACGCGCTCAAGGTCCATATCGCACGCGAGAAGGCCGCGCTCCTTGGCGAAGACCCCAGCATGCGCAGCTTCCTGCTGGGCGATTTTCATGTTTGCCTGTGCGCCTCGTTGGGGTACGGCCTGCTTGTCGACACGCTGCGCGACCTGACCGCGCGCACGACGCTGGTGGCCAGCCGCAATCAGTCTGCCGCCGATGCCGGCCGCTCATGCAGCCAGCACGAAGACATCGTCAATGCGTTGGCCGACGGCGACGGTGCGTTGGCCGCGCGGCTGATGGCCGAGCATCTGGGCGAGGTGCATACGAGTCTTGATGCCGTGGGGCCTGCCGACCCGCTTGCGCACCTGCGCCAGGCCCTGGCGCCGGTCGATCCCCTGCCTACGCCGCATGCCACAACACCCGCCGCGGAAGTTTCCGCGGATGCTGCATTTCTCTCCCCCTCCCCATCCCGAACCTGAGGAAACACGCGATGTTTCAAGCCCTGTCCCAATCCAAGTTTTCCCGTCGCAGCCTGATGTGCGCATTGCTGGCCGGTCTTTGCGTGGCCTCGCTGCCAGCGCAGGCCGACACGCTTGCCGACATCACCAAGGCCGGCGTGCTGCGCGTGGCCGTGCCGCAGGATTTCCCGCCGTTCGGCTCGGTGGGCGCCGATATGACGCCTCAGGGTCTCGATATCGATGTGGCCGCGCTGATGGCCAAGAAGATGGGCGTGAAGCTCCAACTGGTGCCGGTGACCAGCACCAACCGCGTGCCGTATCTGCAGACGCGCAAGGTGGATCTGGTGATCTCGAGCATGGGCAAGAACCCCGAGCGCGAGAAGGTGCTTGATTTCTCGGAGGCCTATGCGCCGTTCTTCAATGGTGTGTTCGGACCGGCGGACATTGCCGTGAAAGGCGCGGCCGATCTGGCGGGCAAGACCGTTGGCGTCACGCGTGGTGCAGTCGAAGACCTGGAATTGAGCAAGATTGCACCGGCCAGCGCGAACATCAAGCGCTACGAAGACAACAACGCCACGATCTCGGCCTTCCTCTCGGGACAGGTGCAGCTGATTGCCACCGGCAACGTGGTGGCCTCCACGCTGATCGCCAAGCACCCGCCCAAGGCACCAGAGACCAAGTTCCTGATCAAAAATTCGCCGTGCTTCATCGGCATGAACAAGGGCGAGAAATCGCTGCAGGACAAGGTCAATGCCATTCTGGCTGAAGCCAAGAAGGACGGCTCGCTGAATACGCTGTCGATCAAGTGGCTATTGCGTCCGCTGCCGGCTCAGCTCTGACACGCGCTGTCCAGGTAAAAACATGGCTTACGCGTTCGATTTCGTATCGGTGCTGGATTACACCGACGTGCTGCTAAAAGGCATTGCCGTCACGGCGCAGCTGACGCTGACGGGTGGTGTGCTCGGCGTGGCCGTCGCGGTGGCGGGGGCCTGGGCCAAGTCCCAGGGACCGGCCTGGCTGCGCGCCGTGGTCAGCACCTATGTCGAGTTGATCCGGAACACGCCGTTCCTGATCCAGCTGTTCTTTATCTTCTTTGGGCTACCCAGCCTTGGCATGCATCTGCCCGAAATGGTGGCGGCATCGCTGGCCATGGTCATCAATCTGGGCGCCTATGGTACCGAGATCGTTCGCGCCGGTCTGGCTGCCACGCCGCGCGGACAGTTCGAGGCGGGAGCAAGTCTTGCCATGTCACCGTTCCAGGTGTTCCAGCATGTGGTGCTGCGCCCGGCATTGCAGAAGATCTGGCCCGCGCTGTCGAGCCAGGTGGTGATCGTGATGCTGGGATCCGCGGTCTGTTCGCAGATTGCGGCGCAAGACCTGACATATGCGGCCAATTTCATCCAGGGGCGCAACTTCCGCGCGTTCGAGGTGTATCTGGTCAGCACCGGAATCTATCTGCTCCTGGCGATTGCCCTGCGGCAGTTGCTGCGCGGCATTGGCCGGCAGCTATTTTCCCGGAGGGCGGGATGATCGAGTTCTCGTTGTGGGATATCGTTCGCAACCTGCTGCTGGCGGCGCGCTGGACCGTGTTGCTGTCGTTGATCGCGTTCGTGGGCGGCGGCATCGTTGGCCTGCTCGTGCTGTTGCTGCGTACCGGCAAGGGTCGATCGGCAAGGCGGCTAACGCAGGGCTATATCGAACTGTTCCAGGGCACGCCGCTGCTGATGCAGCTTTTCCTCGCGTTCTTCGGCCTTGCGTTGTTCGGCATCGAGGTGCCAGCGTGGCTGGCCGCGGGGCTGGCGTTAACGCTGTGGACATCGGCCTTCCTGGCTGAAATCTGGCGCGGCTGTGTGGAAGCCATCCCGCGCGGCCAGTGGGAAGCATCGGGCAGCCTGGCGATGAACTACGTGCAGCAGATGCGCTACGTGATCCTGCCACAGGCCCTGCGGATTGCCGTGGCACCGACCGTTGGCTTTGGCGTCCAGGTCATCAAGGGCACGGCGCTGGCGTCGATCATCGGCTTCACCGAGCTATCTAAGGCGGGCACCATGATCGTGAACGCCACGTTCCAACCATTTACCGTGTATGCCGCCGTCGCGCTGATGTACTTCGCGCTGTGCTGGCCGCTTTCGCAATACAGCAAAATGCTGGAGAGGAAATTCCATGCCGCTCATCGCCATTGATCAGGTTCGCAAGTCGTTTGGCAGCAACGAGGTCCTGAAGGGTGTGTCGCTCTCGGTTGAGTCTGGCGAAGTCATCGCCATCATCGGCAAGAGTGGCTCGGGCAAGAGCACGCTGCTACGTTGCATCAACGGGCTGGAGCGAATCGATTCGGGCGCCATTACCGTGGCAGGTGCTCATCTGGCCGACAGCGAGCTGCAACTGCGCGCGCTGCGGCTGAAGGTAGGCATGATATTCCAGCAGTTCAATCTCTTCCCGCACCTGAGCGCCGGGCGCAACGTGATGCTGTCGCCAATGACCGTCAAGGGCGTGCCAGAGGCCAAGGCCCGTGAACTGGCTGAACTCAACCTGGCGCGGGTGGGGCTTTCCGCCAAGTTCGATGCATACCCCGACCAGCTCTCTGGCGGTCAGCAGCAACGCGTTGCCATTGCCCGCGCGCTCGCCATGCAGCCGACCGCGCTGCTCTGCGATGAGATTACCTCGGCCTTGGACCCGGAGCTCGTCAACGAGGTGCTGCAGGTGGTGCGTGGCCTGGCCGCAGATGGCATGACGCTGCTGATGGTGACGCACGAAATGCGCTTCGCGCGGGAGGTGTGCGACCGTGTTGTCTTCATGCATCAGGGCAAGGTCCACGAAGCCGGCGCCCCCAACGACGTGTTCGGCCGACCGCAGACGCCTGAACTTCAGCAGTTTCTGGGGATGGTCGAGGCCTGAAAGGGCATGCCGCGGCCAGCGCTCAATCATTGATGTACGAGCGCAAATAGCGATTCCCCAGGCGGGTCAGGACCTCGTAGCCGATAGTTCCGGCGCGCGAGGCAATCTTGTCCACATGCAGAGCGTCGTCGGCTAAAGTGATGAGCGTTCCCTCTGCGAGCTCATGGGCCGGAACATCGGTCACGTCGAGGGTCACCGTGTCCATGGAAACGTTTCCGACCAGTGGCAGGCAATAGCCCACGGCAACCGTCGCAATCCGTGAGCGGCGAGGCGCGGTCCAGGTATGGGAATAGCCAACCGCATTTCCGGCCGCTATCCACCGGGTCTGTATCACCCTGCCCTCCAGTTTGATGACCGGACGCACGGGATTGGGCATCCCGGCGATGGGCGCCACCCCGTAGAGGGCGGCGCCAGGGCGCACCAGATCGAAGTGGTAGTCCCGCCCCAAGAAAATTCCCGAGGAATTGGCCAGGCTCGCCCTCGCTTTGGGCAGTCGGGCGAGCGCAGCGCGGAAACGCGCGAGCTGCAAGTCATTGATCACCTCGGCCTGGTTTTCCGCGCTGACCAGATGGCTCATGATTAACCTGAGATCAATTTCGCTCAGCATGCCGGGGGCCTCAGCCAGCGTTTCCAGTTCCTCGCAACCCAGGCCCAGGCGCGCCATGCCCGTATCGACCTGGAGTACTGCTGGCAAGCGCACGCCCCGCTCGCGGGCGAGTTTCCCCCAGGCCTTGACTTGCACGAGGCTGTTCAGCACCGGAACCACGCCATGGGTCACGAAATCCCGCTCCGAATCCGGATGGATGCCATGCAGGACGTAGAGGGCCGCGTCGCCCGGCAGGACCGGACGCAGCGCGATGGCCTCGTTCAGATGAGCAACGAAGAAATGGCGGCAGCCGGCCCGGTAAAGCGCCGGGCCGACTTTGGCCGCGCCAAGGCCGTAGGCGTCAGCTTTGACAACCGCGGCACATTCGACCCCGCCGACCTTGGCCTTCAGGGTCCGCCAGTTGTCGCAAATGGCACCGAGGTCGATTGTCAGCACGGCACTGGCGGAAGTCTGTTCGGGATTGGACATGGAATGCTTTTCCGTCGAGTTCGATAGAAAGCGCGGGACCGCTACCGGGGCGCGCTGACGCGCCCCGGCGCTCATGCGCACAGCTCAGCGCGTGGCGCTGGTAGTGGCCACGGCGACAGCGGGGTTGTTACTTATGGCAAGCCGATAACCGATACCCAGTAGCGCGAACCAGATCGGCGCGACATACAGGGCCACGCGGGACAGGGCACTCACCAGGGAGATGCTGGTGATCCAGACGAAAGCCTCGTCCGGGACCACGTAGTTCAGCACCACGCCAGCGCCCATCAGGATCGCAGAAAAGGTGACGGCAGTGGACGGTACGTGATTGGCATTAGTCCGGGCAAAAGCCTTGGGCGCCTGACCAAACTGGGCCAGGGTGTACAGCATGCGTCCGGTGCTGAAGATGCCACTGTTGCACGAGGATGCAGCGGCGGTGATGACGACGAAATTGATAGCGCTCGCGGCACCGGGAATGCCCATCCTTTCGAACAGGAAGACGAAGGGGCTGACGTCGGGCTTCAACTCGGTCCAGGGCACCAGGGACATCATCACCACCAGGGCGCCGATGTAGAAGATCAGGATGCGCCACACCACGCTATTGGTGGCCTTTGGCAGAACTCGCTCCGGATTCTGTGCCTCGCCCGCCGTGACGCCGATTATTGAGATTTACAAAAAACATGACAACGGATTCAGGGCTGGCGCGTTTCATCTCTAACGGGTTGATTGGAGATACGCGCCGTGTCGAAGAAGCCGTTAGACGATGCAACGAAGAAGC
>NZ_QKWJ01000172.1 GCF_003353055.1 Cupriavidus lacunae
CAGCAAGGTTGCGGTTGTGTTGGCTGCGGATCAGCCAGTCGGCTGGTTGGCCAAGTTCCTGGGCGCGCGCCATCAATTCGGCAATATCACCCTCGCGGTCCGTCACATACACCAGTCGTGTCCGGGCCAATAGCGCGGCTTGTTCCGCAACGCGTTCATACCCTTCTATCCAGCGTACGCTTTCCTTGATCCCGCCGCGGTTGCCGTCGGCGTCCTTCGGTTCCCGAGCCCACATCCAGGCATCGATCACCCCAAGCGGTTCCCGGTCTGGCGTCACCGCGTAGGTCGGATGGAGATACATGCCCCGCTGGGCTTCGTAGCTCAGCGGCCCCAACCCCTCCATCTCCTGGCCATTAAAACTCAACTCGGTCGAATCAGCGATGCACAGCACTACCGGAAACTGCGCAGCTCTGTCCGCCGTGCGTTCCCAATGCGGCTGCATCACGTCCCGCCAATCGATCTGCTCATTGCCGAGAAACCGATATGCCCCAATGGTTTGCGACCAGTCGTCGCATGCGCCGGGGATGCNTAACAACCCCTTACCTCGAAATTTCGCAGCCTCAGGCTACATGCTCGGCTGCCGAGGCGGTCCTACTTCTGTATAAGGGAATGCCGTAAAGGAGCCTCTCAACTCCTGTTCATCATACGGAAAATTGCTAGTCAACTTTCCTTTTCATTTTTACAGTGTGACTCAACTATTATCCAGATATGGGTCCATGATTACGACAGGCAATTGATTACGGTCAGGGTCCGACGAGGGTAGATCTTGAGCTGCATATCAGATAAGTGAAAGTTTGAAGGAGACGAATAGATCATGGAACTGTTAGGACGTTCGGACACTGTATTCGATGTGCTTATCGTTGGCTACGGCCCTGCCGGCGCGACGATGGCAAATCTGTTGGGCAAGCGCGGTTACAGTGTTGCCGTTTTTGATCAGGCGCTTGAAATCTACGATAAGCCCCGCGCGATCACCGCTGACCAAGAAGTGATGCGGGTGCTCCAGGAGTGTGGACTGGCGGAAGAGGTTTCCAGGAGAACGACTCCGCATCCCGGAACTGACTTCATTGGCATAGAGGGACAACTCATCAAGTGCTTCTACCCTGCACCACCCCCGTCGCCTTTAGCATGGGATCCCACATGGATGTTTGTACAGCCCGAACTTGAAGCAACGCTTCGCGCAGGAGTGGCCCGATATCCGAAGGTTCAAGAATTTCTCGGATACGAGTTCCTCGAATACTCCCAGGGAGAAGACGGGGTTGTGGCAACGGTCAAGCAGCTAGCGAGGGACACTGTCTTCACTATCCGGGGTAAGTACCTGCTCGGTTGCGACGGCGGACGAAGCACCGTGCGGCGGCAGATGGAAGCGACGATTGAAGATCTCGCGTTTGATGAGTGGTGGATGGTGGTGGATGCATGGATGCACGGTCCCATCGATCTGCCGCCGCGTTGTGTCCAGTACTGCAGGCCCTCCCGTCCTGGAACCTACATCGTCGGGCCGGATAATTTGCGTCGGTGGGAAATTAAGATGTTGCCCGGTGAAACGCCGGATGATTTCGAAAGTGACGAAGCGGTACTGCAAGTGTTGTCCACATTTGTAGATCCCACCAATTTGCAAGTCTGCAGAACGGCGATCTACCGTTTCCATGCGTTAGTGGTCGACGAATGGCAAGATGGGCGTGTGTTCCTGATGGGCGACGCCGCTCATCAGATGCCACCGTTCCTTGGCCAGGGCCTTTGTGCCGGCATCAGAGATGCGCTCAATCTCGCCTGGAAGATCGACGGCGTAGAGCGTCTCGGCTACTCGAAGACACTCCTCAATTCTTACACTGAGGAGCGAAAACGCCATGTGCGGACAATAGTCAGCCATGCCAAATCATTCGGACTGATTATCGGTGAATTGGACGAAACGGCCGCACGGAGGCGAGACCGTGAGCTCGCCGAGTTGCTTGCATCGGGCAAGGCAGAAACTGTACGACAGAAATTCATTCCTGGACTGGAGACAGGACTGATTGGCCGAGATACTGATCAACAGATACAGGTTGGCGCAGGGGAGCTTTTTGTTCAACCATGGATTCATAGTGGTGACGAGTTCAGGCGCCTAGACGATCTACTGCCACCGGGGTTCCTGATTGTGGCAGGTTCCTCAGAAGTACCGAACTGGTTCGATGCAAGTACGAATGATGCTTTGGAAAAAATCGGCGGGAGAACAGTGGTCATCAGCACTGCACCAAGTCCCGTAAACTTACCAACACTGAGTTTGATGGAGCGGGACGGGCTGTTTAACCAATGGCTTTCGTCGCTCGGAGCGAAGGCGGCCATCATCCGTCCAGATCACTATGTCTATGGCACCGCAGCCGGCGCAGACGAACTTCGTCGACTGATTGCTCAACTTGCCGAACACATTACTCCCGCTATGGCACAAGCGATGTAAGCCCTGTTTGTCGCACACTGAATTGCCAATCTTCTAAGGCTGGTGGGCTCGCCCGCACCAAGACGGTCAGATTGTGAAGTGGGAACCTGACCGTCGGCAGAGCTGCGCAAGCGTTACAGCATTCGCGTACTGGCCGTCAGCGATTGGAATCTCGTCGAGCAGTCGTCGGCTTTCCTGCCTCGAGTCTGCTGGGTGGAATGGCGCTGCAATACTCGAGGAGACAGTGGCCCCACAATTGGCCGACCTCAACCGCTGTGAAGACGCGATCAGGCCGTTCATCGTCCGTATGTCGGGCGGCCTGCGGACATGGTTGCCTATGCGCAGACCGGTGCCAATCTCCACTTTCTCGTCGGGTACTGCAATGCGAACGGCCTCACCCCATACCGGTATCTCATCTGGCCATTCAGCAAGAGCCGGAACCAAATCCGCGGCCTCACCGCCGAATTTTGGCAAACGTACCGATTGAATGCACACTATCTGTCAAGTGTAGGCAGGCGAGCACCCCTGCGCGCAACCGCTCTGCCAAAGGAAAAAGCTAAGATCGGCAGCGCCAGGGCTGCGGAGTAGAACCAGATTGTCTGCCCCAAGGAGTCAGCCACAACAGCCGCCAGACTCATTCCAATCGCCTGTCCAAAGAAAAGCGTCGCGGCAAACAGACCGACCGCAGTACCTCGTGCTTCCGGCGACATTTGCGTTGCCTCGGTCTGCAAAGTGTTATGAAGCGTATAGAATCCCAAGCCACCAAGAAAGCATCCAAGTGCGCTCCACTCCCAGCGCGATCCGGCAGCCACAATGGCAAAGCCCGAGCTCAGAAAGAGACCGCCCAGGCCTGCTATACCTCCTCGCGAGAGATGCCGAGTCAGCATGCCTGATAAGGCTACATAGACCAATCCGCCGATACCGTACATCGCCATAACGGTACCGGATGCACCGAGACTCAGCCCGAACTCCATGTGCAAATAAGCGGGCACAAGCGCAAAGCCCGAGAGTGTAAATAAGCCTTCGAGCACCGTCACTAGGAGAATATGACGTGCCCATCGCTGCCGAAGGACTTCTCGGACCTGTCCCCCAATGGAGCGTCGAAGTGGCAAGTCTGGCTCCTGGCCCAACGCCTTCGTCCCGACACGAAGTGCAACAAGGCCAAAGCCCGCCGCCAATACGATGAACACGACACGCCAGTGCAGTACATCCGCGATAAGTCCCGACATCCACTGGCCACCAATCAAGCCACCGATTGTGGCGAGGAGAAGACGGGCCAACGCTTGTTGCCTTCTCTCGATGGGCACCGTATCCCCGATTCTCGCCATGCTCATCGGGACAATGCCTGCAGCCGCTGCGCCGGAAAGACCCCGCGCAATAGCAAGCGCGGTCATTGTTGGTGCGAGCGACGCCAGGATGTTCGCCACCGAGCTCGCAGCCAGTGCAACAGCGATGACACGCAGCTTGCCAAAGCGGTCGCCTAACGGGCCATATACAAGTTGCAGAATGCCGTAGGCCAACACAAATGCCGATATGGACCACCCGGCCTCGCCAATTTGCACCCCGAAATCAACCGACAGTGCCGGAAGCAGGACATCACAGGCGCGCATCGACGCCATGCTTAGAGCAACCGCCAATGCCAGCGTTCCTCTCACGGACATTAGAACTTGCGCCAGATGCACAGGCTACCAGTAATTCCACTGCCCATTTTTCTCAACCTATCCCTATCGTGAAGCGCAATGTCATTGGTGTTGGTTTGCCTGGATATGGCATATAGGTACCGTTCATTATTCAATGTTTCCACCAGTTATGATTTCATCTCCGCCAACAGGGGCTACTCTGAATCTGAAGGAAATTACGTTGTTTTCATATAAAAATGACGAAATATAATCCGGAATGGCTGGGCTATTCGGCCGATACAATCTCCGGAAGTTTATGAGGCTTCCTTGCCGGAATGTGATTTCTGATTACGCAAATGCATGTCAGTGCAAATAACATTGCCAAGGCCAAGAGCGTGAAATAGGCGGCTGCTCCGCCTAAGGAAATGACTGCTGCGCCGGCAAACGCGCTGACAATCGCTCCCAACCTGCCAAAGGCCGTAGCCGCACCGACTCCGCGGGCACGGATCTCCGTTGGATACAGGTGAGCACCGAGTGCATACATCGGACCCTGAACGGCATTGACAAAGAACCCATGAACTCCAATACCGACAATAAAGGCGCTCACGCCTATGTGGGCATAGCGCGCTTGTAGTAACAATGCGGTTAGCATGGCCCCTAGCGCAGCAATCGCCAAGATGACGCGCGATCCAAATCTGGATACGAGACCCGCGCAGAGTAGTGCCCCGACCAGGCCTCCGACGTTGTAAGCCGTAAGGCCGTGACTCGCAATACCTATATCCAAGCCTTCAAAGGCCAGCATTGCCGGGAGCCAGCTAAACGCACTGTATAGCGCCAGCAAACACATAAAGAAGGCGCCCGAAAGTGCTGCCGTGTCACGTATCCAGCGTGCTGTGAACAGGTTCGTCAAGCCCATCTTTGCATCCGCGTCCATCTTGGTCGCGTCAACGATAAGGGCGCCTTCTGGGATAGGTCCTCGCATGCGGGCGAGAAGGCGCCGGAGATCTTCCTGCCGGTGCGCACGACGTGCTAGGTATCGGGGAGATTCAGGCAGGGAGAGTGCTAATAGTATGGTGAAGGCAAGTGGCAACAACCCACCAAGGAAGAATAGACTGCGCCAGCCGGAATTTGGCAGCACCATGGCAGACAGAATTCCCGCGACAATCCCGCCAACCGGATAGCAGACCACGGTCGCTGTCACCGCTAGGGTACGCATTCTCGCCGGCGTGAATTCCACCGCGATGATGGACGCCGTGGGCAACGCCCCCCCGATTCCAAGCCCCGCTATGAATCTCAGCGCCCCCAGTTCTAGCGGGCTGCTCGAGAAGCCCATTGCAAGCGTGGCTGTGCCGAAAATGCTTATGCTGGCGATGAGTGCGACCCTGCGACCCACCCGGTCCGCTACGGCGCCGACCGATACACTGCCAATTGCCATTCCGAGGAGGCCCGCCGCTACTATAGGGGCGAACGCTTCACGTGTCATGCCCCATTCACGCAGTATCGCCGGATCCGCGAAGCCAATAAGCTGGCCATCGAAGCCATCCAACACTGCAGCCAGACTGGCGAGCAGGACGGCGAGCTTCTGTATGCTGCTGAACGGGCCATCGTCGAGGATCAGACCAATATCGATCGCCTTGCCACTCATCCTTGGGCCCTCCTATTCTTGAAGCACCGCCTCACTGCGTAGCTGCGGAATCCTCGTATATCCATCTGGTGTCTCCTGAATTTTGTTCGCAATGTAGGTCTTCCCTGAATCTGAGTAGGCTCCCCCCGGTGGAAATGTCCGCGCGCAAAAGTTGAATAGCCGCATTAGATACGATACGGATCGATTCATATCATACTATCCCGTTCGTCCCTTGCTGACAAGGCTCCATGACCGGGAATGCGATGTAATCGTTGGTTGATCCGTGTAGCCGCGTTGGCGATTTCATCGTCGCAGCATGGGCATCCAGAGTGGGCAATCGGGTGGCGTTCGTTCGTGCGGAACTCCGCGGCGCAAATCACGCGCTCCTGATCGGAGATGGCGACGCAGTCGGTCACGCCACCAGCTTCAGGCTTCGATACTATTGAGATTTACAAAAAACATGACAACGGATTCAGGGCTGGCGCGTTTCATCTCTAACGGGTTGATTGGAGATACGCGCCGTGTCGAAGAAGCCGTTAGACGATGCAACGAAGAAGCGCT
>NZ_QKWJ01000173.1 GCF_003353055.1 Cupriavidus lacunae
GCCCAAGACTCGATTCCCGGTGGGGTGGCTCGTCCCCTTTCCGAGGCGGGAATCTCACCCGCTGAAAGCGCCGGGCTTAACCTGGCGCACCGAAGAATTTCTCGAGGTCGAGGTCTACAACCCAGCGATACCCTGCCCGGATGTAGCCCTGCGCGCGCTCCACGGCCTGATGCGCCGAGCGTCCCGGACGGAAGCCGTAACTGGAATCCGAGAACGTCGGGTCCCACCGCCTTTGCAGCACCTGCAAGACCGCCTGCTGGATAAATCGATCAAGCGCAGACGGGNGACGGTCAGCGCGAACTACACAAGTGCTCAACGAGCATTTGGGATGGGCTGAGATCCGCCATCCGTTTCATCCGCTGCGGGGCCAACGCTTTCCGGTCCTGAAGACGCGCCGCGTGGCGGGCGCCGACACACTGCTGCTGGGTCATGTAGAGCGCGGCAGCTTCAGCATTGCCCGCGATTGGACCGACTGGGGCGCGCCTATCGTCGAAGACGATCGCGAGGTCCCTGCGTGTCGCTTCGATCTGGGCATGCTCCTGGAGCTGATTGCGCTGATCGACCAGCTTGCCGCTTCGTCCTCCAAGAAGTCATCCAAAGGATCCAAAGGAGCTTGATCAATGCATCACGTTCACCTACTATCAGACCAGTTTTTAACGTGGTCCGCCAATGCAAGATATTCCGTCGTCCACTCTACGCAAACGCCGCGCGCAATTGCTCAAGCAAATGCCGGCATTGGACACGCTCTTGCGGGGCTCGCTCATCGAACGCTACAAGCGCTGCGGCAAGCCTGGCTGCAAGTGCGCCGACGGCCCCGGTCATGGCCCCAAGTACTACTTATCGGTGAGTTTCCCCGGGCGCCGACCACAAATGGACTACGTGCCACAGGCCGATTACGCCGAAGTCTCCGAACACTTGACGAACTATCACCGGGTCCGCGAGATCATCGAGGAGATCTGCGAGATCAATCGCGAACTACTGCGCCGCCGCGAGGCGCTCTGAGGGGCGTCGGTGAGCCAGGCACCGCTGTCGCTCACCATCTCCATCGATCCGCAATCAGCCGGCGTACTCATCGCCAACATGCTCGAGGCTTGGCTCACCGCCGAGTCCGCGCTGGAACCGAGTGAGGAGGCCGTCGATGAACACCAAGATCACCCCGCAACATCACAGCAAGCCGGCGTACATCTATATCCGCCAGTCGACGCTGGCTCAGGTACGGCATCATCAGGAGAGTACCGAGCGCCAGTATGCGTTGCGCGACAAAGCGCTGGCACTGGGTTGGCCGGACACGTCGATCCGGATCCTGGACCGGGACCTCGGTCAGTCGGGCGCCCAGATGACCGGCCGCCAGGACTTCAAGACGCTGGTGGCGGATGTCTCGATGGGGCAAGTGGGCGCCGTGTTTGCGCTGGAAGTCTCGCGCCTGGCGCGCTCGAATCTGGACTGGCATCGCCTGCTCGAGTTGTGTGCACTCACCCATACGCTCGTCATCGACGCCGATGGCTGCTACGATCCGGGCGACTTCAACGACGGTCTGCTGCTCGGTCTCAAAGGCACAATGGCACAGGCCGAACTTCACTTTTTGCGCGGGCGCCTCCAAGGCGGCAAGCTCAATAAGGCGCAGAAGGGTGAGTTGCGCTTTCCGCTGCCAGTTGGCTTGTGCTATGACGATGAGGGTCGCATCGTCCTCGATCCCGATGACGAGGTTCGCGGCGCCGTGCAACTGGTATTTCGTCTATTTGAAGAGACCGGCAGCGCATACGCAGTCGTCAAGCGCTTTGCCGAAGATGGGCTGCGCTTTCCTAAGCGCGCATACGGCGGTGCCTGGGCAGGTCGACTCATCTGGGGGAGCCTGAGACACGAGCGCGTGCTCGGTTTGATCCGCAATCCCTCGTACGCGGGCATCTATGTCTTCGGCCGTTACCAGTATCGCCGACGCATCACGCCACAGGGAGAGGTCCATCAGCGCGTGCAGCCGGTACCCAAGGCGGACTGGCGCGTCCATCTGCCCGACCATCACGAAGGCTATATCACGCCGGAGGACTTCGAGCGCAATCAGGCGCGACTGGCGCGCAACCGAACCAATGGCGAAGGTTCCGTGCTCAGCGGTGCGGCGCGTGAAGGGTTGGCGCTGCTGCAGGGGATGCTGATCTGTGGCTGCTGTGGTCGGGCGCTGACCGTGCGGTACCAGGGTAATGGTGGCCTTTATCCGTTGTACCTGTGCAATGCGCGCCGCCGCCAGGGTCTGGCGACAACCGATTGCATGAGCGTGCGCAGCGACCTGCTCGACAACGCGATCGGCGAAGCAGCGCTCGCGGCCCTGCGGCCAGCGGAACTCGAACTGGCCATGAACGCCCTGAACGAACTCCAGCAGCGCGATCACGCCATCATGCGTCAATGGCATATGCGCATCGAACGCGCCGAGTATGAGGTCGCGCTTGCCGAGCGTCGCTATCAGGAATGCGATCCCGCCAACCGTCTGGTCGCAGGCACCCTCGAGCAGCGCTGGAATGACGCGATGCTTCGCCTCGAAGCCATCAAGACGGAAGCCGCCCAGTTCCAGAGCCAGAAGGCGCGCGTCGCCACGCCCGAACAGAAGGCCCAGATCCTCGCACTTGCCCGCAATCTGCCGCGCCTTTGGCGTGCCCCGGCGACCCTAGCGAAGGATCGCAAGCGCATGTTGCGACTACTCATCCGGGACATTACGGTCGAGAAACTGCCCGCAACGAGACAGGTAGTCCTACATGTGCGTTGGCAGGGCGGCATCTGTACCGACACCACCGTGACTTTGCCCAAGCCGGTCACCGACGCGATGCGCTATCCCACTGCGACCGTCGAGCACGTGCGCAAACTTTCGCAACATCTGTCCGACCCACAAATCGTTGCGCACCTCAATCAGGAAGGCCTGCGCAGTCCAACTGGCAAATCGTTCACGCTCTCCATGGTCAAGTGGATCCGCTACCGGTACGGGATTGCGCCGACCAGCCTCAAGCGGACTGACGAACTCACGGTACAACAACTCGCTCACCGACTGGGCATCAGTCCACACGTCGTGTATTACTGGATTGAGCGCCAGGTGGTCCACGCTCGGAAGCTTGATGGGCGGGGCCCGTGGTGGATCACCCTGGATCCTACCAAGGAACAGCAACTGCGGGACTGGGTGCGCACTTCAGGGCATCTTCGGGGGCAACATTCCTACAATCAACTGTGAGAGGTGCGTGCGACACGAAGTCGCTTGTGTAAGCTGTTCCCACGGCAACGGAGGGAACCACCCGTGTCACCGGGTGAATCTAGGGGCCTGAATCAAGAGCGGCCCTGACAATGTAACGAAGCACCGACCGGTGCGGGGTATCAATCGTGAGATGCGTACCCTTCTGGCAGCCACACGCCGGATGAGTCCTAGATAGTCGGCATGGTAAAAACATTTGAATCTGCGATAAAGATCGTTACACAGAACAAGCGGAAGTGGCTTCGACGCTTGAACCAAAACGGTAACGGAGACGGGAGTAGCGCTTCCACCTTGCGCCCTCGTGACCCATATGTCTCCCGGTCAATAGCAGGTACCTAACCCGACACGCTTGTGCAAGCGGAACGTGGCAACCCCGTATCGCTCCTTTCGGGGACAGCAGACTGCGAAGTCTGCCTATGGCGGTGCGGGCACAGGAGTGAGGAAAAAGCGAAGGCCGTCCTGTAACCGGACGGATAGGGGTTGAAACATCATCCCACGCGAAAGCGGGCAGACGTCCTCATGGTCTCTCCTCACAAGAGAGTCTCTAGAACCATCTTAACGGAGGGAAAGCAAATGAGTGTTGCAACACAGGCACGTGCGCCTTCTGGCGTGACGTGGGACGGCATCAACTGGGCCAAGGTCCAACGGCATGTAAGAAGGCTGCAGACGCGTATGGTGAAGGCGACACAGGCCGGCCGCCATAACAAGGTGAAAGCCTTGCAATGGCTGCTGACCCACTCGTTCAGCGGCAAGGCATTAGCCGTCAAGCGGGTGACTGAAAATCAAGGCAGGAACACCCCCGGTGTGGACAAGGTAACGTGGAAAACACCGGGGGCAAAGACCAACGCGATTGCGTCGTTGAAGAGGCGGGGTTACTCGCCCCTTCCGCTTCGGAGGGTGTTAATTCCGAAGAAAAATGGCAAGACGAGGCCTCTGGGCATACCCGTGATGAAGTGCCGCGCTATGCAAGCGCTACATTTGCTGGCGCTGGAACCGATCGCGGAAACCACCGCCGATCTGAACTCCTATGGGTTCAGACCGGAGCGCTCAACCGCCGACGCCGGGGGGCAGTGTTTCAGCTCGCTGGCGAAAAAGGCAAACGCGCAATGGGTGCTAGAGGCCGACATCCAAGGCTGTTTCGACAAAATCAGTCACGACTGGATGCTCGCCCATGTCCCTACGGATAAGGCGGTCCTAAAGAAGTGGCTCAAGGCGGGATTCGTGTATCAAAACGAACTCTTCCCGACTGAGGCAGGTGCCCCGCAAGGGGGAATCATCAGCCCTGTCTTAGCCAACATGACGTTGGACGGTCTCGAAGCCAGGCTAGCGGAGAAGTTTCCGCAGGCCAGGCGGGCAGGCTTAAAAATGCACATGGTGCGTTACGCGGACGACTTCATCATCACTGGCTTCTCGAAAGAATGGCTGGAGAGCGAAGTCATGCCTGCCGTGGTCGAATTCCTGGCGGAGCGTGGGCTTGTCCTATCGCCGGAAAAAACCAAGATAACGCATATCACGGATGGGTTCGACTTCCTCGGATGGAACCTCCGCAAGTACAACGGCAAGCTGTTGATCAAGCCGTCGAAAGCGAACGTCAAGGCTCATCTTGACAAAATTCGAGAAGTGATCAAGGCCAACAAGACGGCTAAACAGGCGAACCTGATAAGGCTGCTCAATCCGATATTACGTGGATGGGCGAATTACCACAGCCATGTAGTCGCCAAGGAAACCTTCGCTCGGGTTGATGCCAAGGTCTGGTCAATGCTATGGCGATGGGCGGTGAGAAGGCACCCCAATAAAGGAGCCAGATGGGTCAAAGAGAAATACTTCAAGACCCGAGGCACCCGGAACTGGGTATTTACCGCCACAGAAAAACAAGAGGATGGAACGGAACGAGAGCTGACCCTGCTGAAAGAGTCGGACACGCCAATACAGCGGCATGTCAAGATCAAAGCCAACGCGAATCCGCACGACCCCAAATGGGAACAGTACTTCGAGTCCCGGTGGGGCAAGAAAACGCTGAACTCGTCAAGAGGCCGTGTGAAGCTCTACCGCGTCTGGCTCAGGCAAGATCGCCTGTGTCCTACCTGTCAGGAACCAATCACAAAGGGCACTCCTTGGGATGTCCGCCACATTGTGAAAAGAACCGAAGGCGGATCGGACTCAGCGAGCAATCTCGAACTGCACCATCTCGATTGCCGTAGAACTCGGTAGTACGCCAGAACTACAGTTGTGAAACCGGGTACCGAAAGGTGCCTTCGTAGAGGCTTGAGCCGTGTGCGTCGAAAGAAGCATGCACGGTTCTTAGGGGGCCGGGCGCGGGTAACCGCGTCTGGCTACCCGACATTATGAGATCACCGTCGGAATGCCGAGCTTGCGCACGCCACCTCCATCCGGCTTGGGTATCTCGACCCGTCTCACAGCTTGCGGCCTGTACGTACCGTTCAGCAGCGTGGCCCGTATCGACACCCAGTGCTCACGCAG
>NZ_QKWJ01000174.1 GCF_003353055.1 Cupriavidus lacunae
TTTGCTATCGGGCGCGTGGAAAGCGGGCAGGACCTAGTTGCGGGCGCCGTCCGTGTAGACGTCCCTCGAATCGATGCGGGCACCATCGGAGAACACGTCGCGCGGTCCGATGCGTGCGCCATCGGTAAAGACGTCGCGCGGTCCGATGAGTGCGCCATCCGTGAAGACATCACGAGGCGAATTGACCGCGGCAACGGCGGCTTGTGAGGCGAAGGTGGTAACGGTGGCGATCAGCAGGGCGGCACCGGAGATTTGGCTGAGGCGTTTCATGATTGACTCCTTGGCGAACGAATACAGAGATGACAGTTCAACGATCGGACCTGCGAGGCTTGGTGTGCAGCGCCATGTTTGCGGTCGTTATTGCGTATACGCCGGGAGATCGCGGATCATTCCCCTTGCGGGATTGAAATTTCCAATTGCCGCCATAGCGCCGCGGGGGCATGCGGTGCAGCGCACGGGCCACTACGCGAGGCTGTGATAAATGTGGAGAACGTTTGGCCTCACATTCCTGACGAGTTCAGCAGGCTCATTCTGGAAGCTGCCGGACGGTCTGCATGACTGGCAGTACCGACGGGTGCTGACTTCACGATACGTGACTCGATTTCAACTCGATTGTCCTGGCCCCATGCACTCGGTCATGGGCGCTGGGGGCAGAGTTGATGGGTCCGGTCGCCCATGGAAGCCGCGTAGAAGCTGGGGCTTTGAACGCCGCCATAACGGGGTAGGCGGACTCTTGGTGCTGAATCCGCGCAGCGCAGCTTCTTGAGCAGGCTGGATGCCTAGCTCGAACAAGGCTCGGGCAAACTGGGTATGGCCGTCGCGGCCGCCTGCGTGGGGCTTGTTGACGCGAAAGACGCTGGCCTTGTCGCTGTAGAACGCCATCGGCTTGCCTTGGCGCTTCAGGTACGCACGCGTCGCGGCGAAGTACGTGAACGTAGTACCACTTTTGGAACATCGATGCCGCTGGTGCAGGAGCCCCGTTCGCTACCTGCTCGAGAGGGCGGGGCCCATACCATTTGTTTGAAAATTCGCCGCAGATGTGCTTTAAGGTGGGATGTGGATAGAACGATACCAAGAGCTGCAGGCACGGATGGCGGCGAAGGCAAAGAGGCGTCTATCTATATAAGCAAGCGACCTGACGGATCCGAGTGGGCAGCGGTTCGGACCATCAACCCTGACCTCCAGAGCCTCATGACCAAGCGCATGGGGGCCAGGACAATCGAGTTGAAGTCGAGCCACGTATCGTGTGATCTCACATTCCTGACGAGATCAGCAGGCTCATTCTGGAAGCGCCGGGCGGGTGCTGACTTCACGTCCTCCACATTCATCACAGCCTCGCGTAGTGGCCCGTGCGCTGCACCGCATGCCCCCGCGGCGCTATGGCGGCAATTGGAAATTTCAATCCCGCAAGGGGAATGATCCGCGATCTCCCGGCGTATACGCAATAACGACCGCAAACATGGCGCTGCACACCAAGCCTCGCAGGTCCGATCGTTGAACTGTCATCTCTGTATTCGTTCGCCAAGGAGTCAATCATGAAACGCCTCAGCCAAATCTCCGGTGCCGCCCTGCTGATCGCCACCGTTACCACCTTCGCCTCACAAGCCGCCGTTGCCGCGGTCAATTCGCCTCGTGATGTCTTCACGGATGGCGCGCGTATCGGCCAGCGTGATGTCTTTACCGATGGCGCACGCATCGGACCGCGCGACGTGTTCTCCGATGGTGCCCGCATCGATTCGAGGGACGTCTACACGGACGGCGCCCGCAACTAGGCCCTGCCGCTTTCCACGCACCCGATAGCAAATGCCTTGTTGAGGAGCAGGTTGCGCAGTTCGAGTGGCGACCTTGCTTTGCCATCAAAGGCATCAGGACAGTGTCAAGGAAGCGGAATCGCTTCCCGATGCGAGCCCGGATTTTGACTTACACGAAATTGCTGTGAGCACCAAGGAAGCTGTGCGCAGCGTGGATGAAGCGCGTTGAGCCAGTGCTAGCAGCCCGTATCAAGGACTTCAATATGGATACACACGATATTTACGCAAAGCTCAGGGAGCGCGGCAAGCACGCGCGCTCCACGTTCGGTGTGGCCCGGATTCCGCTGGGCGCGTGCGTCGAGATTGAGTTGATTTTCGAGGTTGCAAGCGGGCATGCCCTCGCTTGATGAGGTGGAGAGGAATATGTCAGAGAATATCAATTCGCGTCGTCGCGGCTTCGTGGGCAAGACAGCCGTGGCGCTTGCCGCTGCCCAGTTCGGCGTGCTGGGCTCGGCCAGGGGCCAGACACGTTCGCCGAATTCATCGATTCTGCCTTCGGCCAGGCCGGGTACCCATACATCGTTTGCGTCGATGAAGCAGATCGACGCCGGGCTGCTCAATGTCGGCTACGCCGAGGCTGGGCCGGTCGACGGACCCGCGGTCATCCTGCTGCACGGCTGGCCCTACGATATTCATAGCTTTGTTGACGTCGCGCCGCTGTTGGCGTCGCGCGGGTATCGCGTGATTGTCCCGTATCTGCGGGGCTACGGTACTACGCGTTTCTTGTCGCAAGAGACAATGCGTAACGGCCAACCGACAGCCGTGGCTGCCGATATCGTCGCGCTGATGGATGCACTCAATATCCGGCAGGCGACACTCGCTGGGTTCGATTGGGGGGCGCGCACCGGCGATATCATCGCGGTGCTGTGGCCGCAGCGCTGCAAGGGTCTGGTGTCGGTAAGCGGCTACCTGATTGGGAGTCAGAAGGCCGGTGCGTCGCCGCTGCCGCCCGAGGCAGAGTTCCAGTGGTGGTACCAGTTCTACCTTGCAACGGATCGCGGGCGGGCCGGCTATGAAAAATACACCCACGATTTTGCCAAGCTGATCTGGAGGCAAGCCTCGCCGAGGTGGAAGTTCGATGACGCCACGTTCGAGCGGAGTGCGCCGGCCTTCAACAATCCGGACCATGTCGCCATTGCCGTTCACAATTATCGCTGGCGGCAAGGTCTTGCCCCTGGCGAGGAAAAGTACGACGCCTTTGAGCAGCGACTTGCCTTGGCGCCGTCCATTGGTGTGCCAACCATCACCATGGAAGGCGATACCAACGGTGCACCGCACCCGCCGCCCAGCGCCTACGCCGGTAAGTTCACCGGGAAATACGAGCACAGGACTATCACGGGGGGCATCGGCCATAACCTTCCTCAGGAAGCGCCCCAGGCATTCGCACAGGCCGTGATCGACGTCGGCAGGCTCTAGTGCAGCAGACCCGGGCCCCAATCGCGCAATGGCGGCCCACGGATGCCGACAGAAGGTCAGCAACGACAATCCTTTCGGCAACGTGGCGCCAGTGCGGGACCGGTTGTGTCTTGAGACTGTGCAGGCGAACGCGGCATGCGCCGTTTTACCGAGGTTTCCCCCTCAAGCGAACGCAATATGAACGAAACCGTATCGAAGACCGGGCGCCGCCCGACTAGAGTGTCGACTGCGGCCTTGGCTGGATTCGCGGGCATCGCGCTCAATACCGCGCTGCTGTCCATCGCCGATCACTTCGGGCTCGTCACCGCGCGCGGCGGATTGTTGACGCTGCTTGCACAGACGCTCGGCATGTCGGCATTACCGCTTGTCAGGCTTTACGCGTTCCAGCAGGTCTTCCATATCGCCGTCGGCATCGCGATGGCCGTGTTCTACGCGTTCACGTTCGCGAGGCTCCCGGCCAGTGCGCTGATCAAAGGTCTTTTATACGCGCTCGCTGTATGGCTGTTGAATGCATGCATGGTTCTACCGCTGATCGGCCAGGGGTTCGCAGGGCATAGCGTGCTCACGGCAGGCGGCATGCTGTTCTTTGCGATGGCGCACACAGCATTCTTTGTCGTCACCGCACTGCTCTATCAGCGCTGGCGGGAACAATAGTGACGTCCCGCAAGAAGCTTTATTAATGGTACATGCGGCGGACGGCCGGCGGTGTCACGCCGGCGGCCACGGCGGCGGCGGTGAAACTGCCCAGCTCGGCCGCCAGGCAGAACAGTTCAATGCTGCCAAGCTGGAGGTCGTCGAACTGCCTTTTCATTTCTGGTGGTCAGTGGCGATGCAGCCTGTCGGGTCATGCGTACTGAGGATCATATGTGCGCCATCGGCAGAAGTCGATGGTGTAGGAACGTTGCCTGCGGCAGTTGCTGAAGGCATACCTTTTAAGCTCTACGGAAGGCCAGTGTCCCGACCAACTTGTACGTTCCGCGCATAACTGTTTGTTCCTGCCAGGTCTTCGAAGGCGGCGATGAATTGCGTAGATTGGAGCCCATCGGAGCCGCCGGCCCGATCGGCCGGAAGGTCGAATCAGCTTACATCGAGGTTCGAGAAATGAGCGCAGCAAAGAAGGTCGTAGTCATCACGGGCGCATCGCAGGGGATTGGCGCCGAACTGGTCAAGGGGTTCCGCGAGCGCGGCCACCGCGTGGTTGCGACGGCACGCAGCATCAAGCCGTCGGATGATGCAGATATCTTGGCAGTCGCTGGCGATATCGCCGATCCTGCCACGGCGCGCCGCGTCATTTCCGAGGCCGTGGAAAAGTTTGGCCGCGTCGATACGCTGGTCAACAACGCCGGCGTATTCATCGCCAAGCCCTTCACGAGCTATACCGACGAAGACTATGCGGCAATAACGGGGATCAACCTGACCGGCTTTTTCCATATTACGCAGTTGGCCATCGCCGAGATGGAGAAGCAGCGCAGCGGTCACGTAGTGAGCATTACCACCAGCCTGGTCGACCATGCGATCAACGGCGTGC
The DNA here is from genome assembly GCF_003353055.1 of Cupriavidus lacunae. GTDB lineage: Bacteria > Pseudomonadota > Gammaproteobacteria > Burkholderiales > Burkholderiaceae > Cupriavidus > Cupriavidus lacunae. Next base: position 4,756 of record NZ_QKWJ01000174.1, read on the forward strand.
CGTCGGTGCTGGCCTCGCTGACCAAGGGCGGCCTGAACGCAGCGACCAAGTCGCTGGCCATCGAGTACGCCAAGACTGGCATCCGCGCGAATGCTGTCTCGCCCGGCATCATCATGTCGCCGATGCATCCGCCCGAAACCCATGCGGGGCTGAGCGCACTGCACCCCGTGGGCCATATGGGCGAGATGCGCGACGTTGTCGACGCCGTGCTGTATCTCGATTCCGCGCCCTTCGTCACCGGCGAGATCCTACACGTCGACGGCGGGCAGAGCGCAGGCCACTGAGCGTTTGTCAGGCTTGAGCATTCGCGCAGCCGCGATAATCTGTTCCGCGATGGGCGCTCGCTATCCGTGTCATAGGCGTGAAAGTTATCTTGGAGTAGCAAACTGTCACTGGCAACCTGATAGTGCAGCAGCATCCCTCGGATGCCCAGGGCGTGACGAAGCACCTTGTCGCGCGGTGGGGGCTCGCTCTGGCAGTCAATGCGCCGATTGCCGGACCTGACAAGTAAGGTGATACTGGTGAACGGTTGGCGTTCCCATAACTGGGAGGGAACAACGCCGCTGGATGGCCGGGTACCAGGACACGCGATGCGCGCTGGAGCGCGCCCCTTGGCGCGAGCCACTGGATCCGATCGAGGGAATTGCCGTGCACGGGATCAGCGCACAGACGTCGCTTGCATCGCCTGCGCCCGCCCATTCAGGCGCTGCGACCTAGCAAAAGGGGCATCCCACTAATCCTGCTATCCGATTATTGAGATTTACAAAAAACATGACAACGGATTCAGGGCTGGCGCGTTTCATCTCTAACGGGTTGATTGGAGATACGCGCCGTGTCGAAGAAGCCGTTAGACGATGCAACGAAGAAGC
>NZ_QKWJ01000175.1 GCF_003353055.1 Cupriavidus lacunae
CAGTCTTCGAGATCTTCCGTATCAGGCAAAATTGCCACCACTGATTGTCAACTTCACCCGAAGTTAACACCGTCCAATCCGGTTTACAACCTTTCCTATCGAGATGTGGGTAAAGGCAAGCGCTTGCGGGAGAGGGGAGCGCCCACCACGGGCGGCGGCTACGTCCATGCGCTAACGCAACGCCATCTGCCTTCCTTCACTACTTGCTGCGGCTCATCATCAGCTCGAGATTGGCCTTGCGGTCGGCATTGACCTTCTGCACCGACTCACGCGCCGACAGCGTCTTCAGGTAGTCCTTGACCGGCAGGTCCGCCAGCAGGTCGGTGCCGTAGATGATCTTGGTGCACGACGACACCAGCGGCAGGTGCACGGCGGCGGCGCAGTCGGCCAGCGTGAAGGTGTCGCCGGCGATATACGGCGAGAACTTCGTCAGCTTGGCGAAGGCCGGGATATAGCGCGACAGCAGCTTGTGCTGGCGCTCCTTGACGCCGTCGCTGACCTTGCCGCCGAAGAAGGCCTCGGGGTACAGCTCGCGCGCGGTCAGCTCCAGGTACAGTTCCATGAAGACGACGATCTCGCGCACCTTGGCGGCCTGGAACGGGTCGCGCGGCAGCAGCGGCGCCTGCGGATAAGCCGCCTCCACATAGTCGACGATCGCTTCGGACTCGCACAGCGGGCCGGATTCGGTGATGATGTAGGGCACCTTGCCCGCGGGCGTGGCCGCCGGGTCGGTCTGGCCGAGCCAGGCCAGCACCTCTTCGAACGGCACGTTCTTTTCCAGAAGCGCCAGCTTCACTTTGTTGTAGTAGTTGCTGGCGGCAAAACCGCAGAGCTTCAGCATGTCGTCTCTCTCCGTTATTGGAATGATCCCCGCATCGCACGGTGCGGATGTCGGGTGATTGTGGACCATCCGGAGCTTGCAGTGTGCCGGCTGGCCGATCAGCGCACGCCGCCTGCCCTGCCCATCTGTCGCGGAAGGTGCAGAAAACGTACGATCGTGCTAATTTAACCACAACTCTTGGGACGAATAATGAGCACTTTCACCATCGATACGCTGGGTATCGTCGGCACCGGCGCCATGGGCCGGGGCATCGCGCAGATCGCCGCACAGGCGGGCCTGACCGTCAACCTGTACGACGCCAACCCGCAAGCGGTCGCCGCCGCGCGCCAGTACCTGCAGGAAACGCTGGCCAAGCTGGCCGACAAGGGCAAGATCAGCGCCGCCGACGCCGAGGCCACGCTGGCCCGCGTCAAGCCCTGCGGCGCGGTGGAAGACCTGGCCGGCTGCGACATGGTGCTGGAAGCCATCGTCGAGAAGCTGGAAGTCAAGCGCGACCTGATCGCCAGGCTCGAAGCCGTGCTGCGTGAAGACGCCATCATCGCCTCGAACACGTCGTCCCTGTCGATCACCGCGATCGCCGTCGGTGCCAGGCACCCGGGCCGCATCGCCGGCTACCACTTCTTCAACCCGGTGCCGCTGATGAAGGTGGTCGAAGTCATCGACGGCCTGTCGGGCAACCCCGCGGTGGGCGACGCGCTGATGGCGCTGTCGCGCCGCATGGGCCATACGCCAGTGCGCTGCAAGGACATGCCGGGCTTTATCGTCAACCATGCCGGCCGCGGCATGAATATCGAAGGCCTGAAGGTCGCGCAGGAAGGCGTGGTCGAGTTTGCCGACATCGACAACATCATGCGCGAGCAGGCCGGCTTCCGCATGGGGCCGTTCGAGCTGATGGACCTGACCGGGCTGGACGTGTCGCACCCGGTGATGGAATCGATCTACAACCAGTTCTACCAGGAACCGCGTTACCGCCCCTCGCCGATCACCGCGATCCGCGCGGTCGGCGGGCTGATTGGCCGCAAGGCCGGCGCCGGTTTCTATTCCTACGCCGATGGCCAGAAGCAAGTGCCGGCCGCCGCCGCGGTGCCGGGCGCACGTCCGTCGAGCGTATGGGTGAGCCACGCCAGCGAGCGCGGCCACGCCATGGTGACCAGGCTGCTGGGCGCGCTGGGCGTGACCCCGGAAGGCGGCAACAAGCCGTCGGCCGACGCGCTCATCATCGTCACGCCGCTGGGCCTGGACGCCACCACCAGCGCGCTGCAACAGGGCCTGGACCCGGCCCGCACCGTCGCCATCGACACGCTGCTGCCGTTCGAGGCCACCAAGCGCCGCACGCTGATGACCACGCCGGCCACCAGCGCCGCCGCGCGCGACGGCGCGCATGGCCTGTTTGCCAGCGACGGCGTGCCGGTCACGGTGATCCGCGACTCGGCCGGCTTCGTTGCACAGCGCATTCTCTGCTGCATCATCAATATCGCCAGCGATATCGCGCAGCAGCGCATCGCCACGCCGACTGACATCGACCTCGCCGTCAACCTCGGCCTCGGCTACCCGAAGGGCCCGCTGGCGCTGGGCGACGCGGTCGGCCCGCAACTGGTGCTGGAGACGCTGCGCAATATGGAAGCGCTGACCGGCGACATGCGCTACCGCCCGAGCCCGTGGCTGTGGCGCCGTGCCGGCCTGGGCCTGTCGTTGCTGACCGAAGAGCAGTAAGCCCGCCCCCGCGCCACCGACCGAGCCACGCCCATGCCTGCACAGTTGCTTTCCCACCGCGTCGATTCGACCCTGGTGCTGACCATCTCGAACCCCGAGGCGCGCAATGCGCTGCACCCGGACATCTACGCGGCCTCGCAGCAGGCGCTGGAGCAGGCCGCGGCCGATGGCTCGGTGCGCGCGGTGATCTTTACCGGTGCCGACGGCATGTTCTGCGCGGGCGGCAACCTGAACCGGCTGCTGGGCAACCGCAGCCAGCCACCCGAGGTGCAGGCCGCCAGCATCGAGGTGCTGAACGGATGGATCCAGTCGCTGCACGCCTTTCCCAAGCCGATCATCGCGGCAGTGGAAGGTGCGGCCGCGGGCGCGGGTTTCTCGGTGGTACTGGCGTGCGACTTCGTGGTGGCTGCCAGCGACGCCAAGTTCGTGATGGCCTACGTCTCGGTCGGGCTGACGCCGGATGGCGGCGGCTCGTACGAGCTGGCGCGCGCACTGCCGCGCCAGCTTGCGAGTGAACTGATGATGGAAGGCAGGCCGGTCAACGCCGAGAGGCTGGCGCAGTTCGGCCTGGTCAACCGCGTCACGCCGCCGGGCGAGGCGCTGGCCGAGGCATTGCGCCTGGCGCAGGGCATCGCCAAGCAATCGCCGCATGCGGTGGGCCGCATCAAAGGCCTGATCAACCATGCGGGCACTGCCTCGCTGGCCGAACACCTGTTGGCCGAGCGCGACAGCTTCGTGGCCGCGCTGCATCACCCCGACGGTGGCGAAGGCATCAGCGCCTTCCTGGAGAAGCGCAAGCCGCAATACCGCTGAAGCCGGGCCTGGCGCCCGGCTTTACCCTGACGGCCAGCCCGCGGCAGACGGGCATGCCGACACAATGCAAGGAGACAACGCATGGAATTGCCGCCGTCCTCGCGTCGCCGCATCTACCTGATGCGGCATGGTGCCGTGTCTTACTTCGATGAGGCCGGGCGCCGCACCACCCTGCCCGAGATGGTGCCCCTGAACGAGACTGGCCGCATGCAGGCCACCGCCGCCGGCCGCGCCTTTGCCGCCGAGCAGATCCGCTTCGACCGCGTCATTGTCAGCGGGCTGCCGCGTACGGTGGAGACCGCCGAACGGGTGCTGGCCGAGCTGCCGGAGATGGAAGGCATCGTCCCTGAAGTCTGGCCAGAGCTACAGGAGATCCGCGGCGGCGACCTGTCCGCGGTTGCCGACCAGGACCTGCGCGACGCCTTTGTCGGCGCCTTCGAAGGCGAAGTGCCGGAAGACAAGCGCTTTCTCAACGGCGAGACCATCGGCGCGTTCCTGGACCGCGTGCTGCCGGCGCTGGCACGCCTGCGCGCCGACCCGGGCTGGGACACCGTGCTGATGGCGCTGCATGGCGGCACCAACCGCGCCATCCTGTCGCAGGCCATCACCTGCGGGCGGCGCGTGTTCTTTGGCTCGCTGCTGCAGACCGCGGGCTGCATCAATGTGCTCGACATGGGCGACGAGCCGCACGACTGGGTGGTGCGCATGACCAACTACTCGCCGCCCACGCCCGTGCACAGCGGCACGCGCCACACCACCATGGAAGTGCTGCTGCACCAGTATTTGCGCGGACGCCAGCCCGCTGGCTGAGCGCCCCCGGACCCATCCCCATCGAACGAACCCGAACAGAGAACCAACGGAGACAGCATGACGAGCAACGTATCGCACTTCGAGGGCACGCGCCCGGTGGCCGACCAGCAGCGTTTCGACACTGCCGCGCTGGAGGCCTGGATGCGCCAGCACGTGGACGGCTTTGCCGGCCCGCTGACCGTGGAGCAGTTCAAGGGCGGCCAGTCCAATCCGACCTTCAAGCTGGTCACGCCCGGCCAGACCTATGTGATGCGCGCCAAGCCCGGTCCCAAGAGCAAGCTGCTGCCGTCGGCGCACGCGATCGAGCGCGAGTACCGCGTGATGGCCGCGCTGGCCGGCAGCGACGTGCCGGTGGCGCGCATGTACGCACTGTGCGAGGACGAGTCAGTGATCGGCCGCGCCTTCTACATCATGGAATTCGTTGCCGGCCGCGTGCTGTGGGACCAGTCGCTGCCGGGCATGAGCACGGCCGAGCGCAGCGCCATCTATGACGAGATGAACCGTGTCATCACCGCGCTGCACACGGTCGACTACAACGCCATCGGCCTGGGCGACTACGGCAAGCCCGGCAACTACTTCCAGCGCCAGATCGAGCGCTGGACCAAGCAATACAAGCTGTCCGAGACCGAGTCGATCCCGTCGATGGACGCGCTGATGGACTGGCTGCCGCAGCATATCCCGCAGGAAGACGCCGACCTGACCTCGATCGTGCATGGCGACTACCGGCTCGACAACCTGATGTTCCACCCGACCGAGCCGCGCGTGCTGGCGGTGCTGGACTGGGAGCTGTCCACGTTGGGCCACCCGATGGCCGACTTCAGCTACCACTGCATGAGCTGGCATATCGCCCCGGGCCAGTTCCGCGGCATCGCCGGCCTGGACTTCGCCGCGCTGGGCATCCCCGACGAAGCCAGCTACCGCCGCCTGTACGAGCAGCGCACCGGCCGCCCGATCACCGGCGACTGGAACTTCTACCTGGCCTTCAGCATGTTCCGCATCGCCGGCATCCTGCAGGGGATCATGAAGCGCGTGGTGGATGGCACCGCGTCGTCGGCGCAGGCGCTGGACGCGGGCAAGCGCGCGCGGCCGATGGCGGAGATGGGGTGGCAATACGCGCAGAAGGCGAAGGACTGATCGCTTGCTGATGGTTGGCTCCCCTCTCCCGCTTGCGCTTGCCTTTACCCACATCTCGATAGGAAAGGTTGTAAACCGGATTGGACGGTGTTAACTTCGGGTGAAGTTGACAATCAGTGGTGGCAATTTTGCCTGATACG
>NZ_QKWJ01000176.1 GCF_003353055.1 Cupriavidus lacunae
CTCGGCGTCCTTGTTCTGTACCTGAGCCAGTAGTTGATCGATCAACTCATCCGGAAACAGCTTCGGTGCGCTCGATTTCTTGCTCTTCTTCGTCATGCTTGTTGTTTCGGTCATAAGGGCGTTCCTTTCGATATCGTCTCATGACCTCAACACACAAGAAATCTGACAGGCTCGCGAATGCTGGGCTGTAATGGTCCGGATAGGGATTGAAACATCATCCCACGCGAAAGCGGGCAGACTTCCAACTGGTCTACTCGTCGCAAGACGACTGACTGAACTCGCTTGTTTAAATTTTTCTTCCCTTGTGGGACAGCCTGTCCCGCAAGGGGCATGTTGTCACTCGATGTTGGGGAAGATCCTCAAGATAGGAGGGCAGCATGGAAGCATTGATCCTCGAGGATGAATCTGCGCCTTCCGGCGTTCCGCAAAAATGGGGCGACATCGATTGGCGCCGCATTGAACGGAATGTTCGAGTAATGCAGATTCGAATTGCGAAGGCAACACAGGAAGGGGATTGGCGCAGGGTGAAAGCCCTGCAAAGGTCCTTGACCCGCTCGTTTTCCGCCAAGGCATCGGCGGTACGGCGAGTGACGATGAACCAAGGTGCGCGGACGGCGGGAGTCGACCGCGTGAAGTGGGAAGCGCCTGAAGTCCGGTGGGAAGCCATTGGACGGTTGAAACGCCGGGGGTACAGGCCACTGCCATTACGGAGGGTCTACATCCCCAAAGCCAACGGTAAGAAGCGCCCCCTGGGCATTCCGACCATGTTGGACCGAGCCATGCAAGCGTTGTATCTGCTGGCGCTGGAACCGGTGTCCGAAGGGACGAGCGATCCGAACTCGTATGGGTTTCGGATCAATCGTTCGACTCATGATGCCATGAGACAGCTGTTCGCCTCCCTCGCCCTGAAAGCCTCGGCACAATGGGTATTGGAGGCGGATATCAAAGGGTGCTTCGACCACATCAGTCATGACTGGCTGGAGCGCAATGTCCCAATGGACAAAGCCATCCTTCGGAAGTGGCTGAGAGCTGGCGTGGTCTTTGAAGGCCAGTTTCAGGCGACCGACGCCGGAACACCACAGGGGGGCATCATTTCCCCGACTCTGGCAAATGTGGCGCTGAACGGGTTGGAACAGCAACTGACTGCCGCTCTCAAGGCGAAGTTAGGGGCCCACAACCTGCGAAGGCACAAGGTAAATGTTGTGCGCTATGCGGACGACTTCGTAATCACCGGTAATACGCCGGAGGTGTTAGAAAACGAAGTGAAGCCGTGGGTGGAACAGTTCCTCGCTGTCAGGGGACTGACACTATCGACGGAGAAAACGCGGATCGTAAATATCGCCGAAGGCTTTGATTTCCTTGGGTGGAATTTCCGGAAGTACTCGGGAAAACTGCTCATCAAGCCGAGCAAGAAAAACGCGCAAGCGTTCTACCGCAAGGTCAAAGGAGTCATCAGTGCCAAGAAGGGGGGAAAGCAAGAGGATCTGATCCGACTGCTGAACCCGATGCTAAGGGGCTGGGCGCAATATCACAGCCCAGTGGTGGCAAAGGCAATGTTCACCAGAATGGAGCGCATGGTTTTTCAGGCTCTGTGGCGGTGGGCAAAGCGGCGACATCGAGGAAAGAACGCCGAGTGGGTGCGGAAGCGGTATTTCGTAACCATCGGCAATCGGAACTGGGTGTTCGGCACCACAACAGTGGATAAGAGGGGTACTCCCTTCTGGTTGGAGTTATACCCGCTCGCGGGCACGCCGATCAGGAGGCACACGAAGGTCAAGGGGGAATACAATCCCTTCGATCCGGTTTGGGAAATGTATGGCGAAAAACTGCGGCAGGAGCGCATGCTACAAAGCATGTCGCACCGCAAGCAGTGGATCAAGCTGTATATGTCCCAGCGGGGTCTATGTGCGTTGTGTCAGTGCAAGATGACCAAAGAGACGGGGTGGGATGATCACCACATCGTGCCGCGCGTTCTCGGCGGCTCCGACGCTCTAGGAAATCGTGTGCTGGTGCACCCGGGTTGCCATGTTCAAGTTCATCACCACGGCAGAACCGTTGTGAAGCCGGTGTTCGATTTATTCGATTCACTTTGTTGAGGCTTGAGTCGTATGCGGGGAAACCCGCACGTACGGCTCTTAGGGGGGAGTGTCACCAGTGATGGTATACTCCTACCCTCCCGAGGAGCGTTGCAACGGATGGAGGCCTGCGAAGCACATCGCGCGGCCGGCGGCACAGCCGCCCCATGCCATCCGCCAGGCTCGGACTGTCTTCAACGGCGCTCGCTGATCCGTGGTCCGCACGGAGGCGAGTCGACCTATCCGCGTGCTTTGCATGTGCCCCCGCGCCATGCCACAGCTGCCAGATTCCCGTACTCGTCATCTGCGTGCCACTCTTCACCGGGAGTGAAACATGAACGCTGTGACCGACCTGAAGCAAGACTACCTCGTCGCCGATATCAAGCTGGCCGGCTGGGGCCGCAAGGAAATTGCCATCGCCGAGACCGAAATGCCCGGCCTGATGGCGATCCGCGACGAATTCGCCGCCGCGCAGCCGCTCAAGGGTGCGCGCATCGCCGGCTCGCTGCACATGACGATCCAGACCGCCGTGCTGATCGAGACGCTCAAGGCACTGGGCGCCGACGTGCGCTGGGCCTCGTGCAACATCTACTCGACCCAGGACCACGCCGCCGCCGCGATCGCCGCCGGCGGCACGCCCGTGTTCGCCTTCAAGGGCGAATCGCTCAAGGAATACTGGGACTTCACGCACCGCATCTTCGACTGGGCGGATGGCGGCACCCCCAACATGATCCTGGACGACGGCGGCGACGCCACGCTGCTGCTGCACCTGGGCGCGCGCGCCGAGAAGGACGCTTCGCTCATCGCCAAGCCGGGCAGCGAGGAAGAAACCTACCTGTTCGCCGCCATCAAGGAAAAGCTGGCCAAGGACCCGAGCTGGTACAGCCGCAACCTGGAAGCCATCCGCGGCGTGACCGAGGAAACCACCACCGGCGTGCACCGCCTGTACCAGATGGCCCAGAAGGGCGAACTGCGCTTCCCGGCGATCAACGTCAACGACTCGGTGACCAAGAGCAAGTTCGACAACCTGTATGGCTGCCGCGAGTCGCTGGTGGACGGCATCAAGCGCGCCACCGACGTGATGATCGCCGGCAAGGTTGCCATCGTGGCCGGCTACGGCGACGTGGGCAAGGGCAGCGCGCAGGCGCTGCGCGCGCTGTCGGCGCAGGTGTGGGTGACCGAGATCGACCCGATCTGCGCGCTGCAGGCCGCGATGGAAGGCTACCGCGTGGTGACCATGGACTACGCCGCCGAGCATGGCGATATCTTCGTCACCTGCACCGGCAACTACCATGTCATCACCCATGACCACATGGCAAAGATGAAGGACCAGGCCATCGTCTGCAATATCGGCCACTTCGACAACGAGATCGACATCGCCTCGATCGAGAAGTACGAGTGGGACGAGATCAAGCCGCAGGTCGACCATGTGAAGTTCCCCGACGGCAAGAAGCTGATCATCCTGGCCAAGGGCCGCCTGGTGAACCTGGGCTGCGCCACCGGCCACCCGTCGTACGTGATGAGCAGCTCGTTCGCCAACCAGACCATCGCCCAGATCGAACTCTGGCAGGAACGCGACAGCGACAAGTACCCGGTCGGCGTCTACACCCTGCCCAAGCACCTGGACGAGAAGGTGGCGCGCCTGCAGTTGCGCAAGCTGAACGCGCAGCTGACCGAGCTGACCGAACAGCAGGCCGCGTATATCGGCGTGAAGAAGGAAGGCCCGTACAAGGCGGACCACTACCGCTACTGATCCGCGCAGCAAGGCAGGACTCTCCTCTCCCGCTTGCGGGAGAGGGAGAAACCACATTCAAGGAGCCGTCATGAGACTACTGGTCGTCTGGGTCATCAACGCCGTTGCGCTGTTCGTGCTGCCGTACCTCGTCCCGTCGATCCACATCAAGAGCTTCGGCTCGGCGATGCTGGCGGCGCTGGTGCTGGGCCTGGTCAATACGCTGATCCGTCCGATCCTGGTGATCCTGACGCTGCCGGTCACGCTGCTGACGCTGGGGCTGTTTATCTTCGTCATCAACGCGCTGCTGTTCCTGTTTGTCGGCAACCTGCTGTCGGGCTTTACTGTCGGCGGCTTCTGGGCGGCCCTGCTGGGCTCCATCCTGTACAGCGTGATCTCGTGGCTGCTGGCCAGCCTGCTGCTGGGCGAACGCACCGCCTGAAGCTCACCACCTGAAGCGGCCCGCACCGCACTGATCCTCTATCGCGCGCCGCGCCAACGCGGCGCGCCACCATCATGCAAGACCGCTACTTCAGCTTTGAATTCTTCCCGCCCAAGACGGCGGAGGGCACGGAGAAACTGCGCAACACGCGTGCGCAGCTGGCTCCGCTAAAGCCCAAGTACATATCGGTGACGTTCGGCGCCGGCGGCACCACGCAGCAGGGCACGCTGGACGCGGTGCTGGAAATCCAGCGCGAAGGCATCGAGGCCGCGCCGCACCTGTCGTGCGTGGGCTCGTCGCGCGAGAGCATCCGCGCGATCCTGCAGCAGTACCGCGACGGCGGCATCCGCCATATCGTCGCACTGCGCGGCGACATGCCCTCGGGCATGGGCGAGATCGGCGAGTTCCGCTACGCCAACGAACTGGTCGAGTTCATCCGGGCCGAGACCGGCGACTGGTTCAATATCGAAGTCGCGGCCTACCCCGAGTACCACCCGCAGGCCAAGTCCCCGCGCCACGATCTCGACAACTTCGTGCGCAAGGTCAAGGCCGGCGCCGACTCCGCCATCACGCAGTACTTCTACAACGCCGACGCCTACTTCCGCTTTGTCGATGACGTGCGCGCGCTGGGCGTGGAGGTGCCGATCGTGCCCGGCATCATGCCGATCACCAACTACTCGCAGCTGATGCGCTTCTCCGAGATGTGCGGCGCCGAAGTGCCGCGCTGGGTCGCCAAGCGGCTGGAGGGCTTCGGCGACGACCGCGAATCCATCCGCGCCTTCGGCCTGGACGTGGTCACCGCGCTGTGCGAGCGCCTGCTCGCCGCGGGCGTGCCGGGCCTGCACTTCTACACGCTCAACGCGGCCGGCGCCACCAAGGCGATCTGGCAGCGGCTGAAGCTGTAAGGGCCACCCCTTTCAAGGTGATCAAACGACACGTCCAGCCTTGATGACACGGGCGGTAGATACATGCCGTCGTGCCACGCATCCGGCAACATAGCCCTTCTTCTTGGGCGCCTTCGGTCCCC
>NZ_QKWJ01000177.1 GCF_003353055.1 Cupriavidus lacunae
AATGAGTTGCATACCGTCGCCCGCAACAAGCTCAAAAGCGCTCAACACCGGCCTTCGATCATCGCCGCGTGCTGGGTTCAGGCAACGTTGTGGTGATGTCATGATTTACGGAAAGATCAATAGGCTATTGTTGGAAGCCGGGGAGCGCAGCGAATTTGCCGTATCCGAGCCGGTGCCGATGGCGGCGAAATTGGCAGCCAGTGCCGCCCCGGTGCCGCCGCTCGATCCGCCCGGGGTCAGTTTGAGGTCGTAGGGATTCTTCGTCTGTCCGCCCAACGAACTGACCGTCACCCCGCCCAGCGCGAATTCCTGAAGATTGGTCTTGCCGAGAATCACGGCGCCACTCCGCTTCAGCCGGCCCACCACGAATGCGTCTTCAGTGGGCCGCGAACCCGCCAGCGAAGCCGAGCCAGCGGTGGTCGGCATGTCGGCGGTGTTGTAATTGTCCTTCAGCACCGTTGGGATGCACTGCAGTGGTTTCAATTTTCCGCTGCGGTGGAATTCGCGATCCATTTCATCTGCCTGGGCAAGCGCATCTGGGTTCATGTAGAGCATGGCATTCAAGGCGGGACCTTGCTTGTCATATGCGTGAATCCGGTCCAGATATTGCTGGACCAGCCCATGGCAACTCAGACTTCCGCTCTTCAGCGCTTGATGAATGTCTGCGACCGAAGACTCCAGAATATTAAAAGGTTTTTCTGCAGAATATGCTGTGAATGGCAGGATTCCAGACAGCAGCACCAGCGCATTTGCGGTGAATCGTGCCGAAAAGTGATTTTTATTCACACGCATAGATAAGGTTATATGGTTTTGAACAGGAAAAACACGATCTACCAATCGAAACTTGTATGGCACAACGTTTTATCGTGATGACAGAGAAATCAGGGTCGCCAGCCAGCTGTCATCTGAGATAACGTCGCCGTGCCGGCTTGAGAACCGCGATCGCAAGCAATGCAGTCGCAACGTCGAGGGTGATGGCAACACCAAACACGGGCATCCAGCTACCGAGCTTTTCGTGCATCAGAGCCGCGAGCGGTCCGCCCAGGATCGACCCGATGCCTTGGGAGATATAGAGCCAGCCGTAGTTGGTCGTGGCATAACGCGTGCCGAAGGTATCGGTCAGCGTGGAAGGAAAAAGCGAAAAGATTTCTCCCCAGCCAAGGAACACGACGCCGGACAGCAAGACGAACAGAACGGCATTCTCGCGGGTCAGCAGCCACAGCGCCATCGCCACGCCTTCCAGCGCGAAGGCGAAGCACATGGTGTTCTCGCGGCCCCAGCGGTCGGATACCCAACCAAACAGCGGGCGCGTCAGTCCGTTGGTGAACCGGTCCAGCGTCAGCGCCAGCGGCAGCGCGGCCATGCCGAGCACGGTCACGCCGGCAACGCCGAAGTCCTTCGCGAAGGTCGCCATCTGCGATGTCACCATCAGTCCTGAGGTGGACATCATCGTCATCATGGCAAAGAGCAGCCAGAACAGCGGCGTGCGCAGCATCTCGCGGGTTGGCACGTCGACGGTGGCTTTTGCACTGGTGCGCGTCGCAGTATGTTCGGGCAGCACCACGCCCTGCGGCGAACGAAGACCCTGCGAGGCGACGAAGCCGATCACGGCAAAGAGCAGGCCGAACTGCCACAGCGTGGCCTCCAGTCCCTTCTGGGCCAGTGCCGAGGCGATCGGGAAGGTCGTGGCAATGGCACCCATGCCGTATCCCGCTGCGACCATGCCCACGGCAAGCCCGCGCCGGTCCGGAAACCAGCGCACCATCTGTCCGACGACCCCGACGTAGACAATGCCCGTGCCCAGGCCGCCCACGACGCCATAGCTCAGGTACAGCAGTCCCACGCTGTGCACATGCGCCGCAAGCACCCAGCTCAGTCCCGACAGCACCGTGCCAAGCGCAATCAGCCGGCGCGGCCCGAAGCGTTCAATCAGCGCGCCCTGGAATGGCGAGAAGAAAGTCTGCAGCACGATCAGCAGCGAGAACGTGACCTGTAACTCAGACAGCGGAACCCCCAGCTTGGCGGCCAGCGGTTTTGTAAACAGCGTCCAGACATACTGCGGGCTGGAAATCGCCATCATGCACAACATGCCAAGCGCGAGCTGTATCCAGCGCTCGCGTGCCGCCGGCAGGGCTATGGCGGTACCTGCTGATGCGTTCTCTGCAACGGTATTCATCGGACTACTCCTTCAAACCAACGTCGGGGATCGGACAAGGGGGAACTGCGTAGAAGACCGGAACCTGCCGCGCGAGGCGCATTGGCAAGCGGCATCCCGGCGCGGATTACCAGGCGGCCACGGCGCCGTCGCTGCGGGGATCGAAGCCACCTTCATAGAGCCCGTTGGGGTGCAGCACGATGGCGCCGGCATGGCCCATGGTTTCGTCGTACGGCTGCAAGAGCTCGATCTCGTGGCCGAGTGCGCGCAAGGCGTCGCAGGTCGCCTGCGGAAAGCGCGACTCGAGCTTGAGGGTGTCGCTGGTCTGGCCCCAGGTGCGGCCCAGCAGCCAGCGGGGGGCGTCGATCGCGGCCTGCGGGTTCATGCCGAAATGGACGATGCGCGAGAACACCGCGCTCTGCGATTGCGGCTGCCCGTCGCCGCCCATGTTTCCGTAGACCAGCGTGCGGCCGTCGGCCAGGCGCGCCAGGGCCGGGTTCAACGTGTGGAACGGTTTGCGCCCCGGCATCAGCGGGTTGCGCGCGGCGGGGTCCAGCGAGAAGCTGCAGCCGCGGTTCTGCCAGTTGATGCCGGAGGCAGGCAGCACGACGCCGCTGCCGAACTCGTGATAGATGCTCTGGATAAAGCTGACCGCGACGCCCTCGGCGTCGACCACGCCCATCCAGACCGTGTCCGCTGGCCCCATGCCCTCTCCCCACGGCAGCGCCTGGTCGGTTCGGATACGCGCGGCCGCGGCATCGAGCCAGGCCGGCGCAAGCAGCTCGCGTGGATCCACGTCCATGTACGCGGGGTCGGTGATATGGCGGTCGCGGGCCAGAAAGGCCTGCTTGGTTGCCTCCACGCAGGCATGGACGTAGGGCGCGCTGGTCGATGCCATGGCGCTGGCTGGCAGCAGATCGAGCAGGCGGTCCAGTTGGCCCAGGATCTGCAGCGACACCAGCCCCTGGGTGGGCGGCGGCATGTTATAGATGCGGCCGCGCGAGTGCGCCAGTACCAGCGGCGCCTTCCATACCGCGTGGTGTGCGGCGAGGTCCTGCAGGCTGAGCGGACTGCCGACGGCGGCCAGGTCCTGCGCAATGCTGCGGGCCAGGTCGCCCCGGTAGAAATCGTCGAATCCCGCTTGCGCCAGTTGCTCCAGCGTGTCAGCCAGGCGCGGCTGGCAAAAATGCGCACCGGCAAGCGGCGGCACGCCGCCCGCCAGGAAGGTCTCGGTAAACCCGCATATTCCGGAGAGCTCATGGGCCCTCGCCACAATGCAGGCCGCCTGGCTATGCGTGACCGGAACGCCGTGGCGGGCATAGCCGATGGCGTCGGCAAGCAGCCGCGACAGCGGCATGCGCCCGCCCAACGTCTCGCGCGACCAGGTGCGCGCGGCATGCCAGCCGGACACCGTACCGGCCACGGTGTTGGCTGCCATCCCCCCTCTGAACGGGATCGTCGCCAAGCCCGCTTCACGGTAGCGCTCGATGCTGGCGGCCCCTGCCGCCGCGCCGCACGCTTCGAGGCCGCGCGGCGCCTCATGCGGCCGCGCAATCAGCCAGAAGCTGTCGCCGCCGATGCTGTTCATATGCGGATAGGCAACCGCGATCGTGGCCGCCGCAGCGATCATCGCTTCGACGGCGTTTCCGCCTTCGCGCAGGATCGCCAGCGCACTCTGGGAAGCCAGGGCGTGCGGCGCCACCGCCATGCCGCGGCTGCCGCGAATCGGGTTCCGATGAGATGTCACAATGTGCCCCGCAAATTATGTATACATAAAATCTACGGAACACAACGCAAGGCCTGTGCCACGCCATGCCTTGCCACCGGTGGCGGCAGGCAATGCCGCGCCCGTCAAGGCGTTGCCGACGATAGCGGGGAATTCACCGACTGCGGAAGGTAATGGAAGCGGGAAAGATTATGGCGCCGACGGCACCATATCAGGGCTTACCCGAAGCGCCTGCGACGCGGCGGTGCGTCGGTGGAAAGCGGGCGCTCGAGGTTGGTGCGGGCTTGTTCCAGCCGTTCGGTGGTCAGGCGGCTGACCTCGACGCGCCCTTCTTCGATATGGCCGGTCAACAACTCGACCGCCCGCGCGCCATCGCAGGCCAGCAGCGCCGTGAGGATATTGGCGTGCTCCTCATATGTGAGGGCGATGCGCTCGCCGTAGGCGAAATCGAGCCGCCGGATGATCCGGATGCGGTCCGTGACCTGTTGATGCACCGCGGCTGCCTCCGGGTTGCCCGCGGCACAGACGATGGCCTGGTGGAACGCCTCGTCCAGGTCGGCAACCTGGTTGCCGTCAGTCAGGCGTTCGGCAGGCGGGACTTGCCACGTGGCTGCCAGCACCTCCAGGCACGAGCGATCCACGCGCGGCGACACCGGCTGCTGGCACAGCCGCATGGCGGCGTGGGTTTCCAGCAAGGTGCGCAGGTCATAAAGTGCCTCGAAGCGCGCCAGGTCGATCGGCACCACCTCCCAGCCGTTGCGGAAGTGCCCGCGCACCAGTCCTTCGGACTGCAGGCGCAGCAGCGCCTCGCGTACCGGCGTGCGGGAGATGCCAAACCGCTCCGCGACATCGTTCTCGGAAAAGCGGTCGCCAGGCAACAGCCGGAACGCAAAGATGTCGTCCCGCAGGCTGAAGTAGGCACGTTGCGAACGGGACGATTCGCCGGCTATTGCCGCGCCGCCCTGGCGCTCCAGTGCCTCTGGCAAAGAGCCTGGAATGCCGGAGTCTGCTTGGGTAGCTGAAGAAGGGCCTGGCAGGGACGTCGAGCGGCGCATCGGGCTGATATCGAAATGGGCATCGCTTTGGCGGGCGCAGAGCGCAACGCGTAGCGTGCACAAAAGGATATCACCGATCTGCGAGCGTCCCGAAAACGTGGAAAACCGGGCTGGCCGGTACCGGGCGGAATTGTGATGCAAAAGCGCACTTCCCAAGCTGATATGACTCTCAGTGTCAATCGAGATTGGTTTGATTCAGTTTCACAGTTGCATGTTGTTCCCCCCCAATTTCCTAAAGGCGACGTAGCAGTAAGTCTCGACGGTGGATCAGGCTG
>NZ_QKWJ01000178.1 GCF_003353055.1 Cupriavidus lacunae
TCTCTCCCGCCGCTTCATAGCCAACCAACTCGTCCCCCTCACCCAAAGAAATCACATCCCTCTTTCATTTACACCTCGAACCACCACAAACCGATCTTGCTATAAGGCGAGGCTCCTTATAGGGTGGATTGGGTACCGAGCCCGACCTCCACCTCCTTTACCGAAACCGCTGATCCTTCACCGAAATCACCACCTTGCGCACCGTCTCGCGTCGCGGACCTTCGCTATAAGGCCGCCGACTGGGTTCGGAGAGCACGAAGAACAAATAGTACTAAACTGCTGATCCGGTAGTGGGCGATACGCGCAGGTCAGTTACGATATTTATAATTAGAATTCAGCGTGCCAGCGCACCAGCCCGCCTTCGTTCTCAAGAAATTTTATAAGACCAGGTAACGCTTTGATGATCGCGATTACTTGCGGTGCATTCGACATCGGTTTGACATCCAGAAGAGCGCGTACCGACCGTCGGGGCCAACCAAGGCGTCGGGTGGCCCGAACCGATAGGTACGCTGGACGAACGGCGGGATAACTGCGTCTGGATGCCAGGCGGCACGAACCAGTCGTGTGCCGGCCGGCAGCGTAGTCATCGTTGCGGCCAGGGCCTGCCGCAGACGGTTGACTGAGGGAAGCGTGCGTTCAATCTCAGGCGGTAAGGAAAAAGTTGGCGTTGCCATTAACTGATCAGATCCGAACTGCGCGAAGGCAGCCCAGCCAACTGCGCAATCACCCTCGCCTGCCGCTCGTTGGTGGGTCTGGCGAGATGACTCGATTGCGCTGCAGTCAACGTCGCGCGCGTCTCGAACGGCTTGCCGGCCAGCAATTCGGCCGGCGTCAGATTGTCGAACGCGTCGACCGGGGTCACCCAGAACGCATGAATTTCACTGCTCGGAAGCGATCGCATCGCCTGTAGGACGGCGGGCAGCATTTCGGGCACGGGTGGCGCAAACTGCCACGCGGGGAATGCCTTGCCAATGGCCTTGCCGCGCGGGATGACGCAATAAAAGCGCGCATCCTCCACGGCACGGTACAGCGTCGCCTGCGACATGGCCACCAGGCCACAATCGATGACTTCCGAGGGCTTCAGGTATGACACGGCGAGTCGTTCATCGACATCGGACGCAGCGGCTGGCGGGGTCGCAAGCGTTGCGGTCAGGCACTGGCGGACGATCGCAATCACGCGGGCGCGCTCGCCTGCGTCGATGTGTGCTCCAGCTGCTCGTCGATGTCGTGGACCAATTTTTCTACCAGGGGTGCGCCTTGGGTGGCGGCGTTTGCGGAGAAAAGGTGCGGTGTCATATCAAAACTCCTTCAGAGGACAACACAGGGCGGCGCGAATGCGGGATGAATGGCGGATGCGCGCTCCGCCGTCCGGCACGAATGGACATCGCCGGCCCGGAGCGACCTCGCCCGTGCGAGTCGAGAAGAAACCTGATGAGTCCGGCTTACCTCGTCGATCGACGCGCAAAAAAGGGCGCGAAGCAATCCCCGCGAAAATGCACTCAATTCCGCCGGAACCCGACGCAGGAGCAGATCCAGGTAGAGGAGTGCTCGCGCGCTGGTTGGGTAGAAGCCGTACTCAAGCACCTGCTCGCACAGCCGCTGATACCGATCCGTCGTGGCGAGCCGGATTTTCGTGACGGCATCCTCCGGAGGGCATGTAGCGGGTTTCCGGGTCACGCTCCGAGTTGGCCGACCAACACGACCCGATTGCGCCGGGCTCTTTCGCCAGTCGCTTCCATACGCACTTCGGTAGCAATTTCAATCGCCCGCGGCCGGAGCAAGGTCCGATAGTGGGCGCTCAATGCCGCGACGTCGGCCTCATAAACGGGCGCTTCTACCGAGGCCTTGGCAACCCCCGCTTCACGGAACCGCTGAAGCAGCGCCTCCGTATCGATGCGCATGCGTCGCGCCAGGTCGGCGACGCTGGAAAAGGAGACCGCGCCAAACCGGGGGCTGCTAAGCGGCAAGGCGATGGTTTTCGTCTCCGGCTACGGAGGGATACCATCGTTCAACGTACGACCAGAGCTGGTCATTGAGCACGGCCGTCCGGATTTGCAGCAGGTTGTGCGCGTGCCGAGGTCGCCAGGCCACCTGCTGCCGTTTGACGAACCGCTTGCTGACCACCTGGTTGACGGCTGACTCGACAAAACCTGAAGCAATGGGCTCCCCATGCCGATAGCGGTCACCGTAGTTCACGATGAAGTGCCGGTTGTTGTCCAAGTCGACGATGAACTCCTCGAGTTTGCCGAGGAGTTTGGCCTCTTCGGGGCTGGCCTCAGCTTCCAGACGTTCTCACCGCGGACACAAGATTCTCCGCCTGCCCCCTTCGCGTGGTGACGATGCGATAAGGCCCCGTTATCGAGCCTTATCGCCGCGTCCCCGCGCCGCCGGCCCCATGTTCCCCCTGGCCCGCACGCTGCGGCAAACGGTGCCGGCCAGGGATGGCGGAAGCGCAATGGCAGTAGCCGGCCACAACACGTCGCTCGATGCCGCGCTTAACGAGACGTTCGGACGTCCGGTATGCGGCAAAGGCGGCCCCTACCGATCAATTAGTTACTTGTACTCGGCCTTGATCGTCATCTTGCCTGCTTTGCCCGCGGAGATGATTTTGAGATCGATGTTGGGACCAATCTTTCCGCCAAGATCGATGCCAGCTTTTTCGTCCATTGTGATTTCGATAGACGAACAGCCTGCTTCCCTGCCTGCCATGATTACAGCGACAGCAGCTTCTCGCTGCTCTTTGATCGTTGCCTCCGTATCCGTGGCGGTCCGGAAAAGCTCAAGTCCTTTATCGACCATCTCTCTTGCGAATTCGACGATGGGGCCATACAGGCGAGCAAAAAAGTCGGGATGCTCCGCTACCTCGATGGCACGCTCCAAGCCTGCGGTGGTGGTCAGGTCGAACACCGCCACGACGTTCTTGCTGTTGTTGTTGTTCATGTTGTTGGTCCTCTGTATAGTCTATCCCGTAGCATTAGCTTTTTTGCAGCGCTTGCCACGATGAGAAGGTGGAGTTCCAAATCCACCTCTCATCAGGCCGATAGCGAGGCAGCATCGCTATCGAAGGACGGAAATTTCTGCTTCAGTCGCTCGACGGTTGCTCGCCATTTTGGCGTCGTGGGTTTGCAGATGGTGTTTTGGTTACCAAACAGGCCAATCTCCTGCACAGCTTGCGTGAGCGGTACAGTCTGCAACCACTGCACCGGGACAAAATACTCGCAGCGAGTTTCATCGTCCAAGAATTGGCGATGGTAGTCCCCGCTTTTGACAGCGTCCAGAATTGAAACTGTGTCGTTCGGGGTCGTGACCTTGAACGTAGCAGCCGGCTGTGATCGACCAGTGACTCGTCCGACACCGACGAACCCTTGCCCAGGAACTTTGACCCAGACTCGATCCCCGGGATTCAACAGTTGCAATGTGCGGCTATACCAGGCGCCACCACCGCCACAGATGAACCCAAGATCGACTGCGTCAGACCACGACCGAGACGCGCCGTCACCGAATGAGCAATAGTACTCGCCGTTCCACGCCTCATTCGTCGTATCAGGTTTCGTCAAGGCGGCAGCCTGGGTGTTGACCGGATCCAGCAGCCAGGAGCGGCTCAGAAGTTGAAAGTCGCCGGCGGCGAAGACCTGAAAGCACAGCACGTTAATGGGGATACCCTGCGCACTCAGATAGGCGACTATGCGCTCCGTGCTAGCGTCTAGCGATGCAGCCACAATAATAAGCTGATGTCCCTGATTTAAATCATCTTCGTCAAGCGGTTGCCCAAACTTTTGCGAGAAGTCATCGGCGAGATTGCGGCCTGGCGCGAAGCGTGAGTAGATCGCCGTGATCTCGTCAGTGCGGAGCTTTTCCACCCAGCAGGCGTAGTCGAGCGCCTGCGCAACAACCTCTCGTGGTGTGCGGTCGCGTTTCAGTTCGATCAACACTAGCGACGCGTCAGGGGCGATCGCCAGCAAGTCTATCCGGCCTCCAAATCCGGTATCCTCCTGACGCCCGATCAGCATCCATTCATCCGAGAGCATGCGCGGAGCTGCAACAATCATGTCCTCCAGAAGCTGCTCGGCCTGCAATATGGATTCGACGAGCTGCTCCGGTTGTGAACCAATTTTCCAAAGATCGGTGCGAATGGGCATGTCGGCGATTTGTCGTTGGTCTCGGAGTGAGCACCGAATGATATCGCGCGGCTGAAAGTTTTGGCAGTCAGAACGACGCTTTCGCCTTAGATACGGTGGTCTGGAGGACGATCACCCCAAAGACCGAAGCGGGTCGAGAACAGCCGCCGGATCGGACGGCTGTAACCGGCCGATTGTGTTGAAAAACTCGGCAGACACGGTTTCTGACGAGGTTTCGGGGGTACCCCACCCCTCAACCGATCTGCGATCGTTCAAAACAGGTCGATCTGAGAGGTCAAGTTTTGGCAGGTCTGGCCTGCTGACAGGGCAGATCGAGTTTTTCAACACAATCGGCCGTCAGCGGGCGTTGGTTAGACCTTTCGCGCGGCCATTCGAGCGGCGGCTCCGCCCTGCGGACATACGCGTCGCTCTCTCCTGCGCGTCACGGCCTTGCGGTCCTTCAGGCTGTGTAAGGGGGGTAAATGCATGCGGTTATACACAATTGTCCCCATCATCGACGGCTCGTAATCCTCGCAAAGTCTTCGCAGCGACATGAACTTCTTTCAGGCCAAGCCAAATCGTCTTCACGCCGGGCTCGCCATCGCTC
>NZ_QKWJ01000179.1 GCF_003353055.1 Cupriavidus lacunae
TGCCCCGGCTCGTCCGCTCTTGCCTTCCCGCTGATTGGCCATCGCTTCACTCCCAGTGATCGTGAAGCTCCTACCTTCTCATCGCCGCCCTCTACTCGCCAGACGGGTTCCGCTGACGGTTACGGTGGCGACACCTTGTTCGCGTAAGCCAGATCGACTGCGACTGAGCGAATCAGGATGTCTAGGCCATGCGATTCCGCGCAGCGCATCCAATGATTTGGCCTTCGTGGGGACATGGAAGCGCTCGATGAGGACGGGCACGTCCGCGTTGGGAGACCGCAGCGCGCCAGCAAGGCGGCGACTAAAGGTTCCGGTGCATTGCCGTTGCTGCAGCGCAACGCGCGAGCTTCGATTCGTCTGCCAGGGACAGCAAAACTCGCCTCTGCCAGTGCCGGCGTCTTAAAGTTCAGCCGTCACGTCGGCCGACGATGACGCATTGGCCGGATCAAGCCTTCAGCCAGCGAGCAGCCCGAGCTTAACCAAGTCGAATAGCGCCACGACATCGAGGACATGGTCGCAGTGTATTCGCGCAGCACGTTCTCATTTGGCGCGATCGCGAGCAACAGCTTGCCAGCGAGATCGCCGGACAACAGGCTCGCGTCGTCGGGGCGCGTCAGTCATATCCCGACGCGAACTGGGCAGCTATGACCGTAACGGTCGGCAGTTCGGCCGTCTTCCGTCATCGCGCCTGGTTGGCAACGACGCGCCCGCCAAATAGTTCACAACATGATAAATCTTTCTATACTGTTAGTGCCATTTTCATGCAGTGGAGGGAAGCCATGAAACTTGCAAAAGTCGTTTTGGTTGTCGCCATACTGATTCCGGCCGGCAGCGCGTTTGCTGCGGATACGGTCAATGACGCGCAGATTGCGTCGATCGTGGTCACGGCAAATCAGGTCGATATTAACGCCGGGAAGCTGGCAAAGAGCAAGGCCTCGGCCAAGGATGTCAAGGCCTTTGCGCAGCAAATGATCACGGATCACACCGGTGTTAACAAATCCGCGACTGCGCTAGTGAAGAAGTTGAAGGTTAAGCCCGAAGACAATCCGACCAGCGCAAGCCTCAAGTCAGATGGCGACAAGAACCTCAGCAAGCTCAAAGGCCTTAAGGGTGCCGAGTTCGACAACGCTTATATCGACAACGAGGTGGTCTATCACCAGGCAGTGCTCGATGCCATTGACAAGACCTTGATTCCAAGCGCCAAGAACGATGAACTGAAATCATTGCTCGTGAAGGTGCGACCGGCATTGGTTGCCCATCTTGAGCACGCCAAGCAAATCCAAAGCTCGCTCGGCAAGAAATGACCGACCACTTGGCACGTTCCGAAACGCGGCTCGCCGCCTGGCTCAGGGTTGCTGTAATAGCTGCGCCGGTAAGCTGCTCGACGCGTGCCAACCCGGTTACCCATACCGTACTGATAGAGGCCACTTCATACAAACCGCTGTCATTCCCGGTACAGCGTGGGAGACATCGTCGTCTGGATCAACGAGGACCCCTTTCCGCATACGGTGCCAGCATCGAACGGCAGATTTGACTCGAAGACATTCGGCTCAGGGAAGTCTTGGAAATACACGGCAAGAAGGGATGGCGTCGTTCCATACATCTGTACTTTGCATCCGAACCAGCGGGCACGCCGCGCGTTGGCCATGTAGAGGCGAGTGCTAAGGGTAAGCCGGCAGGTGGTGAGTAGATGGAGGGTTTTCAAGCGCCAGGGCCATGGCCTGCATACCATGCAAACGTTGCGTTCTGCCGGCACTTAGGGCTATGAATGTCAGTGATCGCGCCGCCGTGCATCCTCATGCGGCGTCCCTTTTGTCCTGGAACTCGGGCAGCTGCGCCAGGTTTGCGTGATCAAGCGTATGGGCGCCGATGTCATTGCCGCGGTGACCCACTCACGCAGTTCCGCGGCTTTCATCGAGGGCGAGGGCGAGGGCGGTACGCCGCTCGTAATCCCCAGACATTTGACCCTGCAATCTGGCCTGACACCACATAGTTAGTCGCGCTGAAGCCAAACTCAGCGAGCACCGGCCTCGCGTGGCGCTGTACGTTGCGAAAGCTTCATCGAAGGTTGCTACGGAAATACCCAGCCGGAAACGTCGCCGCGGAGGCACGGCATCAGTTCGCGCATGGACATGGCGCGATATTCCAAGCGGCCCATCCGCGTCCACCTGCTGACCGAAGCTGCTTGGGGCTCACTGTCAGGTCGCGGAACGGTGTGCGCGGACCACGGTCAGGTGATGCATAAGACATGCATGGCTCCTCATCCTATGCAAATTCTGTAAGAGCGGCGCGACGAAGGGGGATCGCTGCACATCATGAAGCACGTTTCGTGACTTCAACGCCGCTACGGTCTCAACCAACAATCTCGTTCTCGATCGGTCTTCTTGACCATGGAAGGCGTTCCGGCTCCCGGACTTGGGCTGAATTTGCCCATGTCCCCGGACGAGGTCACGGGGGAAACCGTGGGCTGAGCGGCGACCACTTGATGGAATGGGTGGTGCCCAGCGATGCTTGGCCGTCCACGCTACTCCTGCGGGAGACCGTTCGACGATCCTTCGTACTGGTGCCTGTGGCGCGCAGCGAAAACCTCGATTCGAGGGCACTTTCCACACATTGCTTGCAAGTTTTTCAATGTCAAAGCTCCCCAAACTGCCATGCGTCCCAGGTCCGGCTCGGCACGGTCCTTTTGGAACGGGAATTGCTGAGTTGATACTGATGTCTCTCACCATTGGGCCGTCATGCTGTCGCTCCTTCCGCTCTCGCCTCGAGCCGCGTTTGAACTAATGCGGGACACGGTCAATTCTTGGCTTGACGACAATGCCCCGAGCATGGGGGCGGCTTTGGCCTACTACACCGTTTTTTCTATTTCACCGTTGCTGCTGATTGTCATCACTGTTGCAGGAGTGGTGTTCGGGGCGGAAGCGGCGCGCGGGGAGGTAGTGGGTCAACTTCAAGGACTGCTGGGGAGCGAGGGAGCCAAAGCGGTGGAAGACATGCTGTTGGCGGTGAGTGAGCCGGCTGCCAGTACGCTGACTGCGGCGCTTGGTGTGCTGGTATTGCTAGTCGGTGCGACCACAGTCTTTGCTGAACTGCAGTCAGCGCTTGACCGAATCTGGCGGGTACCAGACTGCCTCAAGAGTTCGGGCCTCTTTTCGCTGCTTCGCGCGCGCATGCTCTCCTTTGGCATGATCCTAGGCATCGGCTTTTTACTTGTTGTTTCTCTAGTGCTTAGTGCTGGCATTTCAGCGATGGGCCGCGTGTGGGAAGGTGAGGCGATTGGGCACATCCTGGACACGATGGTCAGCCTGGTGCTGATGACTGTGGTATTCGCCATGATCTACAAGATCATGCCGCGCGCGAAAGTGCGCTGGCTGGACGTTTGGCTCGGCGCTGCAGTCACCGCGCTGCTTTTTACACTAGGGAAATTCCTGATTGGCTTGTATATCGGCAAGAGCGGTGTCGCGAGCGGATATGGCGCAGCCGGGTCCCTCATCGTACTTCTTGTGTGGGTGTACTACTCTGCACAGATCTTTCTGCTTGGCGCCGAGTTTACGTGGCAGTACGCGCAGAGGTTTGGATCGCTAAAAGACGGCCCACGGAGACCATCGCTTGCAACGGCTACCGAGCGTCAAGCAGGGGAGGGTAGTAGCCTGCGTTCAAGAAGGGCCTTGATGGAAGATGCAAACGCGGCAAAGTCCCAAGAATGGCAGGAGGGGCTGATGACGCCAATTGTCGCAATCTATGTCGAAGAGATTGTTCGTGCAGCCACCGGAGCGGGGGACGGCGGTCAGCCCACAGCGACCGCCATTGCAGATGCCGCAGAGAAAGCCTTCGTGCATTTCAAGACATCGGCAGGACGAGACAAAAAGAAGCAACGTGCGTTGTTAAGCGAGTTGTCGGGTTCGCTGACGGTCGCCGAGCAGTCTGGCCGATATTCAGCTGCAACCCGAGAACTCATTCGATTCGGTGTGGCTTACGTGGACATCTACTGCAAGTCTTGACTTGATGTGACCAATCGCGACGATTGTTGCTTTGAGAGCGGGTGGGCCCACATAGCTGAGTATCCGCGCGCTTCGGCGTGGTCGGCTTGAACTGAATCGCCCCGGATTTTGAGGAGGCTCCAAGTCTTGAGAGAATGGAGCCATGAACAAGCAGAACAAGCATTCCCCCGAAGTCCAAGAGCGGGCTGTTCGCCTGGTGCGAGAACAACTCGGCGAGCATCCGTCGCTATGGGCGGCGGTCCAGGCCATTGCCCCAAAGATTGGGTGCTCGGCCCATACATTGTTGAAATGGGTCAAGCGTGACCAAATTGATAGCGGTGAACGCGACGGCGTAACGACGTCAGAACGAGAACGCCTCTGACCAAGATAAGGCCAAATTGCTATCATAAGCCTTGGGGTTATGAAAACACTTCGCCTTATTCGGATTAAGAATAAGCAGTTCAGGCCGTGAACGCCTGCCCAAACTGCCTTGCCCGCTTGACGTCGTCGCTGTGGAGATAGCGCAAATGTGCTGCAGCACATTTACGCTATTACCGGCCGAAAGGTTTTATGCGCAGTAGCCGAGGTAAAGGCCTTGTAGGCAAGTCCCCAGCGTTGGTTTACTGCACATAAAGTTTCATGATGGGAGTCCTGGCGGCCATCGGGGCCGC
>NZ_QKWJ01000018.1 GCF_003353055.1 Cupriavidus lacunae
TTCAGCAATCTTTTTTTGCTGCGGCCGGCGCGCTGACTTCGCTGCGCCAACCTTCCCGGTCGACCCCGTAACCCGCGCCCCGTCTGCTTTGCAGCGCTGCGTTGTGTTGCGAGGGGGCGAATAATATGCGAGCACGGCGGGGTTGGCAAGGGGGTTTCTGAAAACTTCTTCGTGCCGCCATCAGCGACCCTTAAAATCGGCAGATGCCTGACCTGACAACTTACCAGCCATCGCGCCTGCCAGCGGACGGCGCCCGCTTGCTCGACGCCCAGTCTCTCGCCGCCGCGCTGTCGCGCCCTATCGTCTTTGTCGACCTGGAGACCACCGGCGCGGATGCCCAGCGCGACCGCATCACCGAGATCGGCGTGGTCGAGGTTGGCCCGGACGGTATCGTCGAATGGGATACCCTGCTCGACCCCGGCATGTCGATCCCGCCGTTTATCCAGCGCATGACCGGCATCAGCGACGACATGGTGCGCGGGCAGCCGACCTTCGATTCCCTGGCCGAGTCGCTCGCCGAGCGTCTGCAGGGCCGCCTGTTCGTGGCCCACAACGCGCGCTTCGACTACGGCTTCCTGAAGAACGCGTTCCGGCGCGCCGGCGTGACCTTCCGCGCCGATGTGCTGTGTACGGTAAGGCTGTCGCGCTCGCTCTTCCCTTCTGTCGAGCGTCATGGCCTGGATGCGCTGATCGCGCGCTTTGGCCTGACGCCCAAGGGCAGGCACCGCGCGCTGGCCGATGCCGAGCTGCTGTGGCAGTTCTGGCAGAAGATCCACGCCACCTATTCCGTCGAGCTGGTGGAATCGGCCGTGCGCACGCTGGTGCGGCGCGCGAGCCTGCCCGCCGGCCTGGAGGAGACCGCGCTGGAAGACGTGCCGGCCACGCCGGGTGTCTATATCTTCTACGGCGACCAGGACGTGCCGCTCTATATCGGCAAGAGCGTGCACCTGCGCCAGCGCATCGGCGCCCATTTCTCTGGCGACTACCGCTATGGCAAGGACATGCGGCTGGCCCGGCTGGTACGTCGTGTCGAATGGCGGGAAACCGGCGGCGAGACCGGAGCGCTGCTGCTGGAGGCGCAACTGGTAAAAGCCATGCAACCGGTGCACAACCAGCAGCTGCGCCGCAATACCCGGCTCTATGCCTGGGAGTTGCCGCAGCAGTTGCCGGTGCCGCGCCTGCGCTCCGATCGCGACACCGACTTCTGCCGGCAGCGCGACCTGTTCGGCGTATTCGGTAGCCGTGGCGCGGCCGAGGCACGCTTGCGCGCGCTGGCGCAGGAGCACGACCTGTGCATGGCAACGCTGTCACTGGAGAAGACCACGCGCCGTGGCAGCCCTTGCTTTGCGCGGCAGGTGCACCGCTGCGCCGGGGCCTGTGTCGGCGCGGAATCGCCGCGCGAACACCGCGCCCGGCTTGCCGCCGCGCTGGCGCCGATCGCGCTGGTGCCATGGCCCTTCGCGGGCCCGGTTGCCTGGCGCGAGCAACACGGCGCGCGCGCCTGGTGGCATGTTACCGACGAATGGTGCTACCTGGGCTGCGCGGCCACGCTGGAAGAAGCCCACGCACTGGCCGCCGCGCCGGCGCATTTCGACCTGGACACGTACCAGATCCTGGCGCCACGGCTGGCGCAATGGACAGCGGAGGCGGTGCCGCTGTCCGTGCAACGAGCTTTTACACTGACAGCACCCGAAGGGCCAGCCGAAGCCCCATGTCCGGCACGCACTGTACCGGCGCAGTCTGCGCGCAAGGCTCCTGCCGCAGCCGACCAGCAAACCCTGGGCCTGTTCGCCGACTAACGCCCGTTCGGCGCGGTCACCGCAGTCTGTGTGGCATCGCCCAAAACGCGCTTGCAACGGGTGTTGCGCCTCCGCTAGTCTCCACAGACCGGCCCTTGCCACCGGCTGCGCCGACGCGGAGTCACCATGCCTGCCAATCCAGCCCGACTTGTCCATGCCGCCAGCAAGCGGGCGCGCCTGGCCATCCTGTGGGCGGCAGTCCTTGCCGGCGCTTGTGCCGGGATCGGGACCAGCGCCATGCAGGACATCGTCGATTCCTGGAAGAACGTCCCCGTCGACGAAGCGAAGCGCCAGTGGGGTCCGCCTGAGGGGGTGCAGGCCCTGCCCAATGGCACGGCCTACGTCTGGACCGACACGGTGCCGGCCGCGCGGCCGCCGGGCAGCGGCCCGCGCGATGCCGGCGTGGAGCGCACGCCGGTGCCTGGCCAATGCCAGCGCAAGCTGGTGGCCGGTCCGGACGGCATCGTGACCGGTGGAGAGTGGCGCGGCGACGCCTGCTGCGTCACCACGCTGGTCGGCCGCTGCGCCCGGCTCAGGTACCGGGCGCGCGGCTGATCGCGGCCATCAGGCCGCCCCCGCTCAGTCGATACTGGCGCCCGACGCCTTGATCGCCTGCCCCCAGCGTTTCTGCTCGGTGGCGATGGTGGCGGCAAACGCCTCCGGCGACTGCCATGCCGGCTCGGCGCCCTGCTGCTCGAGCCTGGCCTTGGTGTCGGGATCGGCCAGCACCGTGCGCAGCGCGCCGGACAGCCGCGCGACCACTTCCTTGGGCGTGCCGGCCGGCGCCAGCATGCCGTAGAAGCCCACCACCTCGAAGCCTTTCAGCCCGGCCTCCTGCATCGTCGGCACATCGGGCAGCGCCGGCGAGCGCTGCGGCGAGGTCACCGCCAGCGCGCGCACCTTGCCCGCCTTGATGTACTGCGTGAACAGCGGAATCGAGTCGGCCATCATCTGCGCCTGGCCGCCCATCACGTCGGTCAGTGCCGGCGCGCTGCCCTTGTACGGGATATGGACGATGAAGGTGCCCGAAGCCTGCTTGAACATTTCCGGCATCAGGTGCGAGATACCGCCGTTGCCGCCCGAGGCGAAGTTCAGCTTGCCCGGATGGGCCTTGGCATAGCTGATAAAGGTCTTCAGGTCGCGCGCGGGCACGTTGTTGTTGATCACCATCACCAGCGGGATCAGCGCGGTGCGCGCCACCGGCGTGAAATCCTTCGGCATGCTGTAGGGCAGCTTGGGATAAAGCGAGTTGTTGATGGCCATCTGCCCGGTATTGGCCAGCAGCAGCGAGTAGCCGTCCGGCGCGGACTTGGCGACGTTGTCCGAGCCGATATTGCCGGCGGCGCCGGCCTTGTAGTCGATCACGATGGTCTGGCCCAGGATCGGCTGCAGCTTTTCGGCCAACAGGCGCGCATGGGTGTCGACCGGACCGCCGGGCGGAAATGCCACCACCAGCCGGATCGGCTTTTCCGGCCAGGCCGCCTGCGCGGCCCCCGCCGCCAGCGCCAGCGGCGCGGCGGCCAGGGCCAGCAGTGCGTGCTTCAGGATCTCCCGGCGGGCTTGCGGCTTGTTCTTCGTCTTATCCACGGTTGTTTTCTCCTTGATACAGGGCTGCCCGCCAGCGCCCTGGTCGGCGTGCTACGGACAGTTGCCATCCGATATTGTGACGCTTTTGTTACTTATTGATTTCATTTTTATGACAGCCAGAGGGAGTCGACCACCGGCTCAGCGCGCCGGCCACGCACCCGTGCCCGCCAGCACCGGAGAATATTCCCGAAAGCCGAACCGCAGCGGCAACACGGCCGGCCGCCGTACGACGCGCTCGACGTGCAGCCGCACCAGCCGCTCGGCGCCGGCGTATGAGGTCAGCTCCTCGCCCTCCCAGATCACCTCGGCACGCCCGCCCACATGCAGCAGCGAGCCCTCGGCAAAATCCGGCACCACGATCCCGGCACGCGGATTGGCCAGCAGGTTGCCGATGGTGTTGAAGAAGTTGTTGCCGTTGAAGTCCGGGAACGTCAGCGTACGGGCATCGTCCACGCGGATAAAGCCCGGCTTGCCGCCGCGGTGCGAGACATCGGCGCCGCCGGTGTGCTCGCCTTCGTCCTGCGGCGACGCGGTGTGGCTGGTGGCGATGAACAGCGTATCGGCGCCGCGCAGCCAGGCGATGGCCTGCTCGTCGAGCGCGTCGCTGTGCCAGGCCGGGTGCGTGGCCGCCGGCCTGGCAACGGTCACGTCGCGCAACTGGATATAGCGCGGGCAGTTGCCGAAGCTCTGCTCGACCTCGACCGTCAGCCCGCCCTCGTCGCGCGCCACGATGATCCCGTTGATGCGGTTGCGCCGGCGCGTAGGCAGCTCGATCCCGAGCAGGCCGATGCGCGCACCCTGCGCCAGGGCCGATGCCGCCGGGTCGGCGGGCAACAGCACGGCGTCGATGCGCAGGTGCTTGGCGTCAGGCGTATGCGCAAATCCCGGCGTCCCGGCCAGCATCGTGGCCCAGGGCAGCCCGTCGGCATCGACCGCACCAACCAGCAGGAACGGCAGCTGCGCAAAGAAGGTACGGTGCTGCTCCGGCATCTCGCCACGGATCACCCGCGGGCCGGACGCGGCCATGCGTTCGCGCTTGCCGGCGCGCGCCTGCGCAGCCAGTTCGCCGGCGTGGAATGGCAGGCCGGCGTGCGGCCAGGTGGGCAGGTCCATGATGGGCTCCCTCTCCTTGTCGGATGGATAGAAACGCTACGCGAGACCAGCAGGCATTACGCCGCCACGCCGACTTTCGATACCACCATCAGCACGAAGCCGGGCAAGGCTTCGATGCGGCGCAGCCAGGCATTCAGCGCCGGGTACGGCGCCAGCGACACGTTGCCTTCCCCGGCGCGGGCGATATAGCTGTAGGCGGCCACGTCGGCAATGGTGGCGTGATCGGCCGCCAGGAACGGCTGCCCGGCGAGCAGGGATTCCATCAGCGTGAACAGCCGCTGCGCGCGGGCGACGGCATCTTCCATCGGCACCGGCCGGCCGAACAGCACGCCCAGACGCGCCGCCGCCGGGCCGAAGGCGATCTCGCCGGCGGCGACCGACAGCCAGCGCTGCACACGCGCCGCGCCCACCGGGTCGCGCGGCAGCCAGCGGCCGTCGTCATAGCGCGTGGCCAGGTAGACCAGGATCGCATTGGAATCGCCAATGACCACGCCGTCATCGTCCAGCACCGGCACCTG
Source organism: Cupriavidus lacunae (assembly GCF_003353055.1). GTDB lineage: Bacteria > Pseudomonadota > Gammaproteobacteria > Burkholderiales > Burkholderiaceae > Cupriavidus > Cupriavidus lacunae. Next base: position 5,018 of record NZ_QKWJ01000018.1, read on the forward strand.
GCCGAACGGGTTCAGGCGCAGGAAAGCCTTGCTGTGCTGCTCGCCGCCGCGCAGGTCGACGTCGACCAGTCGATACGGCAGGCCCAGCAGCCCCAGGAACAGTTCGGCGCGGTGCGCGTGGCCGGACACCGGCGAGCGGTACAGCACCAGCGGCTTGGCGGGGCAATTCGTCTCTTGCATGGCACTCTCCTCAACGGTTGGAACAGGCAGATTCTGGGCGCCGACGCCGCTGCAATAAATAGGGCCATTGATATTTAACTACTCCAAAAAATGGAGTAATGTGTGGCACCATGGACAAGCTACGCGCGATGCAGACCTTTGTGCGGATCGTCGACGAGGGCAGCCTGACGGCGGCCGCGACGACGCTGCATACCTCGTTGCCGGCGGTGGTACGCACGCTCGCGGCGCTGGAATCCGAACTGCAGGTGCGGCTGCTCAACCGCACCACGCGGCGGCTGTCGCTGACCGCCGAGGGGCGCAGCTACCTGGACAGCTGCCGGCGCATCCTGGCCACCATCGACGAGGTCGAGGCGGGCCTGACCGCCAGCCATGTCGAGCCCAGCGGCCAGCTCACGCTGACCGCCTCGGTGCTGTTCGGGCAGATGTACGTGGCGCCTGCCGTCACGCGTTTCGTTCAACGCTATCCGCGCGTGCGCTGCCGCATGGAGTTCACCGACCGCGTGGTGAACCTGCTTGAGGAAGACCTGGATGTGGGTGTGCGCATCGGCCCGCTGGCCGACTCCACACTGGTGGCGCAGACCGTCGGCCGCATCCGCCGTGTGGTGGTGGCCACGCCCGCCTACCTGCGCAAGCACGGCGTGCCGCGCCACCCCGAGGAACTGGCCAGCGCCAACTGCGTGCGCTTCACCGGCAGCCAGGCGCACTGGTGGACCTTTCGCGAAGGCGAACGGGAGTTCCATGTGCCGGTGTCGGGCAACCTGGAGTTCAACCAGACCGCACCCGCCGTGGCCGCCTGCGCCGAAGGCGCGGGCTTTGGCCACTTCCTGTCGTACCAGGTCGCGCAACTAGTACAGGAGCGCAAGCTGCGCATCGTGCTGGAAGAATTCGAGCAACCGGCATGGCCGCTGTCTCTGATCTATCCTCATGCGCGGCTGTTGCCGGCACGCACGCGCGCCTTTATCGAATGGATGCGGGATGACCTGGGCCCGCGTTTCAGCTAGCAAGGTACGCGGCGGCCAGCGGCGCGGCTTGCGCGCCGCATCGCCACCTCCCGCGCGACCCACCCACCCGCCGCGCCCGGCCCCACCCGACAAAGCCCTTGACGCGTCGCGGCGCGTACCGGTATTTTCAAAAACCGAATCCGAATTCGATTACGGAATATGCCAATGTCAGCGACCCAATCCGGCTTCCCCGCCAACGCCTCCTTTCCCCGTATCGATACGCCCTCGATCCTGCAGCCGCCGCGCCAGCGCCGCGCGCGCGAGACCGAGCAGGCCTTGCTTGGCGCGGGCCGCGAACTGCTTGCCTCGCGTGACTTTGCCGCCGTGTCGGTGGCGCAGATCGCCGCGGCATGCCAGGTGTCGGTGGGCGCCTTCTACGGCCGCTTTCGCGACAAGATGGCCTATTTCGAGGCGCTGCGCACGCTGGTGATGGAAGAAACCACAGTGTCGATCGACCGCTACCTGGCGCGGGAACGCTGGGAGGACGTGCCGACGCCGGTGCTGCTGGAGAAGGCTGCGCGCTTCATGGTGCTCGGCACGCTGGCCAACCGCGGCGTGATGCGGGCATCGCTGCGGCATGCGTCCACGCGGCCCGAGGAATGGCTGCCGCACCGCCAGAACGGCGAAGCCATCGTGGAGCGCATGGTGCAGTTGCTGGTGCCGCGCCTGGAACTGCCGGCCGACACAGCAGAACTGCGCGTGCGCTTTGCCATGCAGGCGGTGTTCAGCGTGCTGGTCAATGCCGTGCTCAACCAATCCGGCCCGCTGCACCTTGACGACGAGCGGCTGATCACGGAACTCAACCGCCTGATGGCTGGCTATCTCGGCGTCACCTTCGCCGAGCCGGCCTGAGCACACCGCTGGCAAGCGCCACCGCGCGGTAATGCAGCCAGGCCATGGCTGCTATGAATTGCGCAATGCTTGCTTGGCTGGCGGGCCTGCACTCCCTAGAATGTGCCCACGCCGGGCCCTGTGCCCGGCCCAGCCCTATCCGCCTCAACGTTCACCGGGACCGCTCATGGCCACGCTTTTCCTCGTCCGGCACGGACAAGCCTCGTTTGGCGCCACCAACTACGATTGCCTGTCACCGACCGGCCGCCAGCAAGCGCGCTGGCTGGGCGAGTATTTCCGTGAGCGCGGTGTCAGCTTCAGCCGGGTAGTGGCCGGCACGCTGGTGCGCCAGCAGGACACCGCTACAGAAATCCTGGCCGGCATGGGGCAGCAGGCAGCGATCATTTCGCACCCTGGCCTGAACGAATACGACGGCGAGGCGCTGTATCGTTGCCATACCGGTGGTGCTGACCATCGCGCGCACCAGAACGGCGATTACAACGATTACTGGCGCACATTCCGCGCGGCCTATGCCGCGTGGACCCAGGACGGACTGGCCGACATGCCCGAAAGCTGGGCGGACTTCGGCGCCCGCATTGCCGGCGCCCTGGCACATGCGAGCGAAGGCACCACGCGCGAAGATGCCATTCTGGTGGTGAGTTCCGGCGGCGCCATCGGCCGCGCCACCGCCGACCTGCTGGGCGCACCGGCCCAGGCCGCCATCGAAATGAACCTGCAGTTCCGCAATACGGCGTTCTGCGAGATCATCGTCGGCCGCGGCGTGCAGCGGCTGCTGAGCTTCAACAACGTGCCGCACCTGGAACGCGCCGACCGGCGCAGCGCAGTGACCTTCGCCTGACACGCGCCGCGCCACACCGAGCCACACGCAAACAAAAAGGCCGCACGATCGCGGCCTTGCTGTTCCGGCTGCTGGCGCGGGCACTTTGACATGCCCGCGCCGCCGGTCCTTCTCCCTTCACTACTCGTTACTGCGGCAATTCCTGCGTGGCGTGCCTGCGCGGCACGCCACGGATCTGACAGCTTTACAGACGCTCGATGATGGTCACGTTGGCCAGCCCGCCGCCTTCGCACATCGTCTGCAGGCCGTAGCGCTTGCCATGCGTATGCAGCGCATGCACCAGCGTGGTCATCAGCTTGGCGCCCGAGCCGCCCAGCGGATGGCCCAGCGCGATTGCGCCGCCATGCACGTTCAGGCGTTCCGGATCGGCGCCAGTGGCCTTCAGCCAGGCCAGCGGCACCGGGGCGAAGGCTTCGTTGACTTCGAACAGGTCGATATCGCTGATGCGCAGGCCGGCCCGCTTGAGCGCGACTTCCGTGGCCGGCAGCGGTGCTTCCAGCATCACGACCGGGTCATGGCCGATCACGGTCATGCTGTGCACGCGCGCCAGCGGCTTGACGCCCAGCTTCTTCAGGCCGGCTTCGTTGACCACCATCAGGCCCGCGGCGCCGTCACAGATCTGGCTGGCGGAAGCAGCGGTCACGCGGCCGCCTTCGGCGATCAGCTTGACGCTGCCGATGCTTTCCAGCGTGGCGTCATAACGGATGCCTTCGTCGGTGGTGTGCATTTCGCCGTTGGCGCCGTCGGCCGTGCGCACTTCAACCGGCAGAATTTCGGCAGTGAAGCGGCCCGCCTTGGTGGCGGCGATGGCGCGGTGGTGGCTCTGCAGCGCGTAGGCATCGAGCTGTTCGCGCGACAGGTCGTACTTGCGTGCGATCATTTCGGCACCGGTGAACTGGCTGAACTGCACACCGGGGTAGCGCGTCTCGATACCCGGGCTCTTGGGCACGCCGAAGCCGTTCTTGGCCGGCAGTTGCGACGACAGGCCCATCGGCACGCGCGTCATGCTTTCCACGCCGGCGGCGATGACGATGTCCATCGCGCCCGACATCACCGCCTGTGCGGCAAAGTGCAATGCCTGCTGCGACGAACCGCACTGGCGGTCCACCGAGGTGCCCGGCACGCTTTCAGGCAGGCGCGAGGCCAGGATGGCATTGCGCGCCACGTTGCCGGCCTGCTCGCCGACCTGGCTCACGCAGCCCATGATGACGTCGTCGACCAGCGCCGGGTCGGCGCCAGTGCGCTCCACCAGCGCGTTGAGCACCTGCGCGGCCAGGTCGGCCGGATGCCAGCCCGACAGCTTGCCGCCCTTGCGGCCGCCGGCGGTACGGACCGCCGCGACGATATATGCCTCTGCCATGTGTTCTCCTTGGTTCGGTGCGGGCCGCCGGAGCAGCCGTTGAGTTGTGCGGAATGCCGGCGTGGGTGCCGGCAGCGTCGATGGGTATTGTTGCGCCGCGGGTGGCGGCAAGCGTCGTCGGAAGCGACGATGTTGCCGCGCCTCAGGCGCGCGGCGCCAGCACCGCGAAGATCGCGGTCGCGCGCAGCAGGCAGCGCTCGCCGCTGACCAGCCGGCAGGTGCCATAGCGCAGGCGGGAGCCGAGCTTGTCGAACTCCACGCGCGCTTCCACCCAGTCGCCCAGTCGGGCGGAATCGAGGTAGTCCAGGCTCAGATTGACTGTCACCGCGCTCTTGGCGCGCCCGGTTTCCAGCGACATCATCATGCCGATGGCGGTATCGGCCAGCGTCGCCAGCATGCCGCCGTGCGGAATGCCCAGGTTGTTCAGGTGGCTCTCGTCGATACGCACCGCCAGCGTGCGGCGTCCGGCGTGCAGGTAGAGCTGGCCGAAACCGGCCATGTAGCCGCTCATCTGGCGCAGCGGGACGAAGCCCTCCGGCACGTCCGCGTCGGCGGCTTCTCCCGGCGCGGCGATGGCCCGGGTCATCGCCGCCTCGATCTCGGCTTCGGCCATGGCGTCAGGCGAAGCAGCGCGAAGCCACGCTGAGATGCTCGCGGCAATCGGCCACCATGCGCGTGATCAGTTCTTCGCAGCTGGGCACGTCGTCGATCAGGCCCACGCACTGGCCGGCGCTGATGATGCCGCCGTCGGTCTCGCCCGCCTTGAGCGCGGCCCTGCCGCGCACGCCGGCGACCAGGTGCTTGACGTCCTCGAACTGCGCGCCGCCCGGGCGGCGTTCGATGCTCACCACCTCGTCCGACACGGCGTTCTTGAGCACGCGCGCGGTGTTGTGCAGCGTGCGGAAGATCAGGTTGGTGTCGCGCTCGCTGGCCTGCACCAGCGCCTGCTTGACGTTATCGTGGATCGGCGCCTCGCGCGTGGCGCAGAAGCGCGTGCCCATGTTGACGCCCTCGGCGCCCAGCACCAGCGCCGCCGCCATGCCGCGCCCGTCGGCGATGCCGCCCGAGGCGATCACGGGGATCGACAGCTTGCGCACGGCCTGCGGGATCAGCACCATGCCGGGCACGTCGTCCTCGCCCGGATGGCCGGCGCATTCGAAGCCGTCGATCGACACGGCATCCACGCCCAGGCGCTCGGCCGACAGCGCATGGCGCACCGCCACGCACTTGTGGATCACCGTGATGCCAGCGGCCTTGGCGCGGGCGATATGTTCCTTGGGGTTGTTGCCGGCGGTTTCCAGCACCTTGACGCCGCCCTCGATAATGACGTCGAGGTAGCGTGCGTACGGCGGCGGGTTGATCGACGGCAGCAGGGTCAGGTTCACGCCGAACGGCTTGTCGGTCATCTCGCGGCAGCGGCGGATCTCGTTGGCCAGGTCCTCGGGCGTGGGCTGCGTCAGCGCCGTGAGGATGCCCAGCCCGCCGGCGTTGGAAACGGCGGCGGCCATTTCGGCGTAGCCAACCCATTGCATGCCGCCCTGGATGATCGGGTAGCGGATGCCAAGCAGTTCGGTGATTCGTGTCTTCATGGTTATCCCTTTGCTGTCTGTGCCGGCAGGGCGCGCGGTGATACGGTGTGGGTGTGCCGGTCCTGCCGATTGATCCACGTCAGTCTACGGCCAGGCGCCAATTCCCGGCCTCGTCGGAAGCGACGATTGCGGGCGACGCATTCTGCACTAGTGTTGGCCGAACCCCTTTGCGCGTATTCCTCCTTCCCCCTTCTCTGTACTTTCAGCAGGAGCCCCCATGACGCAAGCCACGCCTTCGTTCGAAACCCTGCGCTACGCCGTTGAAGACGGTGTCGCCACCATCACCCTGCACCGCCCCGACCAGTTCAATGCCTTCACCGCGCAGATGATGCATGAGCTGATCGCCGCGTTCGACGCCACCGATGCAGACGACAACGTGCGCGCCGTGATCGTCACCGGCTCGGGCCGCGCCTTCTGCGCCGGCGCCGACCTGTCCGGCGGCAGTTCCACCTTCGATTTCGAGAAGCGCTACGGCGCCAGCCCCGACACCGCGCACCGCGACGGCGGCGGGCGCGTGTCGCTGCGCATCTTTCGCAGCCTCAAGCCGGTGATCGCCGCGGTCAACGGCGCCGCAGTGGGCGTGGGCGTGACCATGCAGCTGCCGATGGATATCCGGCTGGCGTCGACCGACGCCAAGTTCGGCTTTGTCTTCGCCCGTCGCGGCATCACGCCCGAAGCGGCGTCGTCGTGGTTCCTGTCGCGCGTGGTCGGCATCTCGACCGCGCTGGAATGGTGCTATACCGGCCGCGTGTTCTCCGCCCAGGAGGCGCATGAGCGCGGCCTGGTGCGTTCGCTGCACGCGCCCGAAGACCTGCTGCCGGCCGCCCAGGCCATTGCCCGCGAGATCGCCGCCAATGCCGCGCCGGTTTCGGTGGCGATCTCGCGGCAGCTGATCTGGCGCATGGCCGGCGCGAGCCACCCGATGGAAGCGCACAAGCTCGACAGCCGCGCGATCCAGTCGCGCGGCCGCTCCGCCGACGTGAAGGAAGGCGTCAGCGCCTTCCTGGAAAAGCGCCCCGCCGCATTCCCGGAGACCGTGTCGCACGACATGCCGGACTTCTTCGACTGGACCGGCGAGCCGCCCTTCATCTGAAGCGCGCCCCGTCGAGCAACTTTTCCGGAATCCGCATGAAAGTCAGCCAAGCCATCGCCAGCCGCAAGTCCGTCCGCGGCTTCCTGCCCCGGGCCGTTGCGCCCGACACCATCCGGCGCGTGCTCGACGCCGCCGCGCGCGCCCCCTCCGGGGGCAACCTGCAGCCCTGGCATATCCATGTCGTCGGCGGCGAGGCGCTGGAGCGCCTGCGCGGCATCATGCGCGAGCGCATCGCCGCGGCGCCCACCGGCGAAGCGCGCGAGTACGACATCTACCCGCGCGAGCTGGTCTCGCCCTACCGCGACCGCCGCTTCCAGGTGGGCGAGGCGCTCTACCACTACCTGGGCATCCCGCGCGAGGACAAGGCGCGGCGGCTGGCGCAGTTTGCCAACAACTTCACCTTCTTCGGCGCGCCGCTGGCGCTGTTCTGCACGGTGGACCGGCGCATGGGGCCGCCGCAATGGTCGGACCTGGGCATGTACCTGCAGACGGTGATGCTGCTGCTGCGTGAAGAAGGGCTGGACAGCTGCGCGCAGGAATGCTGGGCGATGTACCCGCAGACTATCGGCGAGTTCCTGTCGCTGCCGGCCGAACGGATGCTGTTCACCGGCATGGCAATCGGCTATGAAGACCCCGAGTCGCCCGCCAACCAGCTGCGCGCCGAGCGCGCGCCGCTGGATGAATTCACGGAGTTCATGGGCATCTGAGCCGCGCCGGCTCAGAGCAGCCCGAGCTGGCGCGCAATGGCTACCGCCTGGGTGCGGTTGCTGGCGTGCAGCTTGGCGCTGATATTGCGCAGGTGCGTGCGCACCGTGGTCTCGGACACGAACAGGCGCTCGGCCATGGCCACGTTGGAGTAGCCCTCGGCCAGCAGGTGCAGCACCTTCTGCTCCTTGGGCGTGAGCGGCTCCACCAGCGCCGCCGGTGCAGGCCGGCCCGCGCCGGGGGGCTGCTCACCGGCGGCCTGGCCGCAGGCAAGCAGCAGCTTTTCCACGTAGGGGGCAGGCAGGTTGGCTGACTGGCGCGAGCAAGCGTCGGCCACCAGCCGGCGCACATCGTCGCCCTCGTCGGCAAAGATGCGGACAAAGCCTTCGGCGGCGCCGAAGCGCAGCCCTTCGCCCATCACCACCAGCGCGTGCGCGCCATCGCCGGTGCGCTGGCACGCCTGCGCCAGCAGGATGCGCAGCTTGAGCGCGCGGCGCATCAGCTGGTTGCCGGCGGCCGCCGCCAGTTCGCGCTCGATCGCCTCGCGCACCGGCGTGCCGGGGCGCGCATGCAGGTCCAGCCGCAGCCGGCCAAGGGTGATGTCCTCGACATCGCTGGCAAACGAACTGACCCCGGGGCGCGTGCGCCACAGCGCCGGATCGGCGGCGCGTTCGATCGCCTCCTGCGCAGCGTGGACATTGCCCTGGCGTAGCGCCAGGCGGGCGCGTTCCAGCATCGCCGCCATCACCAGCCGCGTCAGCCCGCGGTGGTGGCCCAGCGCCTCCAGTTGCGCCAGCCATTCGTGCGCCTGGTCGGCCTCGCCGCGCTCGAAGGCAATGCGGGCCAGCACCGTGTGCCCGGTGATGATCTGGTCGGGCAGCCCGAGGTCGCGCGACAGCGGCAGGTAGACGTTGAGCAATCGGCTGGCGCGCTCGGAATCGCCGCTCTCGTACAGGCCTTCGGCCAGCAGGATGCCGGCCATGGCGTTGCCGTTGGTGGGCCCGAAGCGGTTCGGCAGCATCGTGCTGGCGGCGATGCGAAACCGTGCCAGTGCCTGCTGCAAGCGCCCTTGCCGCAGGTCGATCAGCCCTTCGACCGATTCCGAGAAGATCTTGTTGAAATTGCTGTCTGAACCGCGCACCGCATGCCGCGCCACCTGCAGCAGCCGGCGCGCCTCGGGGTAGTCGCCGGCCACCGCGGCCAGGCGCGCCATCGAGGTGGCCAGGATCGCATCGGGGAAGGCATAGCCCATCGGCAACGGCGGCAGCTCATTGCGGGCGAAGGCGCGGGCGTCGTCGAAGCGGTCCATCATGTTCAGCAGCATATGGCGCAGCGCGCGGATATGCGCCAGCAGATCGCCGGCCGCGCCCTCGGTGGGGATCTCCTGCAGCAGGGCGATGGCTTCGGCCGGTCCGCGCGTGAATGACACCGCCCAGACGCGCGCGATCTGCAGCTTGGGCCAGCGCGCCAGCTCGTCGGCAGGCATCGCTTCCAGCCAGCGTGTCAACAGCCGCATGCGGCCCTGCGCCAGCAGGTCGTCCGCGGCGCCATCCAGCAACGGCAGCGCGTGCGCCAGCGCACCGGCCGCGAAAGCATGCTCGATGGCGGGCACCGGGCGCCCCTGCGACTCATACCAGCGCGAGGCCGACAGGTGCAGTTGCGGCACGGCCTCGGGCATGGCTTGCGCCAACTGGCCGCGCAGAAAGCCGGAAAAGAGGCTGTGATAGCGATACCACTGTTCGGGCGCGGCACCCGAGCCGCGCTCGCCATAGCGTTCGCTCTCCAGCGGCAGCAGGAACAGGTTAGCGCGCTCCAGCCAGACCAGGATCTCGTCGCTGCTGCCGGCCACGGCGGACTGGCACACCGCATCGCACAGCGGCCCGCACAGCTGGTCCAGGATCGAGGTGCGCAACAGGAAGTCGCGCACCGCCTCGGGCAGGTGCAGGAATACGTCTTCGACCAGGTAGTCGGCGATCGCCGCGTTGGAGCCGGAGAAGCCGGCGATAAAGCCCTCTGGCTGGCTGCGCCGCTCCAGCGCCACCGACGCCAGCCACAAGGCCGTGGCCCAGCCTTCGGTGCGCCGGTGCAGCACGCTGATGGCCGCCTGCTCCAGCTTCAGCCCACGCGCCTGGCGCAGGAAGGATGCGGTTTCGCCGGCGGAAAAGCGCAGCTGCGCGGGTTCGATCTCAAGCAGTTCCCCCCGCGCGCGCAGTCGGCCCAGGCCGGTTTCCGGCACCCAGCGCGTGCCGATCACCACGCGGCAGCCGGGCGGCAGGCTTTCCACCAGTTGCCAGACCAGTCCGGCCACGGCATCGTTCTGGATCGCTTCGAAGTCATCAAGGAACAGCGTGAAGTCGCCGTGATGGCTGGCCAGGCGGTCGATCAGCGCGAGCGCCTGCTCGCCGGCATCTTGCGCCAGCAGCCCGTGCGCGGACCGGCCGGGGCCGCCGCCCAGGCCCTGCGCGATGGCGGCCTCGACCGAGCCGAGAAAGCGCGAGGCATCATTGTCCGAACGGTCCAGCGTCAGCCAGGCGGTGCGCCCGCCCGCGGCCTCCAGGCGCGCGCGGCACTGGAGCATGGCCGTGGTCTTGCCAAAGCCCGCCGGCGCGCGCACCAGGACAAGCTTGACGAAGCCCGCCGCGCACACGGCATCGCAGATCGCCGCGCGCTCGACCTGGAACGGGGTCAGCAGCGGCGGACGCAGTTTGGCCGCCAGCGATGCGGCGCCCGCCGGTGGCGGCGTGCGCCGTCCGGTCTCCTCGATACTTGCCATTGGCTGTTGTCGTCTCCCGCACATCGCTGCCGTTGCAGGCAGCACAATGCGCCCGCCCGGCGCTGCGGATACAGGCGGGCGCCCGTGGCTGTGATGTAACGGAGGATTATGACGTAAACCGCTGCACTCGCGAAAACGCGGGCAGCGGCGATGTGCCCCGGGCCTTGGACCTACACCAGCCTGTTGCCATGGCCGGCCCAGTAGCGGTCGCGCAGCAGCCGCTTGAGCAGCTTGCCGGTCGGCAGGCGCGGCAACTCGGCTTCGAAGTCGACCGAGCGCGGGCACTTGATGGCCGACAGGTTGGCGCGGCAGAACGCGATCAGTTCCGCGGCGAGCTCGGGCCCGGCCAGGCCCATATCGGCCAGTTGCACCACGGCCTTGACCTCTTCGCCGAAATCTTCGTTGGGCACCCCGATCACGGCCACATCCATCACCTTCGGGTGCGTCATCAGTAGGTTCTCGGCTTCCTGCGGGTAGATGTTGACACCACCGGAGATGATCATGTTGGCCTTGCGGTCGGTCAGGTACAGGTAGCCGTCCGCATCCACGTAGCCGACATCGCCGATGGTGCTCCAGTCCGGCTGCTGCGGGTGGCGCGACTCCGCGGTCTTGGGCTCGTCGTTGTGGTACGCAAAGGCGCGACCTTCGGCAAAGTAGATCGTGCCCGACTCGCCCGGCGGCAGCAGCGCGCCGTCCGGCCCGCAGATGCGCAGCTTGCCGATCATGGCCCGCCCCACCGTGCCCTTGCGCTCCAGCCACTCCGGCGTGCTGACCACGGTCACGCCATTGCCCTCCGTCCCGGCGTAGTACTCCCAGATCACCGGTCCCCACCACGCGATCATGGCTTCCTTGACCTGCACCGGGCACGGCGCGGCCGCGTGGATCGCCACGCGCAGCGACGACACGTCACAGGCCTGCCGCTGTGCTTCGGGCAGCTTGAGCATGCGCGAGAACATCGTCGGCACCAGTTGCGTATGCGTGATGCGGTGTTCCTGCACCAGCCGCAGGTAGTGCTCGGCATCGAAATGCTCCATCACCACCGCGGTGCCGCCCAGCGCCTGCACCGTCATGTTGTAGCGCAGCGGCGCCGCGTGATACAGCGGCGCGGGCGACAGGTAGCGCGTCCCGGCGTCGAAGCCATAGAGCCGCTGGCACAGGCTCGTCAGGCTCGTGGGAGCCTCGATGTTCGGACTCGACGGCGACGCGTACACGCCCTTGGGCCGGCCGGTGGTGCCGGACGAATACAGCATGTCGCCGCCGGTCACTTCGTCATGGATGCGCGTTGCCGGGCAGCGCGCCAGCGCGGCCTCATAAGCGTCATAGCCCGGCACCGTGCCGTCCAGCATCAGCCTTGCGCGCAAAGCCGGGGTCTGGCCCGTCAGCGCCCCGGCAATCTCCGCCTGCGCGTGCGTGGTGACCAGCAGTTGGGCGCCGCTGTCATTGACGATATAGGCGGCATCGGCCGCGTTCAGCCGTGTGCTCAGGCAGATATAGACAATGCCGCTGCGCTGCGCGCCCCAGCACAGTTCGAACAGGCGCGGATGATTCTCCACCATGAAGGCCACGCGATCACCGGGCTGCAGCCCCAGGCTGCGGAACAGGTGTGCCACCTGGTTCGAGCGCTCGTCCAGTTCGCGATAGGTGACGACCGCGCCGCTGCTGCCCATGATGACGGCTGGTTTGTCGGGCGTGCGCTGCGCGTGGATGTGCGGATGCATGGCGTGGAACTCCTCGACGGGTGTTGGTTTGTTGGCGGAAGCTGATCCCGCATTCTCGGAATCCTGGCCGGTTCAACAATCGTCGGAAGCGACGAAGCGGCACTGCCGCCGTTTTGCCGCAGTGCCGCAAAAACGGGCCGCAGGCAGCTTCGTCCGATGCGACGATGCGCCGCGGGGCGGCTTGGCCGGATGATCCCGCCCAGACTACCGCAATCACGCCTCCCCCAATTCCGAAGGAGCCAAGGTGGATTTCCAGTTCAGCGAAGAACAGTCAATGCTGCGTGACACGCTCGCGCGTTACCTGGCCGACCACTATGATTTCGAAGCCCGCCGCGCGGCGGTGCAGTCCGCCGCTGGCTGGCGCCAGGATTGCTGGAGCGCGTTTGCCCGCGAGCTCGGCATCCTGGGCGCAGCCTTCCCCGAGCCGCTTGGCGGCCTCGGCGGCGCCGCCGCCGAGCACATGATCGTGATGGAACAACTGGGCCGCCATCTGGTGCTGGAGCCTTACCTCGGCACCGTGGTGCTGGGCGGCGGCGCACTGATGCACGGCAGCCCCGAGCTGGCCGCGCAGTGGCTGCCGGCCATCATCGGCGGCGAAGCCACCGCCGCCTGGGCCCATGCCGAACCGGCCAGCCGCTATTGCCGCCACGACGTGCAGGCCAGCGCCACGCGCCAGGGCAATGGCTACAAGCTGAGCGGGCACAAGCAGGCCGTGGTCGGCGCGCCGTTCGCCACGCACCTGGTGGTAAGCGCCCGCACGTCCGGCGCGCGCCGCGACCGGAAGGGCATCAGCCTGTTCTGGATCGCGCGCGACACGCCGGGCGTGACGCTGCGCGAGTATCCGACCTTCGACGGCCAGCGCGCCGCCGAAGTGCTGCTCGACAACGTGCAGGTGCCGGACAGCCAGCGCATCGGCGCGGAAGGCGAAGCCTTTGCCCTGATCGAACAGCTGTGCGACGAAGCCATGGTCGCGCTCGCTGCCGAAGCCAATGGCGCGATGGCGCGCATGCTGGCCGACACCATCGACTATGCGCGCCAGCGCAAGCAGTTCGGCGTGGCGATCGGCACGTTCCAGGTGCTGCAGCACCGCATGGCCGACATGTACATGCAACTCGAGCAATCCGTAGCGCTGACCCAGGTGGCGGCGATGCAGGCCGCCAGCGCGCCAGCGGTGCGCGCCCAGGCGGCCTGCGCGGCGAAGATCCAGGCCGGTCAGGCCGGTGCCTTCGTCGGCCAGGCGGCAGTGCAGATCCACGGCGGCATGGGCGTGACCGAAGAGCTGGCGGTGGGCCACTACTTCAAGCGCGTCACCGCGATCGACCTGCAGATGGGCTCGGCCGAGCACCACCTGCGTCGCTACGCCGACCTGCTCTACCCCGCCCAGGCCGCGGCCTGAAGCCGGCATCCCCGAACCCAGACGATTACCCAGCGAGGCCCGTCGATGAATCTCGATTTCTCCCCGCAAGACCAGCAGTTCCGCGAAGAAGTGCGCGCCTGGATCGCCCAGGCCTACGACGCCGATCTGCGCGCGATGATGGCGCAGTCCAAGAACGGCTACCTCGACAAGGCCGGCCAGGTGCGCTGGCAGAAGGCGCTGCACGCGCGCGGCTGGGCCGCGCCGAACTGGCCGAAGGAATATGGCGGCCCGGGCTGGACTTCGACCGAGCGCTTTATCTTCCAGTCGGAACTGGCCGCCGCCGGCTGCCCGCCAGTGTCGCCGATGGGCCTGAAGATGGTGGCGCCGGTGATCATGAAGTACGGCACGCCGGAGCAGAAGCAGCGTTTCCTGCCGCCCATCCTCAGTTCCGACGTATGGTGGTGCCAGGGCTATTCCGAGCCCAACTCCGGCTCCGACCTGGCCTCGCTGCAGATGCGTGCCGATCATGGCACCGACAGCGAGGGCGAGCACTACATCCTGAACGGCTCCAAGATCTGGACCACGCATGCGCAGTGGGCCGACTGGATGTTCTGCCTGGTGCGCACCAGCCGCGAATCTAAGCGCCAGGAGGGGATCTCGTTCCTGCTGCTCGACATGCATACCCCTGGCATCACGGTGTCGGCGTTGCCGACGCTGGACGGCCCCATGACCGGCCAGCAGGAAGTGAACCAGGTCTTCTTCGAGAACGTGCGCGTGCCGGTGGCAAACCGCATCGGGGAGGAAGGCAAGGGCTGGACCTATGCCAAGTACCTGCTGGAGTTCGAGCGCGGCGGCACGTATAGCCCGATGCTGCGCAAGCAGTTGTCGAAGATCGCGGATATTGCAGCGGAGCAGCCCGCCGACGACGGTGGGCGCCTGCTGGACGATCCGCTGTTCCGGCGCAAGCTGGCGGCGCTGCACCTGCGTGCTGCGGCGCTCGAAGCCGTTGAGTTGCGCGTGTTCTCAGGCGTGGAATCGGGGACCTCGATCGGCGCTGCGTCGAGCATGCTGAAGCTCACGGGCACTGAGACTCTGCAGGCGGCAAGCGAACTCGCGGTGGAGGCCGCGGGGCCGGCTGCGTTGCCGTTCGTGCAGGATACGTGGGCTGCGTTGCAGGGGCGTGAGGCGGCTCCGCGGGTCGGGCCGGATTATGCTGCCGTGCTGGCGCCGCGTTATTTCAATTATCGCAAGGCGTCGATTTATGGGGGGTCTAACGAGATCCAGCGCAATATTATTGCCAAGCTTGTGTTGGGGCTTTGAGTGAATCGGCTCCGGTGATGTTTCTAGGGCAGCCACCATGGGTGGCTGTTTTTTTGGGGGCTTATTGCTACGCGGTTGGTTGTCGTGCTTGGCGGGCGTGGGCTGTTTCGCCGGTGTCGCCGGCTTGGCTTCTTGCTCGTTGGCTTGGGGATGTAGGTCGGGTTTCCTGTTGTCGTAGGTTTAGCCGCCTGGTTCCGCCCTGCTGGGCGGGTCACTTTTTGTCCGAGCGACAAAAAGTAACCAAAAAACGCGTCGCCTCAGGCGGCTGGCCATCAATTTGGTGGTGTTGGTGGTTCGGGCGGGCGGTGCTTGCCGTTTGGGCGTGGTTGGCCGTTCGAGCCTGCTACGCACCCTGTCTGTGCCCACATCGACGGACTATTGGACGAACCCGACTTTAGGCGGTTGGCAGCCTGCTAACCACCTCGTCGGTGGGACGCCTTCGGCTGCGCTTCGCGCGGGCCCTAACGTGGCAGGCGGACGGCCACGTCCCGATTTGCGCTTTTTTTTTTGGGGGGGCCCGGCATCACGACAGCCCCGTGCGAGCGCAGCGACGCACTCCGTGCCAGTGCCTTCGACCTACGATACTGAGGGCGCGCAGCGCAGCCGTAGGCGTCCCGCCGATAACGTGTTAGCAGGCTGCCAATAGCCTAAAGTCGGG
Organism: Cupriavidus lacunae; assembly: GCF_003353055.1. Taxonomy (GTDB): domain Bacteria; phylum Pseudomonadota; class Gammaproteobacteria; order Burkholderiales; family Burkholderiaceae; genus Cupriavidus; species Cupriavidus lacunae. The sequence continues at coordinate 20,462 of NZ_QKWJ01000018.1, forward strand.
TTCGTCCAATAGTCCGTTGACGTAGGCACCGGACAGGGAGCGTAGCTGGGTCGAACGGGCAACCACGCATAACGGAAATCACCGCCGTTTGAACCACCGATGCCGTGGAATGGATGGCCAGCCGCCCAGGCGACGCGCTTTTTGGTTACTTTTTGTCGCTCGGACAAAAAGTGACCCGCCCAGCAGGGCGGAACAAGGCGCTCAAACCTACGACAACATCGAACCCGACCTACCTACCCAAGCAAGCCAACGAGCAGAAGCCCCGCCGCCTACGCCGGCGAAACAGCCCACGCCCGCCAAGTGCAAAACACCCTCCCATTTTCCCCTCCTAGGGTTCCCCCTTAGTTGACGCCCCCCTCTCACCCCAATAATATGTTATGAACACTACGTTCATTTATGAACACAATCAGAAGCGCTAGCAGCCACCCACCTGCCAGCCCAACTCCCAGCAGGTAGACAAAATGCCCCTCAAAATCGGAATCAACGGCGCCGGCATCGGCGGCCTGGCCGCAGCCATCGCCCTGCGCAAGCTCGGCATGGAAGCTGTGGTCTATGAACAAGCCCCCCGCTTCGCCCGCGTGGGCGCCGACATCAACCTGACCCCCAACGCCGTGCGCGCCCTCGACGGCCTGGGCGTAGGCGACGCCCTGCGTGAAACCGCCGCCCGCCCCAGCCACCGCATCAGCCGCATGTGGGACAGCGGCGAAGAAACCTCGCGCCTGCCAATGCAGGAGGAAGCCGAGCGCCGCTACGGCGCGCCGCAGCTGACCATGCACCGCGCCGACCTGATGACCGCACTGGAAGCCGCGGTGCCGGCCGCATGCGTGCGCCTGGGCCACAAGGCCGTGGCGATCGATCCGGATGCCGATGGCGCCACGCTGCGCTTTGCCAACGGCGCGGAGGAACGGGTCGACGTGCTGGTCGGCGCCGACGGCATCCACTCCACCGTGCGCACCGCGCTGTTCGGGCAGGAAAGCCCCATCTTCACCGGCCTCGTGGCCTACCGCGCCGTGGTGCCGGCCGGGCGCCTTGCCGGCGTGCCCAACCTGGGCGCCTTCACCAAATGGTGGGGCCCCGACGCAGCCACGCAGATCGTCACCTTCCCCCTCAACCGCGGCCGCGACATCTTTGTCTTCGCCACCGTCGCGCAGGAGGCCTGGCGCAATGAATCCTGGACCACGCCGGGCCGCGTGGAAGACCTGCGCAACGCCTATGCCGGCTTCCACCCCGACGCGCGCGCGCTGCTCGATGCCTGCGACGACGTGCTGATCTCCGCGCTGTACGTGCGCGATCCCCTGCCCGCATGGTCGGCCGGTCCGGTCACGCTGATGGGCGACGCCTGCCATCCGATGATGCCGTTCATGGCGCAAGGTGCAGGCATGGCGATCGAGGACGGCGTGGTGCTGGCCCGCTGCCTTGCCGATGCCGCGGCCGACGGCGCCACAGGCGTGCCCGCCGCGCTGGCCCGCTACCAGGCCGCGCGCCACGCGCGCACCAGCCGCATCCAGATCGGCTCGCGCAGCAATGCCTGGCTGAAGGAAGGCGGCAATGCCGACTGGGTGTACGATTACGACGCCTGGAACGTCGCGCTCGGCTGAAGCCGCGGGCAACGTCCACCCCAGCACGGCCGCCTGCGCGGCCGTTTTCGATTGACAGCCTACGCCAAGATGCCCAAGTCCCGCCCGCCGACCGAACCTGACCTCGACGACAGCGCAGACCCCGACGACGCCCGCGAAGCCCAATTGGTCTCTCCCGTGATCCGCGGCCTGCGCCTGCTGCGCTTTATTGCCGAGGGCGGTGCCACCGCCAACCTGAGCGAAGTGGGCCGGCGTATCGACGTGAACCGCGTCACCGTGATGCGGCTGCTGGACACGCTGGAACATGAGGGCATGGTGGAACGCCTGCCGCAAGGCGGGCACCAGGTCGGCTTCAACTTCCTGAAGCTGGCCTCGCGCGTGCTGGCCACGAATGACCTGACCAGCTTTGCCGGGCGCGTGCTGGCCCGGCTGAGCGCGTCGCTGCAGTTGTCGGCCTACCTGGCCGTGCGCGATGGCGGCCATGCGCTCTACCTGCTGCGGCAGATGCCCGCAGCCTCGCTGGTCAGCAATATCCAGGTAGGTAGCCGCGTGGCCGCGCACCTGACCACGCCTGGCCGGATGCTGATTGCCGAGCTGCCGCCGGAGACGCTGCGCGAGCTGCTGGGGCCTGATCCCCTGCCGACTGTCACCGGCCAGAGCCCGGCCACCCACGCGCGGCTGGCCGATATTCTTGCCGCCGACCGCGAACGCGGCTGCGCGTGGAGTTTTTCGGCCTATGAGCCGGGCATCGACTCGTGCGCGGCACCGGTGCGCGGCGCCGACGGCGACGTGATCGCCGCCATCAGCGTGGCGGGGCCGCAGCAGCGCTTTGAAGCGGATGGCACGCTGCGCGAGCGCGTGGAGAAGGAAGTCCGGCAGGCCGCACGCGATCTGTCGGGCCTGATGGGATACCGCTCCGCCGCTACTCCGCGGTAATCCCGTATTCCTCGATCAGCTTCGCCCACGCCGCGGTTTCCTCACGGATGCGGGCATCGAGCGCCTGCGGCGTGCTGCCTGCCGGCTCCATGCCCTGGCGCTGCAGGTCGGCCCGCACCGCGGGCGTGGCCAGCAGCGCGCGCACGTCGGCGCCGAGCGCATCGGCCGCCGGCTGCGGCGTGGCCTTGGGCACCAGGAGCGCATACCAGGAACTGACGTCGATGCCGGGCACGCCCTGTTCGGCCAGCGACGGCACATTCGGTGCGGCCGGCGAGCGCTTCTGCTGCGTCACCGCCAGCGCGCGCAGCGCGCCGGACTGGACGAATGGCGCCAGCGTCGACCACGTGCCGAACAGCATCGGCACCTGCCCGCCCACCACGTCGTTGAGCGCCTGCGTGGTGCCCTTGTAAGGCACGTGCAGCAGCGTGATGCCGGCCTTGTTGCGAAACAGTTCGCCGGCCAGGTGCAGGCCGCTGCCGACGCCCGGGCTGGCGTAACCCAGCGGCTTGCCGGACTTCTCGGCCTCTTTTGCCAGCCTGACCAGGTCCTGCACGGAATTCGCCTTCACCGACGGATGCACCGCCAGCACGTTGGGCGAGCCCGCCAGCAACGACACCGGCCGGAAATCGCGCTCGACGTTGTAGGTCAGCGCGGGCATCAGCGTCGGGTTGATGGTCAGGTTGCCGGCGGGCGCCACCAGCAGCGTGCAGCCGTCGCCCGGTGCGCGCCGCACCGTGTCGATGCCGATATTGCCGTTGGCGCCAGGCTTGTTGTCGACCACGAAGGCCGTGCCGCGCCGCTGCTGCAGCCCGTGCGCCAGCGTGCGCGCGAGCTGGTCTGCCGGCCCGCCGGCCGGGAACGGCACCACGATGCGCACGCTGGCGCAACCCGCGGCCTGCGCGACCTGCCATGGCAGGCTTGCGGCCAGCGCGGCGGACAGTGCCGCGCCGACCAGCCATTGCCGCCGGCGTGGCGACTCGTTGTATATCTTGCGTTCCTGCATATTGATTCCCCTCCGATGGCAGGCGGCGCGCATCGCCATCAGACAAACGGCTTGGGCACCTCCGGCCGGTAGTCGAGCAGGCGCGACAGCTCCGCCGCCGCCCGCCTGACCTGTTCCACCACATTGTCGAGCTGGTCCGGGTCGATGCGCGAGGCCGGGATGGTCGCGCCCAGCGCCGCCACCACCTTGCCGCTGCGGTCGCGCACCGGTGCCGCGATGGTGGAGATGCTGGCCTCGAAAAACCCTTCGTGCAGCACGTAGCCGCGCTGGCGGTCGCGCTGGACCATCTCGTACAGTTCTTCGACGGTGCGCGGCGTGCTTTCGGAGTACACCTCCAGGCGCTCCTCCGGATACAGCGCGCGCAGTTCCGCCAGCGACAGGTCTTCCAGCAGCACGCGGCCCAGCACCGTGGCGTGCGCCGGCAGCCGGGTGCCGACATTGACCGTGCTGGCAAACGGGCGCGAGGCCACCGACTTGGCCACATAGACGATGGAGCGCCCGTCGCGCACCACCAGATTGCACGGATAGTGGATCTCGTCGCGCAGGCGGTCCAGCAGCGGGCGGCCCAGCTCGGTCAGCTCCAGCGAGGCCAGGTAGTCAAAGCCCAGGCGCAACACCGCCATGCCCAGACGGAACTCGCGCCCGCCGTCGGTGCGCTCGACAAAACCCATCATTTCCAGCGTGGCCAGCAGCCGGAACACCGTCGAACGCGGCACCTTGAGCCGGCGCGCCAGCTCGGCCGCCGACAAGGTGCGCTCGCGGCTGCTGAACTCGGCCAGCAGCCGCAGGCCGCGTTCCAGCCCCGGCACGATGTACTTGTCCTGGGCGCTCTCCTGGGCGCTCTCCTGCGTACTCTCCTGGCCGCTTTCCTGCGTGTCTTCCTGCGGCGAATCGATCGTCATGGTCTGTCTCTGCAATATTCGGTCTTGGCGTAACGCTCTCATATATCACGCCTGCACCCCGTAGGGTACCCGTATTGCCGCCAGACCTCCGCCCTGCCGCCGCTCAGGCCTCCAGGCGCAGGTAATCCCGCAGCCAGGCCGCGCACTGTTCGCCCTGGGCCGCGGGCCAGCGCACCACGATGGTCTCGTCGCGGCGGCGCAGCTCGACGCATATGTCCGACAGCGGCCCGCGCGCGGTATCGCCGCGCCCGAACAGCCGCGAGAACAGCCCGCCCGCGGCCGGTGCCGGCGGCGCGGACTGCGTCGGCAGCACCGCATGGCCATTGACCGCCGCAGCGGATACGACTGCCGCCGCCGGTGCCCCAGGTGCGGCCTTTGCTACCGGTTCGGGCACCGCCTGCGCCTCGCCCGGCGACAGCCGCGCCAGCAGGTTGGCGCCGAACTCGTCCCACATGCGGTCGGCCTTGGTCTTCATCACGCTCAGGCCGAAGGTACCCAGCCGGCCCAGCACGTCCACCTGCACCCTGATGCGCAGCTGCGTGCCGCCATCGTCCAGCGCGGTCAGGAACAGTTCGCTCGACTGCCGCAGCGAGCTTGCCACCGAAGCGTCTTCGCCGGTGCCCTCGGTGCGCAGGTAATGCGGCGCGCGCGTCTCGACGATCTTCGTATGCAGCCGGAAGCGGGCGTTGATGAAGGCGATCTTGACCGCCATGCGCGCGACGTACTCGACCTCGCTCAGCACTTCGATCGATTCCATGCCGGGCACGCACGCGCCCATCACGTTGGGGTCGAGCAGCAGCTCCCACACGCGCGCCGGCGGCGCCGCGGTGACCAGGGTCTTTTCAATTTCCACGCATTTTCTCCGCGGCGGACAGGACAGATTCGACGATGCCGACATAGCCGGTGCAGCGGCACAGGTTGCCGTTCAGGCCGTGGCGGACTTCGTCTTCGGTCGGGTTGGGATTGTTGGCAAGCAGCGCGCACGAGGCCATCAGGAAGCCGGGCGTGCAATAGCCGCACTGCAACCCGCCGTTGTCCATGAAGCATTGCTGCAGCGGATGCAGCTGGCCATCGGCGGCCAGCCCTTCCACGGTCATCACATGGCGCCCGCGCGCCTGCACGGCGAGCATCAGGCAGGACTTGGCCACCTCGCCGTCGACCAGCACCGAGCAGGCGCCGCAGATGCCGGTCTCGCAGCCGCGCTTGGTGCCGGTCAGGTCCAGGTCGTCGCGCAGCAGGTCGGACAGCAGGCGCCGTGCCGGCACCTCCACCTGGCGTTCTTCACCGTTGACGGTGAGTTCGATGCTGACTTTGTTCATGGGGATTCCTTACTCAGATGCCACGCCAAACAGCTCGGCAATGGTGCGGCGCGCGACCACCCGCACCATCTCGCGCCGGTACGACTCGGACCCGCGCATGTCCGAAACCGCGTTGATGTCCGCGGCGACGATGGCAGCGGCTTCCTCGGCCAGCTCCGCCGTCACGTTCTTGCCGGCCAGCAAGGCTTCGGCGCGGCGCAGCCGGGACGGTATCGGCGTGGAAGCGCCCACCGCCAGGCGGGCCTCGACACAGAACGCGCCTTCGCGCCGTACCGCCACTGCCACGCTGGCCAGCGGCCGGTGTTCGGCGGCAGTGCGCAGGAAGCGCGAATAGCGGCCGTCGGCACCGGCCCCCGGCGCCGGCAGGCGGACCTGCGTGACGATTTCATCCTGCGCCAGCGCCGTAACGTAGTAGTCGACCAGGAAATCTTCGATATCGACCACCCGCTCGCCGCCGCGGCCGCTGACCACGATCCGCGCACCCAACGCCATCAGGCAGCCCGGCGGATCGGTGGCAGGGTCGGCATAGCAGAGGTTGCCGCCGATGGTGCCCTGGTTGCGCACCTGCGGGTTGGCCACGCGCGCAGCCATGCTGGCCAGCATCGGATAATGCGCCTGCACCAGCGGCGAGCGCGCCACTTCGGCATGCAATGTCAGCGCGCCGATGCGCAGGCCCTCGCGCGCATCGAAGGTGATGCCGCGCAGCGCTTCTAGCCGGCCCAGCGAGACCAGGTGGCTCGGCGTCAGCATGCGCTGGCGCATGCCCAGCATCAGCGCGGTGCCGCCGGCGAAGATGCGGCAACTGTCGCCCAGGTCGGCCAGCATGTGACTGGCCTCGGCCACGGTGCCCGGCTCAAGGAATGCAAAGTCACGCATGGGCGCCCTCCTTCTCCTTCAGTTCGCGCAGGCCGGCCAGCACCTTCTCGGGCGTGATCGGCAGCGACTGGATGTGCACGCCGACGGCGTCGAACACGGCATTGGCGATGGCCGCCGCGCCCGGCAGGATCGCGGTTTCGCTGGCGCCCTTGGCGCCGTAGGGCCCGTTGGGGTCGTTCGATTCCACCACGTCGGTACGGAGCATCGGCACCGCGTCGGCAGTGGGCATGGTGTAGTCGGCAAAGTTGCCGTTCATCAGGCGGCCATCCTCGTATTGCAGGTTCTCGTACAGGGTCCAGCCGATCGCCTGCACGGTCGCGCCGTGGGTCTGGCCGTGCACGGCGAGCGGGTTGATGGCCTTGCCGCAGTCGTCGGCGACAAAGCTGTCGACCACGGTGACCTGGCCGGTGCTGGTGTCGACCTCCACCTCGACCGCCTGTGCCGCGAAGGAATGCGCGGGCGCGACGTTGCCGTAGTAGTTGCCATCGTGCATCACGGTGGGCGCGTCATAGGTGGCGCGCACGTGGATGCCCTCGCCGCCGTGGCGGAAGATATGAAGACGTGCGATCTCAGCCAGCGTGGCGGACTTGTCGGGCTGGCCCGGCGCGGCGATGCGGCCATCGGCAATCAGCAATTGTTCCGCGTCCACGCCAAGCTTTTCCGCTGCGAGTGCCAGCAGCTTCTGGCGCGCCTCGCGCGCCGCACGCAGCACCGCATTGCCGGAGATGATGGTCACGCGCGACGCCAGCGACCCCAGGCAGAACGGTGCGGTATCGGTATCCGGCGCCATCACCGTGACGTGCGACAGCGGAATGTCCAGCTCCTGCGCGCAGATCTGGCTGAGCATGGTGTTGGCGCCCTGCCCCATGTCGCACTCGCTGGTCTGCAGCATCACGCGACCGTCCTCATTGACCTTGAGCAGGATGGTCGAGCCGTCCCAGTTGCCCAGCGTGCGGTTGCCGCTGACATGCATGGCCGCGGCAATGCCCACGCCGCGCCGCCGCGTGGCGGTGCCGCGCGGCGCCGCGCGCCTGGCGTCCCAATCGATGGCCCGGCGCGTCATGTCCAGGCATTCGACCATGCCGGTGCTGCTGATCTTCCAGCCATGCACGCTGGTCTCGCCCGCGCCGATCGCATTGCGCTTGTGCACTTCGATCGGATCGATGCCGAGCATGCCGGCCAGCACGGTCAGGTGGCAGTTCAGCGGAAACTGCATCTGCTGCCCGCCAAAACCACGGAAGGCGCCGCGCGGCGGGTTGTTGGTATAGGCCATCACCGCATGCGAGCGCACGTTCTGCACGCGGTGCATGTTGTCGCTGCGCATGGCGGTGACGTGCATCACGTCGCCGGCAAGCCCGGAATAGGCACCGCATTCGGCCGTGATGCGCACGTCCTTGGCCAGGATCACGCCATCGGCCGACAGCCCCATGCGCAGCCAGACCTGCATCGGCACGCTGGCGCGCGCGCCCTGGAAGTCTTCCAGCCGGTTGTTGACCAGCCGCACCGGGCGCTCCAGCCAGCTCGCCAGGAAGGCGCAGATCAGGCTGTTGTTCTCCTCGACGATCTTGGCGCCAAAGCCGCCGCCGGTGGTGGCCTGCACCACGCGGATGGTCGAAACCGGCCGGTCCAGTGCCTCGGCCAGCCGCGTGCGCGCCAGGAACACCGACTGGGTCGATGCCCACAGCGTGAGCCGCCCGTTGCCGTCCTGCGCCGCGACCGAAGCCATCGGCTCCAGGTAGCCCGGGTACTGCGAGTGCATGTCGTAGGTGGCCTCGTACACCGCGGCGCAGGCTTCAAAGGCGGCATCCACATCGCCGCGCACGATGTGCATCTCGTGGCCGATATTGCGCGTGCCGGCGTGGATCTCCGGCGCGCCCTCGGCCAGCGCCGCAGCCGGCGTCAGCAGCGCGGGCAGCGCCTCGTACTCGATGCGGATCAGGTCCAGCGCATCGCGCGCGATCTCCTCGCTGACCGCCACCACCGCAGCCACTTCCTCGCCGACATGGCGCACCACGCCGCAGGCCAGGATGCGCTGCTCCTTGCGGTGCGGGCCCCAGTTGCGGGTGGGCACATCCTGCCCGGTCACCACCAGCTTCACGCCGGGCAGCGCACGCGCCGCGGAAGTGTCAATGCGCACGATGCGCGCGTGCGGGTGCGGGCTGCGCAGCACCTTGGCGTGCAGCATGCCTGGCAACTTGATGTCGCCAGCATACTGCGCGCGCCCCATGACCTTTTCCCGCGCGGTCACCTGCGGCGTGGCGCTTCCCACGATGGCCTTGCTCATGCCGGCCTCCTGCTTGTCTTGTTGCATGAATGCGATGCGATGCCCTACGTCATTCCGCAGTGATGGCCAGGTCGCGGATCACTTTGCCCAGCCGCTCGTAGTCGGCCGCGTTGACCTTCTCCAGCGCGGACGGCGCGCCGCCCACGGGGCTGGCGCCGAAGGTCGCCATCTTCTCGGTCACGTCGGGCAGGTGCAGCACGTCGTTGAGCTGCTGGTTCAGTACCTTGACCACCTCGGACGGCGTTCCCTTGGGCGCCATCACGCCGTGCCACGCGCCGACCACCACGTCCTTGTAGCCAAGCTCGGCCAGCGTCGGCACATTGGGCAGCAGCGGCGAGCGCTTCGCGTCGGTGATCGCCAGCGCGATCAGCCGGCCGGTGTTGATGTACTGCGCCACCGGGCCCAGCGTGACGTAGGCAAAGTTCACATGCCCCGCCACCACGTCGTTGACCGCCGGCGCCACGCCCTTGTACGGCACGTGCTGGATCTTCACGCCCGCGGCGCGGTTCAGCATCTCGCCGGCGATATGCATCGGCGAGCCCGCGCCCGGGCTGCCGTACGTCAGCGCCTTGCCGCCCTTGGCCGCGGCAATCATCTCGCCGACGGTCTTGATGCCCGCCTGCGGGTTGGCCACCAGCAGCACCGCCTGCACCGCGGTCTGGATCACCGGCGTGAAGCCGTGCAGCGGGTCATAGCTGGCCGACGGCGCCAGCTTGAGCACCATCGGGGCCAGCGTGAACGGGTTGGGCGTGTACAGCAGCGTGTAGCCGTCCGCCGGTGCGCGGCTGACAAAGCTGGCGCCGACCACGCCGCCGGCGCCGGGGCGGTTCTCGACAATGACCGGCTGCTTCAGGCGTGCCGACAGCTTGTCGGCATAGAGCCGGGCCATGGCGTCGGTGTCGCCGCCGGGCGGATAGGCCACGACCATGGTCACGGTCTTGGCCGGATACGCGGCAGTGGCCAGCGCGCTGCCCGCGGCAAGCGCGAGCGTGGCCATAGCAGTGACGGCAAGGAAAAGGCGGCGGGGGCGTTCGTGTCTCATCAACAGCTCCTGTGGGGGGCGCATTCGCGGTTGGAGTGGGCTGTTGTGCGCACCGCGAAAACAGGGTTGGTTCTGGTTACAACACTTTCGGTTGTTTTATTAGTAAGACGCATGTTCACATCAGGAACATAAGTCATCCTAGGCCGCCAATATTGACAACTCAACTTACGTTAAACACCAATTGACATAGTTGTTTTTTATATTTCTTTTTCACTGCCATGAAAGCGACACACGATGGCGGAATTGGCTAGCGGCGTGAGACAATCTGGCCCGCCAACCGGCCCCGCATGGCGGCCGGCAGACCCGATCAAGAGGAACGCATGCCCCGTGACGCCGCGCCCGCCAACGGCAAGCCCGCGACAGACACCGACACCAGCCCCTGGGCCGACCTCGACGAGGCCGGCAGCGGACTGACCGTCGACAATTTCCTGACGACGATGCTGAGCCAGCTGGTCACCGCGCTGCGCAGCACGGTGACCAAGCCTTATGCGGAACAGTTCGGCCTGACCGTGCCGGAGTGGCGCATCCTGGCGCTGCTCGCGCACGCGCGCGAATTGCCGTTTGCCGAGCTGGTGACGCAGTCGACCTCGGACAAGGCGCTGGTGAGCCGCACGCTGCGGCTGCTGGAAGATCGGGGACTGGTGCGGCTGGCCTCAGCCGGCAACACGCCCCGGAAGAAGCTGATCTGCGCGATCAGCGAAGCCGGCGCCGCGCTGCACGACCAGGTGATGCCGCTGGCGCGGCGCGGGCAGGCGCAGGTGATCCGGCAGTTGTCGCCGGAGGAGCGGGAAGCGGTTTATCAGGGGCTGCGCAAGCTGTTGCGCACGCAGGCCTGACGCCGGAAGCGAGGTCCGGACGACTTGCTCGCCCGGAAAACCGCCTTCGTCACGCCTCAGTGGCGCGCTGCCACGCTCTGGCGCTGGTAAGAAGCCAGGGTCAGCCGCATGGCGTCACGCACGGCCGCCACCGAGCGGTTGTCGTCATCGCCCTTGCGGGTCACCAGCGACAGGGTGAGCACCGGTGCCGAGCGGCCCAGCCGCACCAGCCGCACCGGGTAGTTCTGCACCAGCGCCGGATCAGGCCCCTGCAGGATCGACACCCCCAGCCCGGCGCTGACCATCGCCACGATCGCCGGCGCACTGTCGAATTCCAGCGTGCCGCGGATTTCGGACACGTGCGTATGCACATACTGCGCCGCCATCGCCCCTGACACGGTATTGCGGTCGTAGCGGATCCAGTCGTACAGCCGGAACAGCGAGGCAGCGTTGGCCTCGGTCGCGCCGGGCGGCGCGATCAGCACCAGTTCGCGCCGCATCATCGGCGTCCAGCGCAGCCGCGCCGAGCCGCCGCCTGCCGGCTGCGCCACCAGCGCCGCATCGATATCGCCTGCCTTGACCGATGCCGTCAGCGTGCTGCTGCGCCCGCGCACCAGGCGCAGTTCCAGCCTGGGATGACGCTCGCGCACATAGCGCACGATGCCGGGCAGCACGACCGGCTGCAGCGACTCGATCACCCCCAGCCGCACCACCCCCTCCACCGCCAGCCCGCTGCCGGCGCGCAGCGCCTCCAGGTTCTGCAGCGCCTGGCGCATGGTGTCGGCCACCTCGTGCGCGAGCTGGTTGGGCCGCGCCTGCAGCCCGGAGCGGTCGAACAGCGGCTTGCCCAGGTACTGCTCAAGCTGCTTCATCTGCATGCTGACAGCGCTGGGCGTGACGTTGGCCTGGCGCGCGGCGCCGGCGAAGGTGCCGGTCTGAAGCACGCCCTCGAGCGTATGGAAGGTCTCAAGCTTCATCAAAAACTCTTATGAAGTAACTCAAATAAGTTCGCTTTTCTAATGATAGGCGACGTCGCTAGACTTGCTTCCAACGTAAACGCACAACACCCGAAGGAGCCCCCGAACATGTCACCCATCGCCGCATCGCAACGCCCCGTCGCCTGGACCGCCCGGCAAGCCCGCGAGGACCGCTCCTGGGTACTGCGCATGAACGAGGCCGAAGTCCAGGGCATGCGCGATGCGCTCAATCACGCCAAGACCCTGAACAGGCCGCTGCTGCAAATGGAGCAGGCCGACTTCCCGCTCAACGATGCCGCGCGCGCCGTGCTCACGCGCGCCATCAACATCACCCAGGGCGGCTGGGGCATGTGCCTGGTCAAGGGCTTCCCGGTCGACGAATGGACCGAGGAGGAATCGCGCCTGGCCTACTGGGGCCTGAGCCTGTACATGGGCGTGGGCCGCACGCAGAACCGCGCCAGCCAGTTCATGAACGATGTGCGCAACGAAGGCGGCGAGTACAAGGTCAAGGGCGGCCGCGGCTACAACACCAATGCCGGGCTGGATTTCCACCAGGACTCGTGCGACGTGGTCGGCCTGCTGTGCCGCCGCACCGCCCGTGCGGGCGGCACCAGCAAGGTGATCAGCTCGATCGCGCTGTACGAGGAAGTGCAGCGCCGCCGCCCCGACCTGATCCCGGTGCTGAAAGGTACGTTCTTCCACAGCTACCAGGGCACGCAGGATCCCAGCCAGCCGCCCTACTACCGCTGCCCGATCTTCGGCAGTCACCCCGAGTATTTCTCGGCGCGCACCAACCGCAAGAACACCGACGCCGCCCAGCGCGACTTTGCCGAGCTGCCGCGCCTGACGCCGGCGCAGGTCGAGGCGCTGGACCTGCTCGACGAGCTGATGCCGAGCGAGCTGCTGTGCTTCACGATGGAACTGGAGCAAGGCGACATGCAGCTACTGAACAACTACGTCACGCTGCATTCGCGCACGCCGTTCGAGGACTATGAGGAGCCGGACCGCAAGCGCCACCTGTTCCGCCTGTGGCTTTCCGTGCCGGGTTCGCAGCCGCTGCCCGAAGACTGGAAGGAGTACTACGGCGACGTGCGTGCCGGATCGGTGCGTGGCGGCGTGCGCGGCAGTGAGATCACGCAGGCATTCCTTGACTATGAGAAGCGCCAGGCGGCAGCGCTCGGCATGCTGTTTGAGACCTGGCGCCCGCAACTGCGCCAGGAAGACATGGCGCGCATCCTCGCCAGGCATGAGACCGAGGCCGCCGCGGGAACCACCGGAGCCACGGCATGAGCGGCGATCGCACGCACGCCCCTTCGTTGAAGGAACGCCTGCGCCGGCCCGAGCCGGTGCTGGCGCCCGGCGTCTACGATGCCCTCAGCGCACTGCTGGCCGAGCAGGCCGGCTTCGAGGCGTTGTACCTGTCGGGCGGCGCGGTCGCCTACACGCTGCTGGGCCGCTCCGACGTGGGCCTGACCACGGCCACCGAGACCGTCGACGTGCTGGCGCGCATCACCGACCGCGTGTCGCTGCCGGTGATCGTCGACGGCGATACCGGCTACGGCAACGCGCTCAATACGCAGCGCACGGTGCGCGCCTTCGAGCGCGCCGGCGCGGCGATGATCCAGCTGGAGGACCAGGGCTTTCCCAAGCGTTGCGGCCACCTCGCCGGCAAGTCGCTGGTCACGGTGCGCGAGATGTGCGGCAAGCTGCGTGCCGCGCTCGACGCGCGCCATAGCGCCGACACGCTGATCCTGGCGCGCACCGACGCGGTCGCCGTGGAAGGCCTGGACCCCGCCATCGAGCGCGCCGAAGCCTACCTGGCCTGTGGCGTCGACGCGCTGTTTATCGAGGCGGTGGTGTCCGCCGCCGACATGGACCGTGTCTGTGGCCGCTTCGCCGCAAGCGTGCCGCTGCTGGCCAATATGGTCGAGGGCGGCAAGACGCCGATCCAGAGCGCGGCCGAACTGGGTGCGCGCGGCTACCGCATCGTGATCTACCCGGGCGGCACCGTGCGCTTCGCCTCACGCCAGCTGCAGCGCTACTTCGCCGGCCTCAAGGCCGACGGCAGCACACGTGCCTTCATGGAGGAAATGAACGACTTCGACGCACTGAACCAGCTGATCGGCACGCCCCAACTGCTCGAAGCCGGCCGCCGCTACGCGGAAGACGACTGACGGCACGCGCCGCCACGCTACCGCGACCACGATTACAAAGACCGACCTTCGGGGAGACAACCATGATCCACCGCCTGCGCGCGATAGTCGGCGCCTTGCTCTGCGCCGCCGCCACCACCGCGGCCGCCGCCTATCCCTATAAGCCGATCAGGCTGGTCGTGCCGTTCCCGCCCGGCGGCAACATCGACGCCACCGCGCGCATCGTCGCCGCGGGCCTGTCCGAGTCGCTCGGCCAGACCGTGGTGGTGGAAAACCGCGCCGGCGCCGCCGGCCTGGTCGGGGCCGAATCGGTGGCCCGTGCCGCTCCCGATGGCTACACCGCCCTGCTGGCCTCGACCGGCGCGCTGGCGCCGCTGAAGGCGCTGAACCCCGCCGCCACGCTGACGCCCGAGCGCGACCTGGTTTCGGCCGGGCCGATCTCGCGCGCGCCGCTGGTGCTGGTGGTAAGCCCCAAGGTGCCAGCCACCACGCTGGCCGAATTCATTGCCTATGCGCGTGCGCATCCCGGCAAGCTGACGCTGGCCACCTCGGGCGTGGGAACCGCAGCGCACCTGACCGGCGAGTACTTCCAGAAGCAGAGCGGCACCAGGCTGCTGCACGTGCCGTACAAGGGTAGCAGCCTGGCCGTGGCCGACCTGCTGGGCGGCCATGTCGACCTGACCTTCGACCAGCTCGCTTCCACGCTGACGCAGATCCGCGCCGGCAAGCTCAAGGCGCTGGGCGTGACCACCGCGCAGCGCTCTTCGCTGATGCCCGACCTGCCCACGCTGGCCGAAGCCGGCCTGCCGGGCTTCGAGGCGGCCACCACTACTGGCCTGATGTTCCCCAGGGGCACGCCGCCAGCCGTGCTGGCACGCGTCAACGCGGCGCTGCAGGCGACGCTGTCGCGCGACAACACGGCCAGGCAGTTCCGCGAGCTTGGCGCCGACGTGCAGGCCGGGCCGGCCGCCGACTTCGACAAGACGCTGCAGCGCGAGACCGCCAAGTGGGGCCAGGTCATCCGCGACGCCCACATCACCGCTTCGAACTAGGAGGGAGCATGACGCAGCCAACCGTTGCGCAGCCGGCGGCGTGCCTGCCGCCCCGCGCGCAGGTATCGCGTCCGGCCCGGCCCCTGCCGCCCGGGTCGACCGACTGCCACTGCCACGTCTACGACGATCCCCGCCGCTATCCGCTGGTGGCGCAACGCTCGTATACGCCCGCGCCCGCCACCCTGGCGCAATACCTGTCGATGTGCCGGCAGGTGGGGCTGACGCGCACGGTGCAGGTCAGCGCCAGCGTCTACGGCGCCGACAACCGGCTCACGCTGGACGTGATCGCCGCGCTCGGCCAGGACCAGGCGCGCGGCGTGGCCGGGTTGCATCCTGACATCACCGCCGCCGAAATCCAGGCCCTGCATGCCGGCGGCATGCGGGGCGTCCGCATTTCCACGCACGTGAAGGGCTATGGCGGTACCCAGGCCATCGCGCACTTCGCCGAGCGCATCCGCCCTTTCGGCTGGCATGTTCAGGTGCATGTACTGCACGCCGACGAACTCGCCGAGCTGGAGCCGCAGCTGATGCGGCTGCCGGTGCCGCTGGTGTTCGACCATATGGGCTGCGTGCGCGGCGCCGAAGGCCCGGGCAACCGCGGCTTCCAGGCCATGCTGCGGCTGTTGCGCGAGCGCGAGGACTGCTGGACCAAGATCTCGAGCTGGTACCGCCGCTCCGATGCCGGCCCTGGCCACGCCGACATGGCGCCGATTGTCGGCGCGCTGGTCGAAGCCCGTCCCGATCGCCTGCTGTTCGGCACCAACTGGCCGCACCCGGCGCTGAACCCGCCGCAGCAGGTGCCCGACGACGGCGCGCTGGTCGACGAGTTCATCCGCTGGGTCCCGGATGCGGCGGTGCGCCGCCGTATCCTGGTCGACAACCCGGCGCTCCTGTACGGCTTTCCGCCCACCTGAGGCGGATCGGCAGCCCCCGCAACGATGCCCCCATCGCCCAGATACATAAAGAGAGAAACGGAGACACCCCATGCAACGACGCGAATTCCTGGCGCTGCTCGCGGCCAGCACGATGCTGCCCGCCACCCTGCAGGCCGCCCCGGCCGTGACCAAGGTGCTGGTCGGCGCCACGCCCGGCGGCGGCACTGATCTGGTGGCACGCGCGCTGGCCGTTGAACTGGAGCAACGCCTGAAGCACCCCTATATCGTGGAGAACCGCGGCGGCGCGGCCGGCAATATCGCGGCGAGCGCGGTGGCCAAAGCCGATCCGGACGGCGGCACGCTGCTGCTCAGCTACACCAGTCACGCCATCAATCCCGCGCTGTTCGACAAGAAGCCGTTCGACCCGATCAAGGACTTCACGCCGATCTCGCTGATCGCCACCTCGCCGCTGCTGCTGGTGTCGCGTCCCGACCTGGGCGCGAACAACGTACGCGAACTGATCGCGCTGGCCAAGTCCCGGCCCGGAAAGCTCAGCATTGCCGTGGCCGGCCTTGGCAGCGCCAACCACCTGGCCGGCGAAATGTTCAAGCACGAAGCAGGCATTGACCTGGTCAGCGTGCCCTATAAGGGGGCAGCACCGGCGGTCGCCGACGTGGTCGCCGGCCAGGCCGACTTGCTGCTGGGCAATGTCGCCACGGTGCAGCCGCTGTTGCAGGCCGGCAAGGTCAAGGGGCTGGGCGTCAGCAGCCTGAAGCGCCTGCCCGCGTTCCCGCAGATCGCGCCGATCGCCGACGTCGTACCCAATTTCGACTACAGCTCATGGTATGGCCTGCTCGGACCGGCCGGCATGCCGGCTGACGTGGTCGCACAGTTGGAGAAGGCCGTGCGCGCCGCGGTCGCGTCGCCGACAATGCGCAAGCGCCTGGCCGGCGAAGGGCTGGTGCCAGTGGGCAATGATGCGGCGCAGTTCACGCAGTTCCTGCAGGGCGAGATTGCGCGCTGGGCCAAGGTGGTGGCGGTCACGGGCGCGCGCATGAACTGAGCGCCCGACGCAAAGAAAAAGGGCCGCACCGGATTACAGTGCGGCCCCCAAGGGAACGGGACGAGCACGCGCCCGTTCAGACCTCCAGTTCTTCCAGCACCCGCCCCTTGGTCTCAATGCCAAGGAAATGCACGGTGACAGCCGCCAGCGCGGGCACCACGGACAGCGCGAAGAAGGCGATGCTGAGGTCGCCGCTGCCGATGGTGCTGGCGATCAGGCCCGGCGCGAAGATCGCTGCCAGCTTGAGCCACGCCCCACCCAGCCCGCACCCCATCGCCCGCACGCTGGTCGGATACAGCTCCGGCGTATAGACGTAGGCGGTGATAAAGCCGCTGGCGAGGAACCCCATCGCCAGCGCGCACAGTGTTGCGACCACGTACACGTTCGACGCGTGGAATACCCCCGCCAGCACCAGCGACAGTGCGCACAGCAGGAACGACACATTGATCACCGGCTTGCGCCCGACCTTGTCGACGATCATCGCGCACACCAGCGAACCGACCACACCCAGCACCGAGGCACCGGCGGCGAGGTTCAGCGCCAGCTGCAGCGGCGCGTGGTAGACGGTCTTGTAGACCGTGGGCAGCCACGTCGACAGCCCGTACTGGATAAAGCCGCAGGTCGCCCACAGCATCCACACCGCCAGCGTGCGGCCGATATAAGGCTTGCTGACCAGGTCGCGCACGCGGCGGCGCGGATGCTGGGCCATGCGTTCGTAGGCGCTGGTGTCGCCCAGGGGCGGCAGGGGCGTTTTGGCGCGCGCTTCGAATGCCCGCAGTGCGGCGTCGGCCTCTTCCAGGCGGCCTTTCTCGGCCAGCCAGCGCGGCGACTCGGGAATCACGCGGCGCAGGATGAAGAACAGCACCAGCGGCACGCCGCCGAGGAAGTACATCACCTGCCAGCCGTAGTGCGGCACCAGCCAGGCGCCGATGCCGTTGGACACCATCAGGCCGATCGGGAACACCACCTCGTACAGCAGCACGAAGCGCCCGCGCCCATGGGCGCGCGTGACCTCGTTGATATAGGTGGCCGCCACCGGCAGCTCGCCGCCCAGGCCCAGGCCCTGCACGATGCGCAGCAGCGCGAAGACCTCGAACGACGGGGCGAAGCCGCAGGCCAGGCTCATCAGGCCGATGATGCCCGCGCTCCAGCCGATCGAGCGCAGCCGGCCGAAGCGCTCGGCCAGCCCTGGGAACAACAGTGCACCAACCAGCTGGCCGACCGACGGCGCCGCGATCAGGAAGCCGATCTGGCCCGGCGTGAGCGACCACTGCGCGATCAGCAGCGGCAGCGTGGCGGCAATGGCGATGACGTCGAAGCCGTCGAAGAAGGTGGCCAGGCCGATCAGCAGCCGGGCGCGAATATGCATGGCGTTGCCCGGCATGCGCTCGATGCGGGCGACGATATTGCCGCGCGTGAGCGGGCCGCCGCGGGCCGCTGCGCCCCGGCCGGCGCTGTCGGCCGTGGTCACGATACTTGCGGTGGCGGCCACCGGTGCGCAGCGGGACGCTGCGTCTTGTCTCTGAGTCAGCACGGGACTTCTCGTCTGGTTCTTCGCGGCAGGCCTGCCCCGCTCTCGCGCAAGCGAGAGAGCGGAGCGCCCCGAATCGCGAAATTAAAGGTCCAGCACCAGGCGATTGCCCTTGCAGCCGGATACGCAAACCATCATGGTCTTGTTGCTGGCGCGCTCGCTGCTGCTGAGCACGCTGTCGCGGTGGTCGGGGCAGCCTTCCAGCACAGCCGTCTCGCACGAGCCGCACACGCCTTCGCGGCAGCTGTAGTCCATCTGCACGCCGGCATCGAGCAGCGCGTCCAGCAGCGACTTGCCGGACGGCACCTTGACGATGGTGCCGGTGCGCGACAGCGACACGGTGTACTCGCCCTCCTGCACCGCCTCGGTCGAGGGGTCGGCGGCAAAGCGCTCGATATGCACGTTCGGGTAGCCGTGCGCCTCGCAGGCAGCCTCGAACGCCTTCAGCATCGGGCCGGGGCCGCAGCAGTAGAGGTGCGTCTGCGCATCCTGGCCGGCCAGCATCGCGTTCAGGTCCGGCGGCACACCGGCCTCGTCGTCGAAGTGGAAGCGCACGGCATCGCCATGGGCCGACAGCTGCTCGACGAACGCGGCCTCGGCACGCGAACGGGCGCAGTAAATCAGCGTGAACGACTTGCCCAGCTCGGCCAGCCGGCGCGCCATGCAGACGATCGGCGTGACGCCGATGCCGCCGGCGACCAGCACGGTGTGCGCGGCGCTCTCGTCCAGTTCGAAGTTGTTGCGCGGCGCGCCCACGGTCAGCGTGGCACCCACGCGCAGCTGCTCATGCACGTAGCGCGAACCGCCGCGGCTGCCGCGGTCCAGCAGCACGCCCACGGTATAGCGCTGGCGCACTTCGGGCGCGCCGCACAGCGAGTAGCTGCGCACCAGGCCATTGCCCAGGTGCAGGTCGATATGGGCGCCCGGGCTGAACTCGGGCAGGGTCTTCCCTTCGGGATCTTGCAGTTCGATGCTGACCACGCCGCGCGCTTCAAAACGCATGGCCTGGACGCGCAGGGTCAGGGACTGGTGGGCACTCATTGCTGCTTCCTTCGATTGCGCTGCGCTGCTGACTTACCGCTTCTCGGTCAGGAACTTGCCTGCCGGTCCGCCCGCATTCTTCTGGCGGCGGGTATTGCCGTCGATCCCGCCCTCGATCGCCCATTCGGCGAACATGGTCGGGCCCGGCTCGAAGGCACGCGGCTCCCAGTGCTCGTCCAGCTGGTCTTCGTCGGCGTAGTACTCGATCAGGCCGCCGGCCGGGTTCTTGAAGTACCAGAAGTAGGCCGACGAGATCGGGTGCCGGCCCGGGCCGAGCTGGGTGTCCCAGCCCTTGCGCGAGACATGCATGCCGCCGCCGAAGACTTCATGAATATCGCGCACGGTGAAGGCGACGTGGTTCAGGCCGCTCTTCGGTTCCGGCAGCTGCAGCAGGAACAGGTCGTGGTGCCCGCCCTCCGGCGTGCAGCGCAGGAAGGCGCCACGGTCCGGATAGCGGTCCGACGGCACGAAGCCGAACTTCTCGACATAGAAGCGCTCCGTGGCCTTGACGTCCTTGACGAAGAACACCACGTGGCCCACCTCGATCGGGGTGGCGTGATCGTAGATCGGGCTGCGCTGGTTCAGGCGCGGCTTGTCGTTCCACGTGTTCATCAGCGCGCAGTCAACGTGCACATCATGCTTGCGCGTGACCTGGAAGCGCACCGCCAGCCCGTTCGGGTCGGTGCAGCCGATGCGCAGCGTGTCACCCTCGCCCTGGCGCACGAAGCCCGGTGCGTCGGCGATCGCCTTGGCGATGTGGTCCAGCGACGCCTGCGATGCCACGCCCCACACCACTTCGCGCAGCGTCGGGCCAGCTTCGATCGCCGGCGGCAGCGTGGCGTCGTCGATGCGGCGCACCAGCACGCGGCAGCCGTTCAGCGTTTCGAAATCCAGGCCCTGCGCGTCGTCGCGCCTGATGGCCAGGCCCCAGTCGGTGAAAAAGCCACGGCAGGCGTCAAAGTCATCCGCGCCGTAGACGATCTCGTCTATTCCCAATACCTTGATCATTGTCTCTCTCCAGCCTGCCGGGTTCAGTGGTTGGCCCACGGCAGCGGTTGTTCGTTCAGGCCCCAGTACACGCTCTTCTGCTCCATGTACTGCAGGATGCCAAGCCGTCCCTTCTCGCGGCCCAGGCCGCTGTCGCGCCAGCCGCCGAACGGCGTGGCGATCGAGAATTGCTTGTAGGTGTTGATCCACACATTGCCCGCTTGCACGGCCCGTGCCACGCGCCAGGCGCGCTTGTAGTCGCGCGTCCAGATGCCGGCGGCGAGCGCATAGACGCTGTCGTTGGCCTGCGCGATCAGGTCGTCCTCGTCATCGAACGGGATCGCCACCAGCACCGGTCCGAAGATCTCTTCCTGGCAGATGCGGGCGTTGTTATCCAGCCCTTCGATGATGGTCGGCGTGTAGAAGTAGCCATTGGGCAGGCCCGCCACGTCGGGGCGCAGGCCGCCGGTGCGCAGCTGGCCGCCCTCGTCCACGCCGGCCGCCACGTACGACTCGATGCTGTCGCGGTGGCGGTCGGTGATCAGCGGGCCCATCTGGGTGTGTTCGTCGGCGGGGTCGCCCACGCGCAGGTGCGCGGCGCCGGCAGCAAGGCGGTCCATGAAGGCCTCGTACTGCGAACGCGCCACGAACAGGCGCGAACCCGCGATGCATGACTCTCCCGACGAGCTGAAGATGCCGTACAGCACACCGTTGACCGCATGGTCGAGGTCAGCATCGTCAAACACCATGGTCGGTGACTTGCCGCCCAGTTCCAGCGACACCGGCATCATCTTGTCGGCGGCGATATGGGCGATGTGCTTGCCGGTGGTGGTGCCGCCGGTGAACGATACGCGGCGCACCAGCGGATGCTTGGTGATGGCGTCGCCGATCACTGAGCCCTTGCCCGGCAGCACGCTGACCAGGCCCTTGGGCACGCCGGCCTCTTCGCAGATGCGCGCCAGCTCCAGCGCCATCAGCGGCGTGACCTCGGCGGGCTTGACCACCACGGCGTTGCCGGCCGCGAGCGCCGGCGCCATCTTCTGCGCCTCGCTGGCGATCGGCGAATTCCACGGCGTGATGGCGGCGACCACGCCCATCGGCTCGTACACGCTCATGGTCAGGCAGTCGCCACGCTGCGGCGTGATGGTTTCTTCCAGCGTTTCACAGGCGGCGGCAAAGAACTGGAAGGTGCCGGCGGCGCTGGCCACCAGCGCGCGGGTCTCGCTGATCGGCTTGCCGTTGTCCAGGCGCTGGCGCTGGGCCAGTTGCTCGCCCTGGGCGCGGATCAGCTCGGCCACGCGGTACAGCACGGCGGCGCGCTCATGCGGCTTGCGCTGAGCCCAGCCGCTGGTGAGGAAGGCCTGGTGGGCGCCCTGCACGGCTTCTTCGACGTCCGCCAGGCTGGCGGCGTTGAGTTCGGCTACTACTTCGCCGGTAGCCGGGTAGCGCGTGCCGTAGCGGTCGCCGGTCCCCAGGCGCCATTCGCCTGCGATGCAGATGGGAAGTACTTCTTGCGTCTTCATTGTCGTTGCCTGCTAAGTCTGTGGGGCGTGGCTGCCGGGGCTAGATCGATACCGCGTGCGCCCGGTTGCCCAGCGCGCGCACCACGCTGAACACCGTCAGCGCGGAAGTCTTGGGGTTGGCCGCGAGCGGCTTGCCGCGCATGGTCAGCTCGAAGCCGCCGAAGGCACCGCGCGCTTCCACGTGGTGCACGTTTTCCACGGCGTGCGGATCGGCCAGCAGCTTCACCGACGTGCGATCCAGGCCGAGACCGGCCAGCGACACCGTGGCGGCAACGTTGGCGTTCTTCGGGTACAGGCGCGCGGCGTCGCGTGCCGTCCCTTCGAAGATCACGGTGGCTTCGGTCAGCGCATCCAGGTCGAACAGCTGCTCCGCCGGCGTGCCGATCCAGGCGCGCGCCGGCTTGCGGCCGGTGTAGATGACTTCGTCCAGGCCGCCGACACGCGCCGCGGCCAGCGCGTCGATGGCGCCGATCGCACCGGAGAGCAGCTGCACCTGCGTGCCGCCGCGGCGCGCTGCAGCTTCCAGCCGCTCGGCCATGCCGGGCTCGGACAACGCACCCACGGACACCACCATGCAGGGGATGCCGCGCTCCAGCGCCGGCACGATGTGTTCTTCCAGCGCATGGTGGCCGGCGCACTCGACCAGCAGGTCGGGGCGGCGCTCGTCCAGGTGCGTCGCCACGCGGGCGCTCGGCGCCAGCGCCGAGACCGCGTCGCGGGCCTCGTCCATCGTGTGCTCCGGCACGATCACCACGTCGAACACCACGTCAGGATCGCTCTTGAGCAATTCCATCACGCCGCGGCCAATCGCGCCGCAGCCAACCATGGACACATGCAGCATCTCCGGTCTCCCTCAGGCGGTGACAGTGGTTCGTTCGCGCGCCGGCTCTTCGTTGTCCTTGTTCACCGGGGGGCCGGCAAACGCAGTCTTGAAGGAACCGATCGACAGCATGTCGATCTCCAGCAGGAACGGGCCCGACTCGGCCGTGGCCGCTTCCAGCGCGGCGCCGACCTCGGCCAGGTTGCTCACGCGGGCGTGACGCAGCGACAGCGACTTGGCCAGCGTGGCGTAGTCCGGCGTATGCAGGTCCACATAGTGGCGGCGGCCGCCGTACTGCGCGTCCTGGATATTCTTGATCACGCCATAGCCCTTGTCGTTCATCAGCACGATCACCATGTCGGCGCGTTCCTGCACCGCGGTGGCCAGCTCGCCCAGGTTCAGGATGAAGCCGCCGTCGCCGGCCAGCGTGAAGGTCTTCTTGCCCGAAGCCGTCGCCGCGGCGCCGATCGCAGCGCCGATACCCATCGCCAGGCCCTGGCCGATGCCGCCGCCCAGCGCGTGCACGCCGGCGCGTGAATCGAAGATGCGCAGATGGCGGTTGCCCCAGGTGCTGTTCGACACGGTCACGTCGCGCACCCAGTTGAAGCTGCGGCCGACTGCATTTTGCAGCGCCTGCACCAGCGCCGAGTACGGGCCAAGGCCGTCGACCAGGCCATTGACGGCGGTGTCGTGCGCGCGGCGCAGGTCGGCGGCGAAGGCCGGATCGATCTGCATGCGCTTTTCGAGCCGGTCCGCCAGCGCGTCCAGCGCCAGCGCGGCGTCGCCGCTGACAAAGTAGTCGCTCAGGTAGCAGCGGCCTTCGGCGGCCGGGTCGGCGTCGATGCGCAGCAGCGGACGCGGCAGCTTCAGTTCGTACTTCAGGGTCTCATTGCCGCGCAGGCGCGAGCCCACCACCAGCATTGCATCGCAGGTCTGGTAGAAGCTCTCGACCGGCTTGTGCAGGTTGAAGGCGCCCAGCGAACGCGGATCATCCTCCGGCACGATGCCACGGCCTTGCGTGCTGGTGACCACGCCGAAGCCCAGGTCCAGCAGGCGCTGCACCTGCTTGCTGGCGTGGCGCGCACCGCCGCCCAGCCACAGCAGCGGGCGCTTCGCCTTGACCAGGCGCTCGGCCAGCGCGTCCAGCGCGTGCACGGACGGCACGTGCTGCGGCACCGGCAGCGGCTGCAGGTCGGCCGGCATGTCGATCAGCGCGGCCTGGATGTCGATGGGGATCTCCACGCTGACCGGCCCGGTCGGCGCCGTCAGCGCGGTCTGCACCGCCAGCTTGATAGTGCTGATGGCGGTGTCGGCGCTGCGGATACGGAAGGCGGCCTTGGACACGGCCTTCAGCATGGTGAGCTGGTCCGGGGCTTCGTGGATGTAGGCGAGGCTCTGGTCCAGGTACGGCGTCTCGATCTGGCCGGTGATGTGCAGCATCGGCGTACCGGCGGTCAGCGCTTCCACCATCGCGCCGGCGGCATTGCCCGCGGCGGTGCCGGTGCTGGTCAGGCACACGCCCAGGCCGCCCGTGGTGCGGGCATAGGCATCGGCCATATTGGTGCCGCCCGCTTCGCCGCGTGCCGGCACGAAGCGGATCTTGCCGCGCTCGCCCATGGCGTCGAGGATCGGCATGTTGTGGATCGAGATCACGCCGAAGGCGGCCTTGACGCCGCACTGCTCGAGAAACGCCGTGATGGCGCAGCCCACGGTGACCTGCTGTTGTTCGTACTGGTGTTGATTAGGCATGACGGGAGTGTCCTCCGGAGATATCGATATGGCTGCCTGTGGTGTACGAAGACAACGGCGAGGCAAGGAACAGGATGGCGCGGGCTGCCTCGACGGGCAGGCCCAGGCGGCCAAGGGGGATATGTTTCTGCTGGGCCAGGCGCGCGGTCCATGCGGCCCAGTCCAGGTGGCGGTCTTCTTCGGGGCGCGCCTCGAAGCGGCGGCGCCACTGGCCCGATTCGACCAGCCCGATCAGGATGCCGTTGACGCGGACACCCTTGGGCGCGAACTCGGTGGCCATGGAGCGCACCAGGTTGAGCACGCCGGCGCGCGCGGCCGAGGTGGCCACCATATGCGGCTCCGGCTGCTGCGCCAGCAGCGAGTTGACGCAGACCACGGCGCCCTGGCCCGAGCGCTCCAGCTGCGGCAGGAATGCGCGCGTCGGGTGGATCACGGAAAAGAACTTGAGCTGCAGCTCTTCCATCCAGGCGGCGTCTTCGGTGTTGGCGAAGGTGGAGACGCGCCCCTGGCCGGCGTTGTTGACCAGCATGTCGGCGTTGCCCAGCGTGGCCTGCACGCTGGCGGCAAAGGCGGCGACCTGTTCCGGCTTGAGCACGTCGCAGGTGGCGGCATGCAGCCGGCACCCGGGGAACGTCTCGCGCAGCTGCGCTTCGGCGCTGCGCAGCCGGGTCTCGTCGCGGCCGCACATGGCGACGGCGGCACCCGCTTCGAGCAACAGCTCGACGGTCGCCAGCCCGATGCCGGAGGACCCGCCGGTGACGACGGCAACCTTGCCGTCGAGTTCAATCATGGACATTGTCCTCACTCCCGATACAGATTCACCACCCTGGCGCCGCTGCGTTGCAGCGACGGGCGGTAGTCGAGCAGGCGCGACAACTCGCCCGCGGTATCCCTGACCCTCTCCACCATCGCGTCCAGTTGCGCCGGATCTATATGCGCGGCCGGGATGGTGGCGCCCAGCGCCGCCACCACCTTGCCGGTACGGTCGCGCACCGGCGCGGCAATGGTCGAAATGCTGGCCTCGAAGAAGCCTTCCTGCAGCACGTAGCCGCGCTCGCGGTCGCGCTGGACGATCTCGTGCAGCGCTTCGACCGTGCGCGGCGTGCTCTCGGAGAACACCTCCAGATGCGCCTCCGGATACAGGCTGCGCAGTTCGTCCAGCGACAGGTCTTCCAGCAGCACGCGCCCCAGCACCGTGGCATGGGCCGGCAGGCGCGTGCCCACATTGACCGAGCTCGCAAACGGCCGCGGCGACACCGCCTTGGCCACATAGACGATCGAACGCCCGTCGCGCACCACCAGGTTGCTGGGGTAGCCGATCTCGTCGCGCAGCCGCTCCAGCAGCGGGCGGCCCAGCTCGGTCAGCTCCAGCGATGCCAGGTACTCAAACCCCAGGCGCAGCACGGCCATGCCCAGCCGGAAATCCCGGCCGCCATCGGCACGCTCGACAAAGCCCAGCATTTCCAGCGTGGCCAGCAGGCGGAACACGGTCGAGCGCGGCACCTTCAGGCGGCGCGCCAGTTCCGCGGCCGACATGGTGCGGTCCTTGCTGCTGAACTCGCTCAGCAGGCGCAGGCCGCGCTCCAGGCCCGGGACGATGTACTTGTCCGGGGTCTCGTTGGCGGCGGGCGTGGCCGGGATGGGGTTGGTGCTCATGGCTTCGGTGGAGGTGCGCTGACGGACGTTCGCAGGCATCAGCGCTTGATCTTCGTCAGCGGATGCTCGGGCGGGTAGGTCGGCGTGATCGGCTTCTTGGCGCCCAGCATCACGCACATCAGCGCGTCTTCCTCGCCAATGTTGATTTCCTCGCGGTAGACGCCCGGCGGCACCGAGACCAGGTCGCGGTAGGTCAGGATGGTCTCGAAGCGCTCGCCGTCCTTTTCCAGGATCAGCTTGACCTTGCCGCGCAGGATGAAGAACACTTCTTCCACGTCGGTGTGGATATGCGACGGGCCTTCATGGCCGGCCGGGATGATCATCGTGGAGAACGTGAAGTTCTCGGACGGCACGGTATTGGTGTCGGCGGCCACGCCGGTGCCGCCGGTGCCCAGGTAACGCATCTGCGCGCGGCGGTACTTAGGGTCGTAGTCGGCCTGGAACTTCAGCGCGTCCCAGTCGTACTTGCGCGTGGAGAAGCGCGCGACGCGGCTTTCCATCCACTGGTCGAACGAGGCGTCCTCCGGCTGGTCCCAGGAACGCTTGATGTTTTGTTGTTGAGAAAGATCGCTCATTTGGATTCCTTCTGATTTCAGTGGATCGGTTGGATCAGTGCATGACAAAGCCGCCGTTGACCGCCAGCGTCTGGCCGGTCACGAATCGGGCGAGGTCGGACAGTGCAAACAGCACCGCGCCGCAAACGTCGTCGGGCAGTTGCTCGCGCGAGATCGCGCGCTGCTCGCGGTACAGGTCGTGCCGGTGCTGCGGCACGTATTCGGTGGCTTCCACCAGCGTCAGGCCCGGGGCCACGGCGTTCACCGTGATCTGGTCGCGGCCCAGCTCGCGCGCCAGCGAACGGGTCATGCCGATGATGGCGCTCTTGCTCGCCACGTAGGCCAGCAGGTTGGGCGCGCCCCACAGCGGCGTGTCCGAAGCCAGGTTGACGATGGCGCCGCGGCCGCTGGCGCGCAGCGCCGGCAGGCAGGCGGTGGTCATCAGCCAGGTGCCGCGCACGTTGACGTTCATCACGCGGTCCCAGGTGGCAATGTCGATCGCGGCAGCCTCGCGGCCGCCGGAGTCGGTCACGGCGGCGTTGTTGACCAGGCCGTCGAGCCCGCCCAGCGCCTTGACCGCGGCCTCGGCGCAAGCCTGCACCGAGGCCGGATCCGACAGGTCCAGCGGGACCGGCACCACCTTCAGGCCGCGGGCGCGCAGGGCGTCGGCTTCCTGCTGCAGGCGCTCGGCCAGGATGTCGGCTATCGCCACGGCGGCGCCGGCTTCGGCCAGCGACTTGACGAAGGCCAGGCCCAGGCCGCGCGCGGCGCCGGTGACCAGCACCTTGCGGCCGGCCAGCAGCGTGTTGTTGGTAATGGCCTCAGGCATGGCTGGCGGCTCCGGCGGGTTGCAGCATGGCGACTGGCTCGTCGGCCACTTCCTGCTCGGCGCGGCGCTTGAGCAGGCGGCGCACGCGGGTGATGCCGGCGTCGTGCTGGTAGAGCATCTCGTGATCGCGCGCGTTCGGGGCCATCATTTCCAGCACCACGCGGTCCTGCTCCAGCACGTCCCAGTGCAGCTGCTCCAGGCGGTTGCGGTACAGGAAGCGCCACACGTCGCGCTCCCAGCCCTGCACGTGGCGCGTGCGCCAGAAGAACACCATGCAGTGGTCTTCATCCACCGGCGTGGCCATGCCGACGATGCCGAACGGGCCGCCCGGGCCGACCTTGGCGCGATACGGGATCGCCAGGCGCAGCCACAGCGTGCCGGTCTCGCCGAATTCGACCCAGTCGAAGTTGACGCCGCGCTGGCCGGTCTTCTCGAACACCAGGCCGTGCTCGGTCTCGCGCACCTGCATCACGGCCGATTTTTCGCCGGCGGCCATCGAGTGCGACACCGCGTGCAGGTAGGCGCCATGCATCGGGTCCATCACGTTGTCGATGGCGTAGCGGTAGTTGCAGTCCCAGTGCGCCACGCACAGGAAGTGGCTGTGTTCTTCGCTGACCAGTTCTTCCGGCAGCCGCAGTTCGTCGGGGCTGCCCTCGCCTTGCGGGGCCTGGTCGCCGAACCACAGGAAGATGGCGCCGGCCTTCTCCTGCACCGGGTAGCTGCGCACGCAGGTGCGGCCTTCGAGCGGGCAGCTTTCCACTGCCGGCACGCTCTTGACCTGGCCGTCGCCGCCGACCTCAACGCCGTGGTACCAGCAGGCGACGCGGTCGCCCAGGTTCCAGCCCATCGACAGGCGCGCGCCGCGGTGCGGGCAGCGGTCTTCCAGGGCGTGGACCTGGCCGGCGCCGTCGCGCCACAGCACGATGTTCTGGCTCAGGCGGGTGATGCCGATCGGGGCATGGGACACCGCCCACGAGGCCGCGACCGGGTACCAGTAGTTGCGCAGGCCGGTGTTCAGGCGGGCTTCGGTGCGGGCTTGCTTGTTCGATTCCATGGTTTTCTCGCTTCGAGGCTGGACTTGGACTGGGGCGGGCTCAGGCACCCAGCCGGCGCATTTCGGACAGGAAGCGCTCTTCGGTCCAGGGCTGGCCGTCCGCGCCCAGGAAGCCGGCGTCGTTGAAGGCGCGCACGATGTCCTGCGGGTTCTGCGCGCCGCCTTCGAACGCGGCTTCGACGGCATCGCCGAGCGCGTTCTCATAGGCGGTCGCTGCGGCGGCGCGGGTCTGCCAGACGATGTTGGCGACCTTGCCGGGTTGCTCGATATGGCCCTTGCCCGCGACGTTGTTCGGCGCCGGACGCTCCCAGGGCACCAGGTTCGGGTTGTACGAGAGGCTTTCCATTGCGCTTTGCTCCATGTCTTGCAGCGGGGGGACCGTGTTCCGCGCGCCTTGCCGACCGCTCTTGCGATCGCCTGGCTACGTTTTACTAATGAAACACTGGTTTAGATATTGAACACAGGTACGACTATAGACAACGCGGCCGTAAAAATTGACTGGGGTTAACCCGCGATCAGCACTGCGATATCTGGAAGGGTGGCGCAAGGTGCGCGCCACTGCGTGGGAGGCGGCGGCAGGCGCCGCCGCTGCAGGTTCAGGTGCCGGCGGGCAGCACCGAGCGGATCAGCCGCGCGGTGGCGGCGGCCTGGTCGATATAGCAGGCATGGCCGGCATCGGGGATCAGCGAGAACGGCAGGCCGAAGCGTTCGGCCAGCGTGCCGCAGGCGGGCGGCGTGGTGACGACGTCGCGGCTGCCGCAGGCTATCTGCGTAGGCAAGGTGTCGGGGCGCCGCGCCAGGTAGGCGTGGATGTCGTCGCCGCACAGCATCGCCACCGCCTGCCGGTAGCCGTCCGGGTTCAGCCGCTGCATGTTCCAGCGCACCCATGCCTGGGCGCCGGGATCGGCCTCCTCGCTCAGCAGCCGGGCTGGCCCGCGCTGCGCCAGGCCATCCACGCCCAAGGACTCCAGCGCCTCCAGCCGCTGGCGCGCCACTGCCTGCGCCTGCGCTTCCTTGCCGGGACCGCCGTAGCCCTGCGCCACGCTCAGCAACAGCAGCCGCGCCGGCAACTGGCGGGCGTTGGCGACATAGGCCGCCGCCATCAGCGCGCCCAGCGAATGCCCGACGATCAGCGCCGGCTGCACGCCCAGCGCCTGCAGCAGTCCGTCCAGCCGCTGCGCATAGTCCGATGCCAGCGGCCGTGCCGGCGCCAGCGGCGACGAGTCGCCATAGCCCGGCGCATCCCAGGCGATCACCCGCGCGTGCGCGGCCAGCAGGCTCGCGCAGGGCAGCCACGACGCCGCCCCGGAACTGATGCCGTGCAGCAGCACGACCACCGGGCCTGTGCCCCCGCCGCAGCGGTAGGCCACGCGCTCGCCGCCGGCGCCCACTTGCACCACGCGCTGGGCAAACCCGCTGTCGAGAGCTTCCAGCAGGTGCCGGGCCGGCTGCGCTGGTATGTGGGGCTGAGTTTGTTCCATATATAAAACTTAGGTTTGATAATAAAACCTTTAAAGCATAGGCGTGTCGCGGTGCAGCTGGGATGAGGGTTAACGATAAAAGGTCGAAAACCTACGCGCAGAGCCGGCATTAGCCGTCGTGGCGCCACCTCACTAGGGATAACCCTCCTCACATCTTGTGGAAACTCGCGGCTATATTTTGCCTGACGTTTCTTATGTTGTTTGATGTTTCATATATAAAACGCAAAAGAGACCGAAACAGCATTCGCGGCCGCCATCCGCAGTGGCAGCGGACGACAAGACGACAAAACGGAAAACGGAAGGAAACTGGTAGATGAAACTTGCACGATATGCCGCAGGCCTGGCCGCGGCTTTCCCCCTGCTGGCCTCGGCACAATCCTCGGTCACCCTCTACGGGGTCATCGACACGGGCGTCGAGTACGTGAGCAATGTCGGCGCCAACGGCAGTGGCCTGGTGCGCATGCCCAACCTGACCGCGACCGTGCCCTCGCGCTGGGGCATCCGCGGCACCGAAGACCTGGGCGGCGGCCTGAAGAGCATCTTCGTGCTGGAGTCTGGCTTCTCGCCGGATTCGGGCACCTCCAACCAGGGCGGCCGCCTGTTCGGGCGCCAGGCGCTGGTAGGGCTGACCAACCAGTACGGGCAGCTGTCGTTCGGCCGCCAGTACACGATGCTGTTCTGGGCCACGCTGGACAGCGACATCCTGGGACCCAACGTGTACGGATCGGGCTCGCTCGACAGCTACCTGCCCAACACGCGCGCCGACAACGCGGTGTCCTACAAGGCCAACTTCAATGGCTTCGTGGTGGGTGCGACGTACAGCTTCGGGCGCGACGCGGTCAACGCCGGCCCCAGCCCCTCGGGCACCAACTGCGCCGGCGAGAACCCCGCCGACAAGAAGGCGTGCCGAGAGTGGTCGGCCATGCTTGGCTATGACAGCAAGACCTGGGGCATCACTGCCGCGTACGATTCGCAGCGCGGCGGCCCGGGCGCCTTTGGCGGCCTGACCAACAGCGGCCTGACCGACGACCGCCTGTCGCTGGGCGGCTACATGCTGTTCCAGCGCACCAAGATCGGCGCCGGCTGGATCCGCCGTGACAACGAAGGCAGCCCCACGCCAATCAGCGACCTGTACTACGCCGGCGCGTCCTACGACATCACCCCCGCGGTCAACCTGGCGGGCCAGGTCTACTTCCTGAACTACCACGGCAGCAGCAACCAGGCCACGCTGTACACGCTGCGCGCGATGTACAGCTTCAGCAAGCGCACCTCGGTGTACGCCACCGCCGGCTTCATCAACAACGGCGGCCAGCTGGCCATGTCGGTCAGCGGCGGCTCGCCCGGCTCGAACCCGCGTCCGGGCGAGAACCAGTGGGGCTCGATGATCGGCATCAAGCACGTTTTCTGATTTCGTCCGCGTCCCCCGGCGGTACCGTCCGGCGCATACCGCGCGCCGGACGCCAACGCAGCCATCGGCCCCGGCCCGACCGGGCGCCAAGTCTTACAGAGGTCTGAACATCATGAAATCCGTACGCCGCAAAGTACTCGCCACGCTGGCCGCCGCGACCGCCCTGGTCGCCGGCACCGGCGGCACCGCCCTGGCCCAGGGCGCGTACCCGAACAAGCCGATCACCATCGTCGTCGCCTACCCGGCCGGCGGCGACGTCGACGTGCTGGCGCGCCTGTTCGCGGAAAAGCTCGCGCCGCGCCTGAAGCAGTCGGTGGTAGTGGAAAACCGCACCGGCGCCGCCGGCACCATCGGCAGTGCCTACGTGGCGCGCGCCAACCCGGACGGCTACACCCTGCTGCTGGCCCCCAACACCGTCGCCATCGCCCCACTGGTGCTCAGGGTCGGGACCGGCGCCAGCTATGACGTGCAGAACGACTTCACGCCCATCAGCCAGATCGGCACGCAGTCGCTGTTCGTGGTGGTCAACAAAGGCACCGGCATCACCAAGGTCAGCGACCTGGTGGCGCGCGCCAAGGCCGGCAAGGTGGAAACCTATGCCACGCCGGGCAATGGCTCGCCGATGCACATCATGGGTGAGCTGTTCAACAAGTCCGCCGGCGTCAAGATCAGCCAGGTGCCCTACCGCGGCCTGGCGCCCGCCATCGTCGACGTGATCGGCGGACAGGTGCCGGTGACCTACATCACCTACGGTGCGATCTCGCAGTACGTCGGCAACGGCAGCCTGGTGCCGCTGGCGGTGGCGGACCAGAAGCGCTCGCCATTCGCGCCCAACGTGCCGACGCTGGCCGAGCTCGGCTACAAGGACGTGGAGATCGGCGCCTGGCAGGCCCTGCTCGGGCCCAAGGGCATGCCGGCCGACCTGGTGCGCACGCTCAATGCGCACGTCAATGACATCCTGAAGATGCCCGACGTGGTGGCGCGCATGGCCAGCATCGCGGTCACGCCTTCGGGCGGCGAGCCCGCGGTGCTGTCCAGGCTGCTCGCCGCCGACACGGCTCGCTACACCAAGGTCGTCAAGGAGTTCGGCATCCAGGCCGACTGAGGCCTTGCCTACGCCAACCAGCAAAGCAAAAGCCCGCCAGTGACGGCGGGCTTTTGCCTGTTGCTTGCCGGCGTCAGTTCACGCGCCGGTTCATCCCCTCCCAGAACGGCTCGCGCAGCTTGCGCCGCAGCAGCTTGCCCGACGGGTTGCGCGGCAGCGCCTCGACGAACTCGATGCTCTTGGGCACCTTGAAGCCCGCCAGCCGCTGGCGCGTCCACGCGATGATGCCAGCCTGGTCCGGCTCCTGCCCCGGCTTGAGCACGACGATGGCCTTGACCGCCTCGCCCCACTTCTCGTCCGGCACGCCGATCACCGCCACGTCGGCCACCTGCGGGTGGCCGTAGATCGCGCTTTCGACCTCGGCCGGATAGACGTTCTCGCCGCCGCTGATGATCATGTCCTTGACGCGGTCATGGATGTACAGGTAGCCCTCGGCATCCATGTAGCCCGCGTCGCCGGTGCGCAGCCAGCCCTCAGCGTCGATGGTGCGCGCGGTCTCTTCGGGCCGCTTCCAGTAGCCGGCCATGTTGTGCTGCGAGCGCACCACGATCTCGCCGACCTCGCCCGGCGCGAGCTGGCGGCCTTCATAGTCGACCACCTTGAGCTCCACGCCCGGCAGCGGCTTGCCCGCCGCGCGCATGCGCGGCACTTCGTCGGTGGTGTGGTCCTCGGGCGGCAGCGCGACGATGGTGCCGGTGGTCTCGGTCATGCCGTATTGCTGCACGAAGCCGCAGCCGAATACTTCGATGCCTTCGCGCAGCAGCGCCGCGGGAATCGGCGCGGCGCCGTACAGCAGGTACTTCAGGCGCGAGTAGTCCACCTGGCGCGCGCGCGGGTCGCGCAGCACGATCTGCATCGCGGCCGGCACCAGGAACAGCTTGCTGATGCGCTCCTTCTCGATGAAATCGAGCACCGCGCGCGGATCGAACTCGCGCGCGACCACGCCCTTGGCGCCCGACAGCAGGTTGCGCAGGCCCCAGCCGGAGCCGCCGATATGCGCCACCGGCATCGCCACCAGCGAAATATCGTCGGCCACCCAGTGCGACCAGAGCAAGTTCTCGCGCTCGCTGACTTCGGTGCCGATGGTGAGGTTGCGGTGCGTGAGCATCGCGCCCTTGGGCCGGCCAGTGGTGCCGGACGTGTACAGCTGGAGCAGCACGTCATGCGCGGCGGGCTGGTGCGCGGGCGGCGTGTCCGGCTGCGCATCGCGCCAGTCGGTGTAGCACTGCCAGTCTCCTTGTTCGGCGCACGGCTCCATCACCACCACCTTGCGCACCATCGGCAGCGCGGGCAGCAGGTTCCGGACCATTGCCGCCGACTCGGCCCCGACGAAGAGCACCACGGCATCGCAATGGCCGAGGATGAACTCCACCTCGGGCGGCGCCAGGCGCCAGCTGGCCGGCGTCATCACCGCGCCGATCTTGGACGCGCCAAGCAGCAATTCAAAATAGTGGTCGCTGTTCTTGCCGACATAGCCGATGCGCTCGCCGGCGCTGGTGCCTTCGGCCAGCAATGCCTGTGCCACGCGATTGGTGTTGCGCTCGAACCCGGCATAGGTGGTCTGCCGGCCTTCGAACGAATACGCCACCGCCTCCGGCCGCAGGCGCGCGAAATGGCGCACCGCGTGGGGCAGTGTCGTCAGATGGCTGAAGTCCATCCGGGTCTCCTGAATTTGATAATGACCGGACCGGCGCTGCGCGGGTCCGGCCACGACGATGTTCCGACGCTACGCTCAGCGCGGTGCCATGCGGATGGCGCCGTCCAGGCGCACCGACTCGCCGTTGAAATAGCCGTTGCGGCACATCTCGACGGCCAGCGAGGCAAACTCTTCCGGCTGCCCCAGGCGCTTGGGGAACGGCACCGAGGCGGCCAGCGCGGCCTTGACGTTCTCTGCCGCGCCCTGCAGCAGCGGCGTATTGAAGATGCCCGGCAGGATGGTGTTGACGCGGATGCCTTCGCCCGCCAGGTCGCGCGCGATCGGCAGCGTCATGCCGACCACTCCGGCCTTCGATGCCGAGTACGCGGCCTGGCCCATCTGGCCGTCCTGCGCCGCCACCGACGCGGTGTTGATGATCACGCCGCGCTCGCCGCCGGCGGTGTCCAGCGTCAGCATGCCAGCGGCCGAGCGGGCGATGCAGCGGAAGGTGCCGATCAGGTTGATCTGGATGATGCGCTCGAAGGCATCGGACGGGAAATGCTTGATCTGATCCGGCGCTTCCTTGGATCGCGAAGCGGTCTTGATGGCGTTGCCAGTGCCGGCGCAGTTGACCAGGATGCGTTCCTGGCCGATGGCGGCGCGCGCCTTGGCAAAGCCGGCCTCGACCTCGGCTTCGGAGGTGACGTTGACCTGGCAGAACACACCGCCCAGTTCACGCGCCAGCGCTTCGCCCTTCTCCACGTTCAGGTCGAACAGCGCCACGCGCACGCCCTGCGCCGCCAGCGCGCGCGCCGTTGCCGCGCCCAGGCCCGAAGCGCCACCCGTCACCACTGCCGATACCGATGCATTGAGTTCCATGCCGTCTTTCCTTTGTCTCTTGTTTCTGGCGGGGCCGACGCAGCGCAGCCCCGCGGTTCGATGAAGCCGGCAGGCGCAAAAATCGCCTGTACCGGAGTGGGTTCGAGATTCGTGGATCGGCGCCGGCGACGCATCGTCCGAAGCGACGAATGCGCTCAGGGGGCGCTCAGGGGCGGCCAGCGGCGCACTCCGGCACCCCGCGCGACCGATGCGCTACAGTGACGCGATCGATGGCCATTCCGGCGCCGCCCGGCGCCGGCAGACGATTACCAGCCATATGTGCAAACCCGAATACCACGCCCCCACCTCCGCATCCCGCCGGCATGCTGCCCTTGAGACGGCACTGGCGGCGCTGGCCACGCTGGCAGCCCTGCTGATGCTGCTGTATGCCACCCCGGCGCGCGCCGCCCCGGCCGGCTCGCTAGCGTCGCTGATGGCCCGGGTCGAAAAGCCCGCCGCCCCGGCCAGTGCACCCGCCGCCAGCGTGCCGCTGGCGCAGTCGCTGGACCAGGTCATCGCCACGCTGCAGGACGATCGCGAGCGGCGCGCCCTGGTGGGCCAGTTGCAGACCCTGCGGCGGGGACTGGATGCCTCCGGGCCCGCTGCCTCCGGGGCGGCGGCCCCGGCCGGCGCTTCCGCGCCGGGCCTGATCGGCGCCATGGCCGAAGTGCTGGACGAGGTCGACTCGCACCTGCGCGAAGACCACGGCCCATGGCAGTACTGGCGCTGGCGCACGCGTTTCGCCGGCGAGGAATGGCGCACCGCGCTGACACATGGCGGCACGCGCACAAGACTGGACTCGCTGCGCGAATTCGCGCTGGTGCTGGCGGCCTGGGCGGTGTGCGGCTGGGTGCTGTGGGAGATCGGCCACCGCATCCGGCGCCGGCGCGCATCCAGGGCCCCGCGCGCCGAGCGCGGCAAGCTGCCCGAGCTGCCCTCGTGGGTCGACGTCGGCATCTTCATGCTGCGCCATATCGGGCCGTGGGTGGTGGCGTTCGGGCTGACGCTGCTGCTGGCCCATCACCTGTTCGCGCAGTCGCCGGCCAGCGTCGCCGCCGTGCTGGTGGCCTACGCGATCGTGGCCGGGGCGATCGCTGCCGCGGTCTGCCAGGTCATCTTCGCGCTGTTCCGCACCGCGCACCGGCAGTTGGCAGTACGGCAACTGCTGGAGCACTCGCCGTGGCTGCTGTTCTGCACCGGCGCGCTGGCGGCGCTGGGCGACGGCGCCACCGACGCCCGTGTGATCGCCGTGCTCGGCAACAACCTGTCCGCATTGATCGCCACCCTGGCCAACATTGCCGCGGCCCTGGGGATCGGCGCGTTCGCGCTGTGCTTCCGGCGCCAGATCGGCCAGCTGATCGGCCAGCGGCCGCTGGCCTTCCGCCAGGCGCACCCCGCGGTGACTGACCTGCTGCGCCTGGCCGGCCAGGCCTGGCACCTGCCGGTGCTGGCGGTGGTGGTGGCATCGGTGGTCGGCACCGTCCTGGCCACCGGCAATGCCGATGTGTTGCTGCGCCGCACGGTGGCGTCGGTGGCGCTGTTCCTCGCCGCGCTGCTGCTGACGATGGTAGTGGGGCGCTCGCCCAAGGCCACCGCGCGCGCGCCGCGCATCCGCGACCGCCGCCGCTCGGCCTACCTGCAGCGCTTCGGGCGCTTTGCGCTGGCGCTGGCGCGCGTGCTGATCTGGGCGGTGTTCCTGGAAATGGTCATGCGCATCTGGGGCTCTTCGCTGGTGCGGCTTGCCGATTCATCGGCCGCCGGCCGCCACCTGACCGAAACCATCTTCAGGGTCACCAGCACCGTGCTGCTGGCCTGGCTGGTCTGGCTGCTGATCGACACGGCCATCATGCAGTCATTGTCGCCGGCGCCCGGGCGCAGCGCGCAGCCGAGCCTGCGGGCCAAGACCATCCTGCCGCTGGTGCGCAATGCTTCGCTCATCGGCCTGCTGGTCATCACCGTGATCGCGGTGCTGGCCAACCTGGGCGTCAACGTCACGCCGCTGCTGGCCGGCGCGGGCGTGGTCGGGCTGGCCATCGGCTTCGGCGCGCAAAGCCTGGTGCAGGACCTGATTACCGGGCTGTTCATCGTGATCGAGGACTCCATCGCCATCGGCGACTCGATCGAACTGCCCGACCATGCCGGCGTGGTCGAAGCCATGACCATCCGCACCGTCAGGCTGCGCGATGGCCGCGGCGCGCTGCACACGCTGCCGTACAGCCAGATCAAGGCGGTCAAGAATCTGTCGCGCGGCTACGGCTACGCGGTGTTCAATATCGGCATCACCTACCAGAGCGACCTGGACCGGGCGCTGGAACTGATCCGCACCACCGGAGCAGAACTCGCACGCGACCACCGCTACGCGCGCAACCTGATGTCGGGGCTGGACATCCTGGGCCTGGACCGCTTCGACCCGAACGGGCCGGTCGTGATGGCGCAGATCAAGACGCGCCCGCTGATGCAGGCCGAAATCACGCGCGCGTTCAACGTGCGGCTCAAGCGCAATTTCGACGCCAACGGCATCCGCATGGCATCGCCGAGCCTGACGATCCAGGTGGATGGCGGGGTGGCGCAACTGGCGGGGGTGGAACAGGTAACGCCAACCCAGGCACAGCAGTGATCGCACTGCCGATGCCCGCTAACGGGTGCACCGACTGAGGCCGCATCAGTCCAAATGGAGGCGGTTTCCTTGACAGCGGACGTTTGCGTGCTCGATCGCCTCGATATCTGCATTCGACAGGCCGAGCTCGCGACCGAGCGCCGCCAGCGCATCACCCAGTTGCAGGCGCCCGGCGGACAAGACTGCGTCAGCCAGAATCTCGATCAGCTCCGCCTCGACGGTGCGTCCGTTCTGCAAAGCTCGGGCGCACAATGCGCGGTGCACGTCGTCGGGCACATTTCTCACGGTCAGGATCGGCATCGTCACCTTTGTCCATGCAGCTTGACTGCAATAGTACCGCCGATCACAAGCGTCTCGCCTGGGCCGGCCTCTGCCCAAGGCCACAACGACGCCGAGGCCTCGCGCATGTGAAACTTAGTACACAATTTCAGCGCTGAAAATTTTGATATTTCCCGCAACCGTATTACCATCGCGCCGCGGCATAAGCGCGCCAGGCCAGGCCTGGCGGGAAGTTGCGCCGCACAATCGGTGTTTTCCCCCCCGACACGGGGGATAAAACAAACAACATTGTTTGGCATGATTGGGGGCGGCAAACGCGATGGGACAAATCGCGCTGCCAGCAGCATCCGTATCGGCGCATCTACAGAACGCCAGAACGGAGCCGATAAAGGGATGTAGCCACTTGCCGTGGCGCAGAGCAAGAGGCGTTTGCCAACGGGGGGATCTGAACATGGGCGAACACCCGACTACGGACGAGGACTTCCATCGTCTGGTCGACTCCATCTATGAGTCCGCGCTGGACGTCGCGGCCATGCCCGCCGCCCTCGACCTCTTTTCCCGGTACACCTTCACATGCAGCCCGCGCTACCTGATCTGGGACAAGCTGGCCGGCCATGCCCGCCTTGGCGTGACCCCGCATGGCTGCTTCACCAGCGGTGCCAGCCTGCCCGACTGCCTGACCGGACCGCTCGACCTGCCCCCAGGCACTTGCTGTGCCCCCCATGACGCGCCGGCGCTGTCCTGCGACGGCGCATCCGCGTTTGCTGCCGCGCACGACGGTGGCATCGCGGATTCGCCCACGGCTGCGCTGGCTTGCAGCGAACTGGAACAAGGTATCCGCCTGATTGAAAACGCCGAAGTATGCGTGCTGATGAGCGGCACCGACGCGGGCCATAGCAGCGCGGGCCAGCGCGAGCGGCGCCTCGCGCATGTCATGCCGCATTGGGTGCGCGCCGCGCGGATGCAGCAGCGCAACTTCGAACTGAGCGGGCTGGCCAGCCTGGGCCTGGCCGGGCTCGATACCCTGGACTTCGGCGTGATGGTGCTGCAGGCCGACCTGCGCGTGCGCTATGCCAATAGCTGGGCCGAGGCGCTGGTGCAGGCCGACAGCCACCTGTCGCTGCAGGACGGCGTGCTGCGCGCCCACAGCGACACGCTGCAGGCAGTGCTGCGCAAGCTGCTCGACGGCGCCATGCGGGGCCGCGGTGCCGAGGCCGCCTCTGGTTCGTGGATGCATATCACCTCCGGCGGGCAGCCGGTGCCGATCATCGTCACGCCGCTGGTCTCGCGCCAGCCGGTGGAAGGACCGTGGCAGTTGCCGGCGGCGATGCTGCTGCTGGGCAATTCGGAATCGCGCTCGGTGCTGGATGCGGGCGTGCTGACCTCGCTGTTCGGGCTGTCGCGCAAGGAGAGCATCATCGCCATCCGCCTGGCCGCCGGCGAAACCCTCAATGAAATTGCCGAGCGCGAGTTCCTGTCGCCCCATACCGTGCGCGTGCATATCCGCGACACGCTGCGCAAGACCGGCACGCACCGCCAGTCCGAGCTGGTGCGGCTGCTGCACCTGCTGCCAGGCGTGAACCTGGAGCGCGCCGGCGTGACCCCGGCGGTCCGGCCGCGCTTACCGCGCCCGCGCGTCGCCTGAAGCGGCGGTCCCCGCCTCCTTTCACTTCACCGCAGCCTGCGCCGCCGCCAGGAAGCGCTGTACCTGCCGATCGCCGTCATCGGGCCGCGACGCCAGCGCAATGCCGATGCGCCCAGCCGGCCGCGGGCTCGACAACGGCAGGAAGCGCACGCGCTGGTTGGCGTAGCGCGCCGCCACGCTCGGCACCAGCGCCACGCCAAGGCCGCTTTCCACCAGGCTGACCTGGGTCTGCACCTGCACCGCCTCTTGCGTCACCCGCGGCACGAAGCCCGCCTGCTGGCACAGCATCATCGCCACCGCATGCAGGTTGGGCACCTGCGCCGCCGGATACAGGATGAACGGCTCGTCGGCGAGCGCGCGCAGCGGGATGGATTCCTCGCGCGCCAGCGGGCTGTCGGCCGGCACCGCTGCCACAAAGACATCATTCTCCAGCGGCGTCAGCGAATAGGCACCGCTGCTCAGGACCGGGAAGCGCACCAGGCCGGCATCGATCTGATGCTTCTCCAGGCGGTCCAGGATCGCGGCCGTGGTGGATTCATGCAGGATCAGCTCGATGCCGGGATGCGCCGCGCGGAACGCCGGGATCAGCTTGGGCAGCAGCGCATAGGTGGCCGAGCCGATAAAGCCGATGCGCAGCGCACCGCGCTCGCCCTGCCCCGCCGCAATCGCCGCTGCCCGTGCCTGCTGCGCATGGAACAGCGCGCGGCGCGCATCGTGCAGCGCCGCCTCGCCCGCCTGCGTCAGCCGCACCCCGCGCGAGGTGCGCACGAACAGCGCCGTGCCGAGCTGGTCCTCGAGCTTGCGGATGGAAATCGAAAGCGGCGGCTGTGCCATGTGCAGGCGTTCGGCGGCGCGGTGGAAGTTGCCCGTCTCGGCCAGGGCGACGAACTGCTGCAGCTGGCGGAAGTCCATGTCTCGGTAATATCCAATAGATATCGATTTCTAAAAAACTAATATTAGACCAGGCCGCGTCCGCTGATCTACCCTGTGCCCCACAGTACAAAAGATCGGAGACAACATGCTGCCGCTTGCAGGCATCCGCGTAGTCGACCTGTCCGCGGTGGTGATGGGGCCGTATGCCAGCCAGTGGCTGGCCGACCTAGGCGCCGAGGTGATCAAGGTCGAGCCGCCCGAGGGCGATTCCACGCGCCGCACCGGCCCCGCCACCGAGCCCGGCATGGCGGCCATCTTCCTGGGCGTCAACCGCAGCAAGCGCAGCGTGGTGCTGGACCTGAAGCAGCCCGCCGCGCAGGCCGCGCTGGACCGCGTGCTGACCGGCGCCGACGTGCTGATGCACAGCATGCGCCCGCAGAAGCTGGCCGCGCTTGGGCTGGCGCCCGACGACGTGCGGGCACGCCACCCGGAACTGGTCTTTGTCAGCCTGCTCGGCTTTGCCGAGGACGGCCCCTACGGGGGCCGGCCAGCGTATGACGACGTCATCCAGGGCCTGTCGGGCAATGCCGCGCTGATGGCGGCGCAAACCGGCGACAGCCGCTATTTCCCCACGATCGCCGCGGACAAGACCAGCGGGCTGGTGGCCGCGCTGTCGGTCTGCGCGGCGCTGGCCGGGCGCGCGCGGCGCACCGCCGATGGCAGCAGCGGCCATGGCACGCTGGTCGAGGTGCCGATGTTCGAGTCCATGGTCGCCTTCAACCTGGTCGAGCACTTCTACGGCCGCCACTTCGAGCCCCCGCGCGGCCCGAGCGGCTATCCGCGCGTGCTGGCGCCGCTGCGCCGCCCGTACCGCAGCGCCGACGGCAATGTCTGCATGATGCCGTACACCGACGCGCACTGGCGCGACTTCTTCCATGCCGCCGGGCGCCCCGAGCTGGCCGCCGATGCGCGCTTTGCCGACATCGCGGCACGCACGCGGCATATCGAGACGCTGTACGAGCTCACCGGCGAGATCGTGCAAGGACATTCGACCGCATACTGGGTGGCGCTGTGCGAACGCCTGCAGATCCCGGTGGCGCGCATCAATGCACTCGACGACCTGCCAGCCGATCCGCACCTGGCCGCCACCGGCTTCTTCGAGACCGTCGAGGACCCGGCGATGGGCACGCTGCGCTTTCCCGGCGCGCCGGTGCGTTTCAATGGCCAGCGCGCGCCGCTGGGCATCCCGCCGCGGCTGGGCGAGCACACCGGGGCCGTGCTGGCGCAGGCGGGCCTGTCCGCCGAAGAGATCGCACAACTGCAACAGAGCGGTGCCGCACGCTGCGCACCCGCCAGGGAGACATCATGACGCACGCAGAATTGCCGCGCCTGGGCCAGGGCTTCTACTGGCAGGACCTGCAGGAAGGCCAGGCCTTCCGCACCTTCGCCCGCACCGTGACCGAGACCGACCTGGTCAATTTCATCTCCGTCACCGGCATGGTCGAGGCCATCTTTATCGAAGCCGGCTACGACGGCGGCGCCATCCAGGGCCGGCCGGTGCCGGCGGCGCTGACCTACACGCTGATCGAGGGCTTCATCCTGCAGACCATGATCCAGGGCACCGGGCTGGCCATGCTGGAACTCACGCAGCAGATCCTCGCCCCGGTGGTGGTGGGCGACACCATCCACGCCACCGTGACCGTGACCGGCATCCGCCCGACCTCGCGCAGCGGCCGCGCCGTGGTGGATTCACGCATCGAGGTATTCAACCAGCGCGGCGAGCAGGTCATGACCTATACCGCGCGCCGGTTGCTGGCGGGGCGCTGAACAACGGCTTCGCAATATCTACCTACAGGATTTCACCGTGACCGCATTGCTTTCCACCTTCGGCCTGACCTCCCTGCCGCCGCACGCCGTGGCCTTCCGCGGCGAGGTGCGGGCCTTCCTGGACCAACACCTGCCCGCGCTGCCGCCGGAAACACGGGCGCGCTCGTGGATGGGGTTCGATGCCGGCTTCAGCCGGGCGCTGGCCGCGCGCGGCTGGGTCGGCATCACGCTGCCGGCGCAGTTCGGCGGCGCGGGGCTGGACCCGTTTTCGCGTTTCGTGCTGGTGGAAGAACTGCTGGCCTGCGGCGCGCCGGTGTCGGCGCACTGGATTGCCGACCGCCAGAGCGGCCCGCTGATCCTGCGCTACGGCAACGACGCGCAGAAGGCGCGCTACCTGCCCGCGATCAGCCGCGGCGAGGCGTTCTTCTGCATCGGCATGAGCGAGCCCAACTCCGGCTCGGACCTGGCCAGCGTGGCCACGCGCGCGGTGCGCCAGCCGGACGGCAGCTGGTGCCTGAACGGCCGCAAGATCTGGACCACCAATGCCGACCGCTGCCACTACATGATCGCGCTGGTGCGCACCTCGGGCACGCCGCAGGACCGGCAGGCCGGGCTGTCGCAGTTCATCGTCGACCTGCACGCGCCGGGGGTCACGGTGCGGCCGATCCACGACCTGGCCGGCGATGCGCACTTCTCTGAAGTCACCTTCGACGACGTGGCGCTGGCCCCGGATGCGCTGGTCGGCCAGGAAGGCAGCGGCTGGGAGCAGGTCAACGCCGAGCTGGCCTTCGAGCGCAGCGGCCCCGAGCGCCTCTATTCCAGCGTGGTGCTGCTCGACACCTGGCTCGACGCCATGCGCCGGCTGCCACCCGCGCGGCGCGACACGGTGACCGCAGGCCGGCTCGCCGGCCACCTGGCGGTGCTGCGCGCCATGTCGCTGGCGGTCACGTCGCGGCTGGTCGCCGGCGAAAGCCCGGTGGTGGAGGCCGCGCTGGTGAAGGACCTGGGCACCACCTTCGAGCAGTCGATTCCGGCACTGGTGGAGGCCGCGCTCGGCGACGAACCCGCCCTGGCGGCCGACGGGGCGCTGTATCGCACCCTGGCCTATGTCACGCAGATCGCACCGTCGTACTCGCTGCGCGGCGGCACCCGCGAAATCCTGCGCGGCATGATCGCGCGCGGGCTCGGCCTGCGTTGAATCCGCCCCCGTCGACCGCCATCCTGAACGAGATCCATCATGCATAACGCCTACTCCGACGCCCTCGACGCCCTGCTGCGC
Source organism: Cupriavidus lacunae (assembly GCF_003353055.1). GTDB lineage: Bacteria > Pseudomonadota > Gammaproteobacteria > Burkholderiales > Burkholderiaceae > Cupriavidus > Cupriavidus lacunae. The sequence goes on from NZ_QKWJ01000018.1 coordinate 64,109, forward strand.
GACTGCTGCCCCCCCGCCACCGTGCGCGCGCTGGAACAGCAGGGCGATCCGCAGCCGCTGTGGCAAGCACTACTGGAAAGCGGCTTTGCTGATTGCCTGCTGCCCGAATCCGCCGGCGGCGCCGCGCTGCCGCTGCGCGACCTGGCGCCGGTGCTCTTTGTCACCGGCCGCCACGCCTTGCCGCTGCCGCTGGGGCAGACCATCTTTGCCCGCGCGCTGCTGCAGGCCAGCGGCATCGCCCTGCCTGGCGGCCCGATTGCGCTTGCGGGCTTTGAAGACTGCGCCGGCGCGGCACTGGTTGCCGATGCCCGCCATGCGCAGTGGTTCCTGCTGCAGGACGGCGAGCGCTGCCTGCTGCTGCCTGCTGCGGATGCCCGCGCCGAACCCACGGGCGCACATCACGACCTGACGCTGCGCGTGCCGCGCCCTGGCGCCTCGGCACCAGCGGCATTTTCGCTGCCCGCCGGCACCCTGCGCACGCTGGGCGCCTGCCTGCACGCGGCGCAACTGGCCGGCGCGCTGTCGCACGTGCTCGACATGACACTGCAGTACGCCAACGACCGCCAGCAGTTCGGCCGCGCCATCGGCAAGTTCCAGGCGATCCAGCACCAGGTCAGCGAGATGGCCGAGCATGTCGCCGCGGCACGCGTGGCGGCACAGCTGGCCTGCGACAGCGGCACCGGCACGCCCGAGCGGCTGCGCACGGCGATCGGCAAGCTGCGCGCCAGCGACGCGGTCACGCCGGTGGCCGCCATCGCCCACGCCGTGCACGGCGCCATCGGGATCACAGAGGAGTACGACCTGCAGCTCTATACGCGCCGGCTGCATGCGTGGCGCGTGGCGGACGGGTCGGAGCGCTGGTGGAGCCGTGTGCTGGGCGAACAAGTGTGCGCCAGCGAGGGCCGCAACGCGGTGGAACTGGTGCGCGACTGGTGCGAGCCCGCGCCCGTCGCCTGAGCCGCGGGGCCTGACCCCGCGGTCGGCGGGGTCAGGCGGCCAGGCTAAGGCCGCCGTGCGGGCGGCGGTGGCGCCGCTCAGGCTTGCACTCGTACTTCAGCTCGGTGCGGCCGTCTTCGTAGGCCACCTCAAGCCGCACGGTGAAGCCCCACAGCCGGGTCACGTGCCGTATCACCTCGTCGAAGTTGTGCGCCAGCGGCCGGCGGTCATTCTGCAGGTGGCGCAGCGTCAGCGAGCGGTCGCCGCCCACATCAACGTTGGTGACCTGGATATTGGGCTCCATGCTGGACAGGTCGTACTGCGCGGCCATCAGCTGGCGAATGCCGCGGTAGCCCTCGTCGTCATGGATCGCGGTGACGCGCAGCTTGCCTTCGCGGTCATCGTCGAGCACAGAGAACAGCTTCAGCTCGCGGATCACACGCGGCGACAGGAACTGCAGCAGGAAGCTCTCGTCCTTGAAGTTGCGCATGGCGAAGTCCAGCGTCTTGTGCCAGTCGGTGCCCGCGATCTCCGGCGCCCAGCGGTAGTCTTCTTCGGTCGGGTGCTCGCACATGCGGCGCAGGTCCTGGAACATCAGGAAACCCACCGTGTAAGGGTTCATGCCGCTGTAGTAGGGGCTGTGGTACGGCGGCTGGTAGATGACATTGGTGTGCGCCTGCAGCAACTCCATCATGAAGGCGTCGTTGACCAGCTTTTCCTCGTACAGCTGGTTGATGATGGTGTAGTGCCAGAACGTGGCCCAGCCTTCATTCATGACCTTGGTCTGGCGCTGCGGATAGAAGTACTGCGCGATCTTGCGCACGATGCGCACGATCTCGCGCTGCCACGACGCCAGCTTGGGCGCATTTTTCTCGATGAAGTACAGCAGGTTCTCCTGCGGCTCCGGCGGGAACATGATATCCGGCTCGGACGCGTCGTCCTCCGACGACAGCGCATGCGGCCGGCTCTTGGGCAGAGTGCGCCACAGGTCGTTGACCTGCATCTGCAGGTAGTTCTCGCGATCGGCCTGGCGCGCCTTCTCTTCGGTGATGGACAGCTTCTTGGGCCGCTTGTAGCGGTCCACGCCATAGTTCTGCAAGGCGTGGCAGGAGTCCAGCAGCAGCTCCACCTCCCGTTCGCCGTAGCGCTGCTCGCACTCGGCCACGTAATTCTTGGCAAACAGCAGGTAGTCGACGATGGCGTCCGCGTTGGTCCAGGTGCGGAACAGGTAGTTGCCCTTGAAGAAGGAGTTGTGGCCGTAGCAGGCGTGCGCGATCGTCAGCGCCTGCATCGGCATAGTGTTCTCCTCCATCAGGTAGGCGATGCAGGGGTTGGAGTTGATGACGATCTCGTAGGCCAGCCCCATGTGGCCGCGCTGGTAGCTGCGCTCGGACGCCAGGAAGTGCTTGCCGTAGGACCAGTGGCTGTAGCCGACCGGCAGCCCCGACGACGCATAGGCGTCGAGCATCTGCTCGGCGGTGATGATCTCGATCTGGTTGGGATAGGTATCCAGCCCGAATTCGCCGGCGATGCGGGCGATCTCGCGGTCATACCGTTTGATCAGCTCGAAGGTCCATTCCGAACCCGTGGAGAGATAAGCCATCTTCGCCCCTTTTGCCCGGGCAAGGCAGCAGACCGTGCGCACGGCATGGCCGCGCCGCGTGGTTCCCTTGCCTCGCCAGTTGCCTTCCGACTGCAGCCTTCACCGCGGCCTTCCGGCGGAAGGCCTCGATCGACACCGATTATGCCGCGCGCTTCTGGAACAGGTCGTGCAGCACCGGGTAGATCTCGTCCGCGCCGATGATGCGCTGCATCGCAAAGTGATCGAACTGGCCCTTGACCGTCAGGTACTCTTCCCAGAGGTTCTGCGGCTCCTCGGAGGCCACTTCCACGTATGCGTAGTACTGCACCAGTGGCAGGATCGACTCGCGCAGCAGGCGTCCGCACAGCTCGGAATCGCCGGCCCAGTTATCACCGTCCGAAGCCTGCGCGCAGTAGATGTTCCACTGACTCGGCGGATAGCGGTCGTGGATCACTTCCACCATCAGCTTCAGCGCACTGGACACCACGGTACCACCGGATTCGCGCGAGTGGAAGAAGTCTTCCTCTTCGACTTCCTTCGCCACCGTGTGATGGCGAATGAACACCACGTCGATGCGCTCGTAATTGCGCTTCAGGAACAGGTACAGCAGCATGAAGAAGCGCTTGGCCAGGTCCTTGCGGCTCTCGTCCATCGAGCCGGACACGTCCATCAGGCAGAACATCACCGCCTGGGCCTGCGGGCGCTTCTTCAGCACGCGGTTGTTGTAGCGCAGGTCGAGTTTCTCGATAAAGGGCACGCGGTCGATGCAGGCGCGCAGGTGCCGCATCTTCTCCATCACCTCGAGCGTGCCTTCGGCATAGGGGCCGTCCTTTTCCAGCGCCTCGCTGTATTCCAGCTCCAGTTCGCGCAGGCGCTTCTGGTAAGGGCTGGACAAGGCGATGCGCCGCCCCAGCGAGCTGCGCATGGTGCGCAGGATCGACAGGTTGGCAGGCGTGCCATCGATGGAATAGCCGGCGCGCACCTTGCGCACCTCGGCAATCTTGGCGAGGTGGCGCTTGGCCAGGTCCGGCAGCGCCATGTCCTCGAAGAAGAAGTTCAGGAAATCCTCGCGCGACAGCGTGAAGACGAAATCGTCCTCGCCCTCGCCGCTGTCGCTGGCCCGCGAACCGGACCCGCCACCGCCCTGCTGCTGGCGGTCGAAGGAATCGCCCTTGACGAACTTCTTGTTGCCAGGGTGAATCCACTCGCGCCGCCCGCCCGGGCCGTGGTGGAAAATCGGTTCGCTGATGTCCTTGACCGGAATGGACACCTGGCCGCTCTGCTCGATGTCCATGATCTTCCGGCCGGACACCGCCTTTGCCACCGCTTGCCGTATCTGCTCGCGGTAGCGCTTGATGAAACGTTGCTGGTTGACGGCACTCTTGTTGCCGCCGTTCTCGCGCCGATCGATGACCGTAGCCATATGTTGCCCTCGTTGAGAGACCTGTTCCGCGGCGCCGTTACGATGACTTTCTTACGCGCAGATACCACTCCACCAACAGTCTCACTTGCTTGGGCGTGTACCCCTTCTCGACCATGCGGTTGACGAAGTTCTCGTGCTTGTCCTGGTCTTCGCGTGAAGACTTGGCGTTGAACGAGATCACCGGCAGCAGGTCCTCCGTGGTGGAGAACATGCGCTTCTCGATCACCATCCGCAGCTTTTCATAGCTGGTCCAGACCGGGTTCTTGCCGCCGTTGTTGGCCCGCGCCCGCAGTACGAAATTGACGATCTCGTTGCGGAAGTCCTTCGGGTTCGAGATACCCGCGGGCTTTTCCACTTTCTCAAGCTCGTCGTTCAGCGCATTGCGGTCGAGGATCTCGCCGGTATTCGGATCGCGGTACTCCTGGTCCTGGATCCACAGGTCGGCGAACACCACATAGCGGTCGAAGATGTTCTGGCCATACTCGGAATACGACTCCAGGTAGGCGGTCTGGATCTCCTTGCCGATGAACTCCACGAACGGCGTGGTCAGGTACTCCTTGATGTACGACAACAGCTTGGCTTCCTGCTCCGGCGGGAACTGCTCGCGCTCGATCTGCTGCTCGAGCACGTACAGCAGGTGCACGGGGTTGGCCGCCACTTCGGTATTGTCGAAGTTGAAGACCTTGGACAGGACCTTGAAGGCAAAGCGCGTCGACAGCCCGTTCATGCCCTCGTCGATGCCGGCGTAGTCGCGGTATTCCTGGTACGACTTGGCTTTCGGGTCCACGTCCTTCAGGCTCTCGCCGTCATAGACGCGCATCTTCGAGAAGACGTTGGAGTTCTCGGGCTCCTTGATACGCGTGAGCACCGCGAACTGCGCCATCATCTTCAGCGAGTTGGGCGCGCATGGCGCGGCCGACAGCGAACTGCTGCGCAGCAACTTGTCGTAGATCTTCACCTCGTCGGACACGCGCAGCACGTATGGCACCTTGACGATATAGATCCGGTCCAGGAAAGCCTCGTTGTTCTTGTCCGCCTTGAAGGTCGTCCACTCCGCCTCGTTCGAGTGCGCCAGGACGATGCCGTCGAACGGGATCGCGCCGAAGCCTTCGGTACCCTTGTAGTTGCCTTCCTGCGTTGCCGTCAGCAGCGGGTGCAGGACCTTGATGGGCGCCTTGAACATTTCGACGAACTCGAGCAGGCCGCGGTTGGCCAGGCAGAGCCCGCCGGAATAGGAGTAGGCGTCCGGATCGTCCTGTGGAAAATCTTCCAGCTTGCGGATGTCGACCTTGCCGACCAGCGAGGAAATATCCTGGTTGTTTTCATCGCCAGGCTCCGTCTTCGAGATCGCAATCTGCGACAGCACCGAAGGGCGCAGCTTGACCACCCGGAACCTGGTGATATCCCCGTTGAACTCATGCAGGCGCTTGACCGCCCATGGCGAGGCAATGGTGTTCAGATACCGGATCGGAATGCCGTAGTCCTCTTCCAGGATCTTGCCGTCTTCCTCTGGCGCGAACAGCCCCAGCGGCGACTCATGGATCGGCGAACCCTTGAGCGCGTAGATGGGGATCTCCTCCATCAGCGCCTTGAGCTTTTCAGCAAGCGAGGACTTGCCACCACCCGGAGGCCCGAGCAGGTAGAGGATCTGCTTGCGCTCTTCCAGGCCCTGCGCCGCGTGCTTGAAGAACGCAACGATCTGCTCAATCGTGTCCTCCATGCCGTAGAAATCTCGGAAGGCCGGATAGATGCGGATGACCTTGTTGAAGAAAAGGCGGGACAGCCTGGGGTCGTGGTGGGTGTCCACCAGCTCAGGCTGGCCGATTGCGGCGAGCATGCGTTCGGCAGCGGTCGCGTAGGCAGTGGGATCCTTCTTGCAGATCTCCAGGTATTCCTGGATGCTGTATTCCTCTTCCTTGCGAGCTTCGAACCGCGTAGCGTAATGGCCAAAAATGTCCATACCTCACTCCCGTCAGAGTTCACGTCCGAGGCGTAGGTAGTGCTACCCCAAAGGCTTCGCGCAACGTTCGCGGTGCACCACCCCGGCCTGGCGACCTGTCATGTTGCGAAGTCTTTACTTCATCATAGTCAAATAACGGCGATGGTGGAGTCCGAGTTGACGAATCTTGCATTGATGCAACGCTTGTTTCCCGCTGCATTTCCTGCCGGATTTCGCTGTCAGCTTTTGGCTGATTTGGCTCGGCTTCACCCCCGCGCGCGACGGGCCATTGACCATGCTTGTGACACACCTTACACCTTTCCCGCCATCCGTGCACATCCGGTTTTGTAACCATAAGCACGAAAGCCGGCACAGGTGCCGGCTTTCAAATTTCCGCATTTTCTTACGCGTTGGCGCGCACTAGCACGCGGACAGTGCTGATAGCGGAGCCCTGATTCGCAGCCCTCAGAGCGTGCGCGCGACCAGCTCCTTCATGATCTCGTTGGAGCCACCGAAGATCTTGCTCACGCGTGCGTTCGCGTACATGCGCGCGATCGGGTATTCCAGCATGTAGCCGTAGCCGCCGTGCAACTGCAGGCACTCGTCGATGACCTGGCAGTTCTGTTGGGTGCACCACCATTTGGCCATGGCCGCCGTGGCCGCATCGAGCTTGCCGTCCATCAGGCGCAGCATGCAGTCGTCGACGAAGGTCGCGGCAATGGTGGCCACCGTCTTGCACTCCGCCAGCGTGAAGCGAGTGTTCTGCAAGTCGGCCAGCGGCTGGCCGAACACCTGGCGCTGGCGCACGTATTCGGTGGTCAGTTCGATGGCGCGCTGCATCGTCGCCACGGCCCCGAGCGCAATGATCATGCGCTCCTGCGGCAGTTGCTGCATGAGCTGGTAGAAGCCCTGGCCTTCCTGCGTGCCGAGCAGGTTCGAGCACGGCACCAGCACGTCATCGAAGAAGAGTTCGGCGGTGTCCTGGCCCTTCTGCCCGATCTTTTCGAGAATGCGGCCGCGACGGAAGCCCGGCAGGTCGCGCGTCTCCACCATGACCAGGGACACGCCGCGCGAACCGGCTTCAGGATCGGTCTTGGCCACCACGCAGATCAGTTCGGCGTGATACCCGTTGGTAATGAAAGTCTTTGCACCGTTTATGCGATAGCAGTCCCCATTCTCGGTCTTTTCCCGCACCGCGCGGGTGCGTATTGCTTTGAGGTCGGAACCGGCGCCAGGTTCCGACATGGCGATGGCGGCCACCAGTTCGCCGCTGGCCATCTGCGGCAGCCATTTCTTCTTCTGCTCCTCCATGCCGTAGTTGAGCAGGTAATGTGCCACGATGCCGCTGTGCACGTTATTGCCCAGGCTGGTGCAGACCGCGCGCGACATTTCCTGGGTGATGACGGCCTCGTGGGCAAAGGTGCCGCCGCCGCCGCCGTATTCCTCGGGGATGCTGGCGCACAGCAGCCCGATCTGGCCGGCGCGGCGCCACATGTCGCGGTCGATATAGCCCTGCTCGGCCCAGCGGGCCTCGTTGGGGGCAAGTTCGCGCTCGATGAAGCGGCGCACGGTTTCCTGGAACATCTCCAGGTCTTCGGTCATCCAGGGGGTCTGGCGTGCGGCGGGCGCCGCGTTCTGGTCGTGGGATCCCATAATGCGTTGGTATCAGGGTAAACGTGAAGATGAGCAGGCAAGCGGCGACCTGCTGCCGGCGCCTGCCTATATAGGTAAACAATGAAGCGGCCGCTCTGCCGGATGCTGCGGAGCAGCATGACCGGCCCGGCCGCTCAGTCCGGCCAGCGGTAGCGCAGCGGCTCCTTGGCCATGAAGCGGTCGGCGGCCTCCCGGCGATAGGCGGTGGAGAAGGCAATGCCCTGCCCGTCCGCTTCCATCGCCAGCATGGTGTGCAGGTCCTGGTTCAGGGACGCGTTCAGCGCCTGCTTGGTCAGGCCCACCGCCACCGGCGATGCCTCGTTGAAGGCATGCGCCAGCGCCCGCGCGCGTTCCTGCAGGCTGTCGGCCGGCACGATTTCCATGACGATGCCAAGGTCTTGCGCGGCCTGGGCGTTCAGCTCGCGCATCGAGAACATCAGCGCCTTGGCCCGCTGCAGGCCGATCATCCGCGGCAGCGTGTAGAACACGCCACAGTCGGGGACCAGCCCCATGCGCAGGAACGGCAACCCGAAGCGCGCGCGCGGCGTGGCCAGGATGATGTCGGCGGTCAGCGCCAGGCTGAAGCCCGCGCCATAGGCCGCGCCGTCCACCGCGGCGATGACCGGCACGTCGAGCTGGATCAGGTCTTCCAGCCAGCCGTGCACATTCCGCAGGCGCCGTCGGCCCTGCGCGGCATTGATCTCGACCTGCATCGAGCTGATGTCGCCGCCCGACGAGAAATCGGTGCCGGCGGCGGTCAGGATCAGGGCGCGCACGCTGTCGTCGGCGCGTACCCGGCGAATCACTTCGCCGATCTCGTCGCGCATCGGCAAGGACAGCGCGTTCTTGCGCGCCGGCGAGTCCAGCGTCAGCGTGGCGACGCCGTCCTCGACGGCAAAGCGGATGGTTTCCATCGATGGGCTCCGGTAGGCGGGTCTCAGTCCAGTTGGATATTGGCGTCGCGCACGATCTTGGCCCACTTGGGCGTGTCGCCCGCAACCACGGCAGCCAGTTCCTGCGGCGCGGACCCGACCGGCTGCAGGCCCATGCCGGCCAGCTTCTGCGTCACTTCGGGCAGCCGCACGATGCGCGCGGTCTCGGCCGCGAGCTTCGCGGTCACGTCCTTGGGCGCATTGGCCGGCAGGAACAGCGCGAACCAGCCGTTGGGCTCGAACCCCGGCAGGCCCAGTTCGGTGAAGGTCGGCACATTGGGCAGCGCCTTGTAGCGCTGGGTCCCGGTGATGCCGAGGATCTTGAACTTGTGGCTGCCCAGGTAAGGGTTGGCCGAGGTCACGTCGACAAAGGCGCTGTCCACCTGGCCGCCGAGCAGGTCGCTCATCAGCGGCGCCGCGCCCTTGTAGGGGATATGCGCGATCTCGATGCCAGTCTGCTGCCTGAGCAGTTCGCCGTGCAGGTGCGACGAAGTGCCGTTGCCATAGGAGCCATAGCTGAGCTTGCCTGCCTTGGCCAGCGCCAGGAACTCGCGCATATTGTTGGCCGGCACGCGGTTGGGCACCACGAACAGGTCGGACGACTTGGCGATCAGCGAGACCGGCGTGAAGTCCCTGGCCACGTCGTACGGCGTGCGCTTGTACAGGGCCGGCGACTGGATCAGCGCGGTGATCGCCAGCAGGAGGGTGTAGCCATCGGCCGGCGCCTTGGCGACGGTGTCGTTGCCGAGCATGCCGCTGGCGCCGGGCTTGTTTTCCACCACCACGGCCTGGCCCAGGCTTTCGGCCAGGCGCTGGCCGATCAGGCGGCCCACGGTGTCGGTGCCGCCGCCGGCCGGGTACGGCACGATCATGCGGATCGGCTTGCCGGGGTACGGCTGCTGGGCGAAGGCCTGGCCCGCGCCGCCGAGGATGGCCGCGCCGGCCAGGGTGCCGGCCTGTGCCAGCCAGTTGCGTCTGCTTTGCTGCATGCTGCCTCTCTCTTTCTTGTATTCCCCGCTGGCGTCAGCTGCGCGGGTTGTCCACTTGCATCTCGCGCTCTTGCAGGGCGCGCCACAGGATCTTGCCGGTGGCCGACTTGGGCAGCGCATCGACCACGTCGACGATGCGCGGCACCTTGTACGCGGCCATGTGCTCGCGGCACCAGGCCATGATGCGCTCGGGGTCGGCTTCGGCCGTGCCGCGCGCGTCCGGGCGCAGCGCCACCACGGCCTTGACGGTCTCGCCGCGGCGCTCGTCGCGCGCGGCGATCACGCAGGCTTCGTGGATGGCGGGATGGCCGTACAGCAGGTTCTCCACCTCGGCCGGCCAGACCTTGTAGCCGGACGCGTTGATCATGCGCTTGAGGCGGTCGCGCATGAAGAAATAGCCATCCTCGTCCATGAAGCCGAGGTCGCCGGTGCGCAGGAAGCGCTTGCCGCCAAGCTCGATGAAGGTGGCCGCGTTGGCTTCCGGGTTGTGCCAGTAGCCCTGCATCACCTGGCCGCCATGGACCACGATCTCGCCGGTCTCGCCGTGAGGCAACTCCTGCAGCGTCTCGGGGTCGACCACGCGCGCGTCCACGCCGAAGGTGGCGATGCCCAGGCATTCGCGCTTGGGCTGGTTGCGCGGGTTCGACAGGATGAAGGCCGCGGTCTCGGTCATGCCGTAGGCCTCGACGTAGGGCAGGCCGAAGCGCTCCTGCAGCATGTTGGCCACCGCTTCCGGCATGGCCGCGCCGCCGCCGCCCACGTAGGCCAGGCTCGACAGGTCGCGCGCGTCGATGCCCGGCTGGGAGAAGAAATCGACCATCATCGCCGGCGGCGCGCCCCAGACCGAGACGCGGTAGCGCTCGATCAGGTCCGCGGCCAGCGCGCGGTCCCAGCGCGGCATCAGCACCACGGTGGCGCCCAGGTAGAGCGGCGAATTCATGCAGTTCTGCATGCCCAGCAGGTGGAACATCGGCGCCACCGCCAGCACCACCGACTCGGGCGTGGCCCCGCGCCAGATCACCGAACCGGCCGCCGCGGTCATCAGCGTGCCGTGGGTATGCATGCAGCCCTTGGGGTTGCCGGTGGTGCCGGAGGTATAGGCCAGCATGCACAGGGTGTCGTAGCCCGCCTGGTGCGGCAGCGGCCGGTGTCCGGCGGCGCTGGCCGCATCCCAGGCCACCGGCATGGCGCCGGACGGCGCCGCCTGCGGCGCGGGCGCCGGCTCACGCAGCCAGGCCGGCACGGCCAGGCCGCCGTCGTCGCGCAGCATGCCGCCGTAGTCGTGCAGGATCACATGGCGCAGCGCCGGGCCGTGCAGCGGAGCCACGCGCTGGTACAGCTCGCTGCCGGCAAAGGCGGCAACCGCGCCGCTGTCCTGGACCACATGGGCCAGTTCGGCCTCCAGCCACATCGGGTTGGCCGGCACCACCACGCCCTCGGCACGCAGGATGGCGTAGTAGGCAATGACGAACTGCGGGCAGTTCTGGCTGAACAGCACCACCCGGTCGCCCGGCTGGATGCCGCAGGCCTGCTGCAGGTAACCCGCCATCCGTTCGATCTCGTCCTGCAGCTGGCCGTAGGTGATCGCGGTGCCGAAATACTGGATCGCGGCCTTGTCCGGATAGCGGTGCGCCGCCGCCTCGACGTTGTAGAACAGACTGGTGCGCGGCGTATGCAGCGTGGCCGGCAGGCCGGGCGGCCAGGCGGGGGAACGGAACGGCTGGTTGGTACTGGTAGCAGGCTTCATTTGCAGCAATCGATACAGGTCAGTCGGGAAACACTCAGTCCAGGCGGATGTTGTTGGTGCGGATGACCTTGCCCCAGCGAACGTAGTCAGCCTGGACGGTCTGTGCGAACGCATCCGGCGTGCTGCCGGTCAGGACGATGCCCATCTCGTTCATGCGCTTGCGAATCTCTGGCTGGGTCAGGATGCGATTGACGTCGGCCGAGTACTTGTCGACGATGGCCCGCGGCGTGGCGGCGGGCAGGAACAGGCCGAACCATCCCAGCCCGTCCATGCCGGCAACGCCCGCCTCGCGGAAGGTCGGCACATCCGGCAACTGCGGCGAGCGGCTGCCGCCGGTCACCGCCAGCGCGCGCAGGCGGCCCGAGGCGTTGTGCGGCTTGGCGCCCATCACCGAGATGATGGCGGCCGGCACCTGCCCGCCCAGCAGGTCGTTCAACTCCGGTGCCTCGCCCTTGTATGAGACATGGACCATGTCCAGCTTGGCGGACTCCTTGAAGATCTCGCCGTACAGATGGCCGCTTGAGCCGGTGCCGTAGGAACCGTAGGAGAACTGCCTGGGCTTGGCGCGGACCAGCTCGATGAATTCCTTCAGGCTGGTGGCCGGCACGGAGTTGTGCACGGCAAAGACCAGGTTGGTGGTGCCCAGCTCGGACACGGCGGCAAAGTCCTTGACCGGGTCCACCGGCGGCTTCGTGTACAGGCTGGGCGCCTGCACGAGGGTGGTGATCGTCAGCAATGCGGTATGGCCGTCAGGCTCGGCGCGGGCCACGGCCTCGGAACCGATCATGCTGCTGGCGCCGGGGCGGTTCTCCACCACCACCGGGCGCGACCAGGCCTTGCCAAGCCCGTCGGCAATGGCACGCGCCAGCACGTCGGTCGCGCCGCCGGCCGGATACGGCACAACCAGCCGGACGGTCTTCGACGGAAATTGCCCCTGGCCAGAGGCGGCACCCGCACCCAGCACCCCGGCCACGGCCAGCAACCCGGCCCCAAGGCGCCACAACGCACTACGACGATCTGCCTGCATGTGTTGTCTCCATTGTTTTTTCTGAGGCGGGAACGGGTCTTTGCCCCGTTTCTGGCCCCGTCCGGGCCGGTGTGCCGACCTTGCATAGGTATTAGCCGGAGAGTGCGCGATGCTGCAGTGCTTGGACAATGACCAGACAAGCCAAAATGATTGGCCGAATCGCTCAGATGGAAGGCAGCCTTTGGCAAATCCCGATTGTGCGGCGCGGTCGCCGCTTGCTAAGGTGGCAAGACGATGTGGCGAAACGCCCGGGAACGCCCGCGGAACCAGCTGTTCCGTGGTGCCGGGGCCGACGCGTCACCGTGATGAGGAGACCCATGCACACCGCTGTCCTGCCATCGCTGCGCCCGCCCGTGCAGGGCAAGCCGCACCTCGCCGGCAGCGCCCTGCCGCCGGCGCTCGGGCGCGGCCGTGCCGCAGGCCGTGCCGATGCCCCGGCCGCCACGGCGCAAGCCGCGCCACAGGCCTCGGCGCGCCACACCATAGCGATCCAGCATGTCGATCACATCCTGCTGGGCCCGCGCCGGCTTGGCCAAGACATTGCCGCACTGCTGCGCCGGGCCGGAATTTCGCCGGCGCTGCTGGCCTCGCCCAGCGCGCGCGTCACGCAAGGCCAGTACGCGGCGCTGATCCGCACGCTGCGCCGCGTCATGCGCGATGAACTGTGGGGACTGCTGGAGCGGCCCGTGACCCCAGGCGTGTTCGCGCAGGTGTGCCGCAACCTGATCCACTGCGCGACCCTGGAAGACGCCATCCGCGCCGGGCTGCACCTGTACCGCCTGCATATCGACGCCTTCGTGCCGCGTCTGCATGTCAGCGCCGATGGCAAGACCGCCACCGTGGTGCTGCATCCGCGCGCGCCGGCCTCGGCCTGCCGCAGCTTTGCCGAATCGACCTTCGTCTTCCATGCCTACGCGCTGGTCAACTGGCTGGTCGCCGGGCAGATCCCGCTGACGCGCGTCGACCTGAGCGCCGCGCCGTCGCAGGGTGGCCCGGAGACCGAGCGCGTATTCAAGACCGCCGTGCATTACGGCCAGCCGGTCTCCGTGCTGCACTTCGACGCCGCCTGCCTGCGCCTGCCGGTGATGCAGGACGCCGCCAGCCTGCGCGAATTCCTGCGCGAGACCCCGCGCAACCTGCTGATCCGCTACCGTGACAACAGTTGCCTGGCCGAACGCATCCGGCAGCACCTGCGCTCGCACCTGGACGACGAACTGCCCTCGCTGGAGCAGATGGCGCAGCTGTTGCGGCTCACGCCCCAGACCCTGCGCCGCCGCCTGCGCGACGAGGGGTGCGGCTACCAGAGCATCAAGGACAGCCTGCGGCGCGACGTGGCCATCGGCATGATGGAGCGCCCCGGCATGACGCTGCAGGACGTGGCGCTGCGGCTCGGCTTCTCCGAGCCGAGCACGTTTCACCGGGCCTTCAAGAAATGGACCGGCGTGGCGCCAGGGGAATACCGGATGCGGGGGATGCGCGCAGAGGCCGTGCCGGGTGCCTAGCCAGTGCGGCGCGCTTACTCGAGCTGGATTTCGCCATCGAAGCGCGCCTGGAGCTTGACCGCCGCCAGTTCCAGCGTCACCGACACCGGAAAGCGCTCGTTGCCGGCGATCGTGCCGTCGGCCACAGCCTTGGCGATCGCCTGCTCGATCTCGCGCTGAGAGCTGACGCCGACCACCTTCAGGAACTTGCGGATGCTGAGGTTGAAGGTCTCTTCGTTCATGGCTGTCTCCTGGGGGGAACCGGGCAAACGGTTCGGGGCGCTACCCAGACAGCCTAGGCGATGGGGGGACTTTGTGCAGAGGCCCGGTGATCCGGCCGGTTGACGGGTGGTGCCCGGCAGTTGCCTGCCAGGCACCCCTCGCCCGTCAGACCACGCCTTGCTCGCGCAGCTTCGCGATCCGCTCGGCCGACAAACCCAGCACCGATTCCAGCACCTGCACGGTATGCTCGCCCAGCCGCGGCGGCGGCGCGTCGTATTGCACCGGGGTCGCCGACAGCCGCAGCGGGCTCTTGACGGTCGGGCACAGGCTGCCGTCCTCGCGCACCAGGTCGACCTGCAGCTCGCGATGCCGCACCTGCGGGTCTTCCAGCACCTGGCCGTAGTCGTTGATCGGCCCGCACGGAATGCCCTGCGCTTCCAGCGCCGGCACCCAGTGCGCAGTCGGCCGCGTACGCATATGCGCCTCGAGCAGCGGCACCAGCGTGTCGCGGTGGATGATGCGGCCCGGGCCGGTGGCGAAGCGCTCGTCGGCGGCCAGATCGGGACGCTCGACGCCGCGGCAATATGCCTGCCACTGCCCGTTGTTGCCGGCGGCCACGATCATGTAGCCGTCGGCGGTGGCGAACACATGGTAGGGCACCATGTTGGCGTGCGCGTTGCCGAAGCGCGGCATGGCCTTGCCGGTCACTCGCTGGGCGATGATCGGCGTCGCGCCGACCGCCACCACCGCGTCGAGCAGGGCCATGTCGATATGCTGGCCCTCGCCGGTGCGTTCGGCATGGCGCAAGGCGGCCAGCACGGCCACGGTGGCGTACATGCCGGTGAGCATGTCGACCACCGCCACGCCGACCTTCTGCGGCCCGCCGCCGGGCAGGTCGTCGCGCTCGCCGGTGACGCTCATCAGGCCGCCCAGGCCCTGGAAGATGAAGTCATAGCCGGGCTTGTGCGCGCTCGGGCCGGTCTGGCCATAGCCCGTGATGGAGCAGTAGACGATGGCCGGGTTGATCGCCTTGAGGCTGTCATAGTCCAGCCCGTAGCGCTTCAGGTCGCCGACCTTGTAGTTCTCCAGCACGATCTGCGACTTCGCAGCCAGTTCCCGCACGATCTCCTGCCCTTGCGGGCTGGCGATGTCCAGCGTGACCGACTGCTTGCCGCGGTTGGCGCCGGCAAAGTAGGTGGCGTCGCGCGACGGTTGCCCGTCCGCGCCGGGCAGCCAGGGCGGCCCCCACGAACGGGTGTCGTCGCCCGCGCCGGGCCGCTCCACCTTGATGACTTCGGCGCCAAGGTCGGCCAGGTTCTGCGCGCACCAGGGGCCGGCCAGGATGCGCGACAGGTCCAGCACCCGCACGCCGTCAAGCGCGCCGCGCGTCGGGGCCTGACCGCCCGCCATCAGATCGGGTCCCAGCTGATCACGTCAGGCGAACGCTCCAGCTTGAAGAAGCTGTTGCGCATGGCCGGCATGGCGATCTCGCCCACCGTCTCCGGGGTCCAGCCCTCGCTCATGTGGACCGAGCGCACCGGGCGCGGCTGGCTCATCAGGATGATCTCGTTGGCGCGCACCGCGAAGATCTGGCCGTTGACTTCGCTCGCAGCCGGGCTGGCCAGGTAGACGGCCACGGGCCCGATCTTGCCGGCTTCCATCTTCTGCAGCTTGGCCACGCGTGCCTTCTCTTCCGGGGTTTCGGCCGGGATCGAGCTGGTCATGCGGCTCCAGGCGAACGGTGCGATGCAGTTCGAGCGCACGTTGAAGCGCTGCATGTCCAGTGCGATCGACTTGGACAGCGCGGCGATGCCCAGCTTGGCCGCCGAGTAGTTGGCCTGGCCCAGGTTGCCGATCAGGCCCGAGGTCGAAGTCATGTGCACGAAGGCGCCGCTCTCCTGGTCCTTGAAGTAGTTGGCCGCGGCGCGGCTGACGAAGAAGGTGCCGTGCAGGTGCACGTCGA
Organism: Cupriavidus lacunae; assembly: GCF_003353055.1. Classification (GTDB taxonomy): domain Bacteria; phylum Pseudomonadota; class Gammaproteobacteria; order Burkholderiales; family Burkholderiaceae; genus Cupriavidus; species Cupriavidus lacunae. The sequence continues at coordinate 80,003 of NZ_QKWJ01000018.1, forward strand.
TCACCGAGCGCCACTCTTCTTCATTCATCTTGAAGAACATGCGGTCGCGCAGGTTGCCGGCGTTGTTGACCACGGCGTCGATGCGCCCGAAGTTGTCCAGCGCGCATTGCACGATGGCGTTGGCGCCGTTCCAGGTCGACACGCTGTCGGTATTGGCCACGGCTTCGCCGCCTGCGGCACGGATTTCTTCCACCACGCGCTGTGCGGGGCCGGCATCGCCGCCCTCGCCGGTCATCGACACGCCGAGGTCATTGACCACGACCTTTGCACCAGCGGCGGCCATTGCCAGCGCGATACCGCGCCCGATCCCACCGCCTGCGCCCGTCACCAGCGCGACCTTGCCTGCCATCAAACCGCTCATTGCGTTGCTCCTCTGGATACTTTTTGTGCGGTCACCGACCGCAAACCCGGTGAACACCCCTGCGCCGCGGGCCCATGGCCCGCCGATGCGGTCAATCCGGATGTCCATGCCGCAGTGGATACGATAAATTGACGGACGAGACTTTGGAATTCACGAATCACAAAACTGGCCTTTGGCCTGACGGAAGCCCATGCATTACGACCTGACCGACCTCCGCCTCTTCCTGAATGTCGGCGAGACGGAGAACCTGACCCGTGCGGCCGAGCGCAGCTTCCTGTCGCTGCCCGCCGCCAGCACGCGGATCAAGCAGCTGGAAGAGGCGTTCCAGACACAATTGCTGATCCGGCAGGTCAAGGGCGTGCGGCTCACGCCGGCGGGCGACGCCCTGCTACACCACGCGCGCGAGGTCTTCCGCGAACTGGAATGCCTGCACGCGGACCTGCGGCCCTATGCCAAGGGCGTCAAGGGCCGCGTGCGGCTGCTGGCCAACACCACCGCCACCAACTCGTTCCTGGCCACCGGCGTATCGCGCTTCCTGAGCGAAAACCCGGACGTGGACATCGAACTGGAAGAGCACCTGTCGCAGGAAATCGTCTCGGCCATCAGCGCCGGCGCGGCCGACCTGGGCATCGTGGCCGGCGAAGTCGCCACCCAGGACCTGGACGCGATGCACCTGTGCAGCGATGAGCTGATCGTGATCGCACCGGTCAACCACCCGCTGCCGGCCTTCAAGCGGCTGCATTTCGCTGACCTGCTCGATACCTGCCGCTTTGTCGGCCTGAACCAGTTCAGCGCCATCCAGTCGTTCCTGGACCGCATTGCCGGCGGCATGGGCAAGCGCATCAGCCTGCGCATCCAGGTCGGCAGCTTCGACGCGGTGTGCCGCATGGTCGAGGCCGGCGCGGGCATCGCCATCGTGCCCAACAGCTGCGCGCGCCGCTACGCCAGCCGCAAGGTGCTGCGCTTTATCCAGCTGGAGGACGAATGGGCCAAGCGCGAGCTGCGCCTGGTCCGCCGGCCCGGTCGCGAACTGCCCCAGTTCGCTGAAACGCTGATCCAGTACCTGGTCGACGCGGCGCGCGAGCCTGTGTAAGCGAGGCAAGCGCGGCTCAGCCGCGAGCCTGCGCCAGCAGCCCTGCCAGCGGGCGCAGCGACACCACCATCGCCAGCAGCAGCAGGCCCATGGCGAACACGCCGGGCCAGCTGGTGCGGCCACAGCGGGCCAGCGAATCATTCACCAGTTCGGGTGAATAGTGGTATTCGCGCAGATGCCGGATGGTGGCCTCGGCATGCCAGCGGTAGAGCTCGTTGCCATACATGCCCAGCAGCAGCGCCATGGCATACAGCAGCGGCCGGCCCGCCATCGGCAGCTTCAGCCCGAACAGCGCATGCAGCACCGGCTCGGCGCCGACGATGAGCGCATAGACCCCCACCTGCCAGTACATGCGCCGGTAGGCCATCCAGAACGGGCCCAGCAGGCAGGCCGCCCAGTTCCACGACATGCCGCCGCGGGTCTCGGCCAGGGACCAGCGGCCGCTGTAGTACGCGTAACGCGGGCCCACGAATGCGGCCAGTGCCGCGTCGTCACGGATCGATGCTGTCATGCCAACCTCCTCCTGCTCTGCCGCGGCTGCGCCTTTGGTTCCCGGCGCAACCTGTGCCACAGCATAGGGCGCGCCGCGCGCGGGCAGCGTGCGCTGGCGCGCATTGGGCCAGGAAATGGCGGTTATCGGCGCGCAAGCGCACAGACCGGCGCACGCCGGGCGGTGGCGTCCTACAGACTAAGCGGAAGCTCCCCGACAGCCCTGCCACGGCAGCGTTCCTATATTGGAATTACCGATTACCGCCCTCAACAGGAGCAACACCATGCCTTACATCCTCGCCTGGCTACTTGGCGTCCCGGCCCTCGTCCTGGTCCTGATCTGGCTGTTTGTCCATTGATCCGCAGGCCCTGGCGCGACCTCGCACCACCCCAGGACGCCCGGCAGTGCCGGGCGTCTTGCTTGCCCGCCGCGGCATGTCCCTTCCTGCACTAGCTTGCGGCCCACCTGAGCCGCACCTAAGCCGCACCTAAGCCGCTCTTTCGCAAATCCGAATTTCAGCGTGAAGGGGGCTCGGGAATAATGGCCCCAGTTCAAATTGACCCGGGGCTACCCCATGCACGCAGAACAGGATCCAGACCAGCTCTACCCCGAAATTCGCGAAGCGGTGCGCGATCTCTGCGCCGGCTTCGATTCGGCGTACTGGCAACGGGTGGAAGAACAGAACGCCTTTCCTGAAACCTTTGTCCAGGCGCTGACCCAGGCCGGCTGGCTGTCGGCGCTGATCCCGGAAGCCTATGGCGGTTCGGGCCTGTCGCTGACCGCGGCCTCGGTCATCATGGAAGAAATCAACCGCAGCGGCGGCAATTCCGGCGCCTGCCACGGCCAGATGTACGTGATGGGCTGCCTGCTGCGCCACGGCTCGGAAGCGCAGAAGCAGCGCTGGCTGCCCGCCATCGCCTCGGGCGATCTGCGCATGCAGTCGATGGCCGTGACCGAGCCCACCACCGGCAGCGATACCACCAAGCTGAAGACCACCGCGGTGCGCCAGGGCGACAAGTACATCGTCAATGGCCAGAAGGTGTGGATTTCGCGCGTGCAGCACTCGGACCTGATGCTGCTGCTGGCGCGCACCACGCCGCTGGACCAGGTCAAGCGCAAGTCCGAAGGCCTGTCGGTGTTTGTGGTCGATCTGCGCGATGCCATCGGCAAGGGCCTGACGGTCAAGCCGATCCGCAACATGGTCAACCACGAGACCAACGAGCTGTTCTTCGACAACCTCGAAGTCCCCGCCGAAAACCTGATCGGCGAGGAAGGCAAGGGCCTGAAGTACATCCTCGACGGCCTCAACGCCGAGCGCATCCTGATCGCCGCCGAATGCATCGGCGACGGCTACTGGTTTGTCGAGCGAGCCAGCAACTACGCGCGCGACCGCATCGTGTTCGACCGCCCCATCGGCCAGAACCAGGCCGTGCAGTTCCCGATCGCACGCTCGTACATCAACGTCGAGGCCGCCAGCCTGATGCGCTACAAGGCCGCGCAGCTGTTCGACGCCGGCAAGCCGTGCGGCAAGGAAGCCAATATCGCCAAGCTGCTGGCCGCCGACGCGTCGTGGGAAGCGGCCAACGTCTGCCTGCAGACGCACGGCGGCTTCGGCTTTGCCGCCGAGTACGACATCGAGCGCAAGTTCCGCGAGACGCGCCTGTACCAGGTGGCGCCGATCTCGACCAACCTGATCCTGTCCTACGTGGCCGAGCACGTGCTCGAACTGCCGCGTTCGTTCTGAGAACCCTACATGTCCCAATCCCCCAAAGGCATCCGTCCGCTCGACGGCATCCGCGTGGTCTCGCTCGAGCACGCCGTGGCCGCGCCCTTCGCCACGCGCCAGCTGGCCGACCTGGGCGCACGCGTGATCAAGGTCGAGCGCCCCGGCGCGGGCGACTTTGCCCGCGGCTATGACGAGACCGTGCACGGCCAGGCCTCGCACTTCGTCTGGCTCAACCGCGGCAAGCAAAGCCTGACGCTGGACCTGAAGCAGGAAGCAGCGCAGAAGGTGCTGCACCAGCTGCTGGCCGATGCCGACGTGCTGGTGCAGAACCTCGCCCCCGGCGCCGCCGCGCGCATGGGCCTGGACTTCGACACCCTGCACGCGCGCTACGGCAAGCTGATCGTGTGCGATATCTCCGGCTATGGCGATGCCGGCCCCTATCGCGACAAGAAGGCCTACGACCTGCTGATCCAGGCCGCCGCCGGCCTGATCGGCATCACCGGCGGCCCGGACGAGCCGTCGCGCGCGGGTATTTCGATTGCCGATATCGCCGCCGGCATGTATGCCTACACCGGCATCCTGTCGGCGCTGCTGCAGCGCGGGCGCACCGGCGAGGGCGTGCGCGTGGAAGTCACCATGCTCGAAGCACTGTCCGAATGGATGGGCTACGCGCTCTACTTCGGCCACTACGGCGGCACGCCGCCGGCGCGCTTCGGCGCCTCGCACCCGGCCATCGCCCCATACGGCGTGCACCGCACCGGCGACGGCGGCAGCGTGATCTTCGGGCTGCAGAACGAGCGCGAATGGCGCGCCTTCTGCGAGAAGGTGCTGGAGCAGCCCGAACTGCTGCAGGACGAGCGCTTCGCCACCAACTCCGGCCGTGTCAAGAACCGCCCCGCGATGACCGAAATCATCGAACAGCGTTTCGCCTCGATGACCGTGTCGCAAGCGGAGGCGCTGCTGGACGCCGCCCAGATCGCCAACGCGCCGATGAACGATATCGAGGCCGTCTGGAACCACCCGCAACTGGCCGCCCGCAACCGCTGGCGCGAGGTCGCGGTGCCCGGCGGCACCATCGGCGCGCTGCTGCCGCCGGCCAACCTGTCGGGCGTGGAGCCGGTGATGGGCGACGTCCCGGCACTGGGCGCGCACAGCCGCCAGATCCTGGCCGAACTTGGCTACGCCGACAGCGACATCGCCGCGCTGGCGGACAAGCAGACCATCTGACCCAATGCCGGCGCCCGGGAAGACCGGGCGCCTTTTTCCTTTTCCGCAAGTCCCTGTTCAATCTCCGGAGCCGGCATGAGCCAACCCGCAGACACCATCTACCCCACCCGCCAGCTTTGCGACTTCCTGGCCAACTTCAAGCTGGCCGACGTCCCCGCGCCCGTGATCGAGCGCACCAAGGACCTGTTCCTGGACTGGATCGCCTCGGCCATCGCCGGCAAGGACGCCCCGGCCGTGCGCAAGCTGCAGGAATTCGCCGCGGCTATGGGCCCGACGCAAGGCGACGCCGAAGTCCTGGTCGACCGCCGCCGCACCTCGCCCTACTTTGCCGCACTGATCAACGGCGCCTCCTCGCACGTGGTCGAGCAGGACGACGTACACAACGGCTCGGTGCTGCACCCGGCTGCGGTGGTGTTCCCCGCCGTGGTGGCCGCCGCGCAAGCCGAAGGCAAGACCGGTGCCGAAGTGCTGCTGGCTTCGATCGCCGGCTATGAGGCAGGTATCCGCATCGGCGAGTTCATGGGCCGTTCGCACTACCGCATCTTCCACACCACCGGCACGGTGGGTACCCTGGCCGCCGCCGCGGCCGTGGCCAAGCTGTACGGCCTGGATGCCGAAGGCATCAACCAGGCGCTGGGCTCGGCCGGCACGCAGGCCGCCGGCCTGTGGGAATTCCTGCGCGACGCCGCCGACTCCAAGCAGTTACACACCGCCAAGGCCGCGGCCGACGGCCTGCAGTCGGCCTGGCTGGCCCGTGCCGGCTTCACCGGCGCGAAGCAGATCCTCGAAGGCGCGCAGGGCATGGCCGCCGGCATGTCGAGCGATGCCAACCCCGCCTGCCTGACCGACGGCCTGGGCACACGCTGGGCCACCGCCGAGACCTCGTTCAAGTTCTTCGCCTCGTGCCGCCATACGCACCCGGCCGCCGATGCGCTCAAGGCGCTGATGCAGCGTGAAGGCATCACCGCCGACCAGGTCGCCAGCGTCACCACGCACGTGCACCAGGGCGCCATCGACGTGCTCGGCCCCGTGGTCAACCCCACTACCATCCACCAGGCCAAGTTCTCGATGGGCACGGTGCTGGGGCTGGTGGCCGTGCACGGCCATGCCGGGCTGGGCGAGTTCGAGCAGCATGCGCTGCAGGACCCGAAGGTGGTCGCCTTCCGCGGCAAGGTCGGCATGGAACTGGATGCCGAGATCAACGCCGCCTATCCGCGCCAGTGGATCGGCCGCGTGACCGTCAAGACCACCGACGGCCGCACGCTGGCTGCCCGCGTCGACGTGCCCAAGGGCGATCCCGACAACACGCTGTCGCGCCCGGAACTGGAAGCCAAGGCGCTGCAGCTGGGCGCGTTCCGCCAGGGCGCGACCGAGGCCGAGATGCGCGCCATCATCCAGCGCGTCTGGGCGCTGGAGCAGGCCCCCAACGTCAACGACTGGCTGCCCGCAGCACGCTGAGAATCACGCTATGTCCACTGCAGTCACCTACCTGTTCGTGCCGGGCGACCGGCCGGAACGCTTCGACAAGGCCGCGGCCGCCGGCCCCGATGTGATGATCCTGGACCTGGAGGACGCGGTCCATCCGGAGGCCAAGCCCGCCGCGCGCGAAGCCATCGCCGCGTGGCTGGCCGGCCGGCCCGCCGCCAACGCCTTTGTCCGCATCAACGACAGTGCCTCGCCCGCGTTTGCCGCCGACCTGGCCTGGCTGCGCGCGCTGCCGCCGGGCACCGCGCTGGCCGGCTTGCTGGTGCCCAAGGCAGAAGATGCCGTGGCACTGGCCACCATCGCGCAGGCCCTGCACGCGATCAACCCGCGGGGCGAGTTGGTCGCCATCATCGAGACCGCGCTCGGCCTGCACCAGATCGACGGCGTGGCCTCGGCCTCCGGCGTGGCGCGCCTTGCCTTCGGCTCGCTCGACTATGCGGTCGACCTGGGCTGCAGCCATACGCGCGACGCGCTCGCCTTTGCGCGTGCGCGCATCGTCCTGGCGTCGCGCGTGGCGGGTCTGCCGCCACCGGTCGACGGCGTGACCACCGCGCTGAAGGACGAAGCCGTGCTGGCCAGCGACGTCGCCTATGCGCGCGAACTCGGCTTTGCCGGCAAGCTCTGCATCCACCCGGCGCAGTTGGGCGCGGTCCGCGCGGGCTTCCTGCCCAGCCCCGAGCAGCTCGACTGGGCGCGGCGCGTGCTGGACGCCACCGCCAGCGGTAGCCATGCGGTGCAGGTCGATGGCAAGATGGTCGACCGGCCCGTGATCGAACAGGCCCGCCGGCTGCTGGCGCTGGCGCAATAACCCGCCGCCCGACAACCTTCACGCATTACAAGGCTTACTGCCATGACTGACGCCATTCCTGAACTCGAACGCCTGCGCGGCTGGATCGGCCGCAGCGAATCGCGCACCGAAACGCTGTCGCCGGAACCGGTCATCGGGCTCGCCGCCACCTTCGACCTCGACCCCGAGGCCGTCGCCGCCGGCCCGCTGCCGCCGCTGTGGCACTGGCTCTACTTCCTGCCGCGCGCGCCGCAGCGCGACATCGGCCGCGACGGCCATCCCACGCTCGGCGGCTTCATGCCCCCGGTGCCGCTGCCGCGCCGCATGTGGGCCGGCAGCGAGCTGACCTTCAGCCATCCGCTGCATATCGGCGATACCGTCACGCGCACCTCCACCATCAAAGACGTGCAGTACAAGACCGGGCGCACCGGTGAACTGTGGTTTGTCGCGGTCGACCATGAGCTGACCGTCAACGGCAAGACCGCGGTCAGCGAGCGGCACGATATCGTCTACCGCGCCATGCCCGACCCGACCAAGCCGCAGCCGCCGCGCCCGCGGCTGGAGCAGACCGCGCAATGGCAGCGCACGCTGCAGGCGGACCCGGTGATGCTGTTCCGCTATTCGGCGCTGACCTTCAACGGGCATCGCATCCACTATGACCGCCAGTACACGCGCGACGTAGAGGGCTACCCCGGCCTGGTGGTGCACGGGCCGATGCAGGCCATGCTGATGCTGGATCTGGTGGCGCGCGAGCAACCGCAGGCGCGCGTGCGCCGCTTTGGCTTCCGCGGGCTGGCGCCGCTGTTCGACCAGGACACCATCATCGTTGGCGGCGCGGCGGATCCGGCACAGGCTGGGCGGCTGGTGCTGTGGACGGGGGATGATGCTGGTGGGCAGGCGATGCAGGGGTGGGCGGAGGTGGAAGGGTAAAAGGCAAGGGCCGCGGATACGTTTGCCAGGGTTGCGCCGCGCCGCTACTGCGCGCCCCTGGCTTACTGGCCGATTGCCAGGCGGACGGGCTTGCCAATGCGACTCAACATTTCAACCAATGTGTCGATGGTGAATTTGGCCGTCTTTCGGTTCACTACGTCCGACACGCGCGGACGAGACACCATCAGGATCTCGGCGGCCTCTGCCTGTTTCAGGTGGTGTTGCTCAATCCATGCCGCCAGTTCGGCCATGAGCTGTTCCTTGAGCAGCTTCGTGTCGTTGATCTGCTTTTTCGACGCCGCCTGCAGCCGCTTGGCTTCCTCGGGCGCAAACCCCAGTTCCAGGAACAGATTGGCGCCTGGCTTGGTTACGTGGCGGATCTCAGTGTCGATCTTCATGACTTGCCTTTCCTCGCGTTGGCGATAAAGCGAGCAGGTCGTCGTAGGCTGACCCGACCCAACAAATCTCTTTCTCCATCCCACAATCCGTATAAAATTTTATACCAAAATTGCGGCCAGCGGAACCCATGCAGACACCACAGGTTCTAACCTGATACCTCCGCGTCGATAATCTGTCGGAGGCATGGATTCCCATTGATTGCCAACTGCATGCGACATGCGTCGCATGCAGTCATCTCTGGGCCTTTGGAAGGCCTGACTAAGGCCAACTGCTTCCGCCAACCCGACCCCATGGGCGGCGATTGGCTACCCGACCATCGCGTCCTCAATTCCCTCCGCGACTGCTTCTACCCTGTCGGCCAGCAATCCAAGGGAGGCCCGACAGAGCCCTCGCAACGCATCCAACGTAGCCGCCTGCAGGGCTACGCTCCCCTCTTCCTGTGCGTCACATTCGCTGTGCGTAACCAACGTCAGTACGCAGGCCGCGCCTCGCGCAACTGCATCGGCCTGATCCAACAGATTCAATAGCAAGAGTTGCCGAGGAACAGGCAGCGCGTCCTCACGCGCTGCACGCCGGGTTTCGGGACTGAACCGCGAAAGCGAATCATCAAGTCGAGGTGGGGTGAAGGCGTCGGGTTCGATGTTGGACTGGTGCATTGCTGACCTCCATAGTGTAGAAGACGAGGTAGCGTGGACCGGGTTCTCACTCCCGGCTCCTGCTGTATCAGGAGCCCATCCAGTCTAGAGAACCCTGCCGTTCACAATCAAGGCGCAGATTGTGAAGGATCGATACGTCAAGTCGATCGCAGAAGCTGCCAAACTCCATGTAGCGGACTATTGCGGGCTCGGGTCACGACTCGGCGAAGGCGGCGGGCCTGCTGGTCGTTGGTCTGGTTATGTAGGTCGGGTTCGATGTTGTCGTAGGTCGACGGCCTGGTTCCGCCCTGCTGGGCGGGTCACTTTTTGTCCGAGCGACAAAAAGTAACCAAAAAACGCGTCGCCTCTGGCGGCTGGCCATCCATTCCACGGTGTGGGTGGTTCGGGCGGTGGTGATTTCCGTTCGATGGGGTTGGTGGTTCGACCCTGCTACGCACCCTGTCCGGTGCCTACGTCCACGGACTATTGGACGAACCCGACTTTAGGCTGTTGGCAGCCTGCTAACGAGGTCATCGGTAGGACGCCTTCGGCTGCGCTACGCGCACTCAGTATCGTAGGTCGAAGGCACTGGCACGGAGTGCGTCGCTGCGCTCGCACGGGGCTGTCGTATTGCCGGGCCAAAAGCGCAAATCGGGACGTGGTCGTCCGCCTGCCACGTTAGGGCCGGCGCGAAGCGCAGCCGAAGGCGTCCCACCGACGCGGTACTTAGCAGGCTGCCAACCGCCTAAAGTCGGGTTCGTCCAATAGTCCGTCGATGTGGGCACAGACAGGGTGCGTAGCAGGCCCGAACCACCGACCCCATCGAACGGAAACCACCACCGCCCGAACCACCAACACCACCAAATTGATGGCCAGCCGCCTGAGGCGACGCGTTTTTTGGTTACTTTTTGTCGCTCGGACAAAAAGTGACCCGCCCAGCAGGGCAGAACCAGGCGGTTAATCCTACGACAACATCAAACCCGACCTACATACCCAAGCTAACGAGCAGGAAGCCCCCCCAAGCCCCCCTCCCCCATCCAACACCTCCCCCCTCAATCCGCCTGAATCTTCGCCGCCTTCACCACCCCACCCCACAACGCCAGCTCCCGCTGAATCCGATCCCCCAGCGCCTTGGGCATGCTGATATTGACGTCATACCCCCCAGCCGTCATCCGTTGCCGGAAGCCAGCATCCTCCCCAACCGCCTTCTGCGCCTTGACCAGCTTGTCCACCACATCAGCCGGCAGCTTCTGCGGCCCCACCAGCGCATACCAGCCGGTCAGGTCATAGCCCTTCTGCCCCGATTCGATCATGGTCGGCACGTTCGGCAATGCCTGGTTGCGGGTCTTCGACGTCACCGCCAGCGCGCGCACCTTGCCGCCGTTGATATGGCCGATCGCCGTGCCGGTGATGTCGAACATGAACGTGACCTTGCCGCTCATCACGTCGGCCATGGCCGGCGCGTTGCCCTTGTACGGCACGTGCAGCATCTTCACATTGTTCATCTGCGCCAGCAGTTCCGCGGACAGGTGGTTCGACGCGCCCACGCCTGCGGAACCGAACGAGACCCCCTCGGGGTGCTTGCGCGCGTAGTCGACCAGCTCGCCCACCGTCTTCGCCGGGAAGTCCTTGTTCACCAGCAGCACGTTGGTGTAGTCGGTGATCAGGCCGATATAGGTAAAGTCCTTGACCGGGTTGAAGTTGACCGAGTGCTGGATCAGCGGGGTCATGGTCATGGTCGGACTGGCGACGAAGTACAGCGTGTAGCCGTCCGGCGTCGCCTTGGCCGTCATGTCGGCGGCGATCGCACCGCTGGCGCCGGCGCGGTTGTCCACCACCACCGGCTGCTTGAGCACGCGGCCCAGCTGCTCGGCATAGATGCGCGCGGCGGTGTCGACCGGGCCGCCCGGCGCGTAGCCCACCAGCAGCTTGACCGGCCGCGACGGGTAGGCGTCGGCAGCCCAAGCACCGCCCTGCAGCAGCAGCGTAGCAGTCAGTGCTGCCAGTGTCGTCCATGTCTTCATTGTTGTCTCCTCCAGGTATGGCTGTAGTGCCCGGGGCCGGCAGGCCCGCCGGGCGTTTAGTCGAGTAAGGCGCGCAGCGGCTGCTTGAGCAGCTTGCCGCTCGCCGTGGTCGGAATCACGTCGATGGTGCGGATCTCGGCGGGGCGTTTGTACGGGGCCAGGCTCTCGCGCAGGTAGGTGTCCAGCGATTTGCGATCGAGTTCAGCGCCGTCCTGCATTTCAATGAAGGCCACCACTTCCTCGTTGCCGTCGCCGGTGGTGCGCCCGACCACGGCCGACTGGCGCACGCCGGGGAAGGCATTGATCACTGACTCGACTTCGATCGGGTAGACGTTGAAGCCGGAGCGGATGATCAGGTCCTTGGAGCGGCCGGAGATAAACAGCGCGCCGTCGGCATCCAGGTAGCCGAGGTCGCCGGTGTTGAGCCAGCCGCCGGGCAGCAGCGCCTCGGCGGTCTGCTCCGCGTTGCGGTAGTAACCCAGCATCACGCCCCGGCCGCGCACCCGGATCTGGCCGCGCTCGCCGGCGGGCAGCGGCTTGCCGTCGGCATCGGTGATCTCGATCTCCACGCCTTCGACGATATAGCCGGCCGAGCAGTCGGCGCGCGGCGCGTCCATGCGCGTGATGAAGAGCGAGCCAGCGTATTCGGTGATGCCGTAGCCATGATGCAGCGGCTGGCCGAACAGGGTCTCGACGTCGCGCTTGAGCGTGGGGTCGAGCGGGGCGCCGCCGGTGTAGAGGTAGCGCAGGCGCGGATACGCGCCCGGCTTCACGCCGACCGTGGGCGCCACGGCCATGATGCGCGTGAACATGGTCGGCACGCCCTGCAGGATGGTGACGCCGGGTGACGCCAGCGCCTCGAACACTTCATTGCCGTCGAAGCGCGGGCGCAGGAACAGGCTGGCGCCGGCGTACAGCGTGGCCATCAGCACGGTGGCGATGCCAAAGATATGCGACATCGGCAGCGCGCCGTAGGCCACGTCGGCCGGACTCATCGCGCGTGAGGTGGCGGAGATGCGCGCAAACTGCGTCAGGCCCGCGTGCGGCACCATCACGCCCTTGGGCGCACCGGTGGTGCCGGAGGTATAGATCAGCGTGGCGACACGGCGGGCCAGCTCGGCCGGCTCGCGTTGCGGCGCGGTAGCCGCGCGCGCCACGCGCATCCCGTCGTCATAGACCGTGCAGCCGGTGGCCTGTGCGCCCAGCCGCTCGCCGTGTGCCGCGGCAACGTCGGAGACATGCCCGGTGAACAGCACCAGGGCCGGCTGCGAATGATCGCGGATGTTGTCGATCTCTCGCGCCGACAGGCGCGCATTGACCTGGATCGGCCACGCATGCAGCAGGCTGCTGGCGAACAGCGTCACTACCATCTCGTTGCAGTTCTCGCCGACCACCATGACGCGGTCGCCCTCGCCCACGCCCTGCGCCGCCAGCCAGTCACGGGCGGTTTCAATGCGCCGCCACAGGTCGCCGTAGCTGATGACGGCGCCGTTCTCGTACAGGCACGGGGCCTGCGGCGTCTGCGCGGCCCAGTGGCGGGGGATCTCGTGGATGTATTGCGGGCGGAAGGAAGACATGGCGCTGGTGGATCTCTCGATGCGGGCTGAATCGGATATGCGGCGGAATGCACCCGGCCACATGAAACTGGCTGCATCAGTTTGCGGCAAGCCCCGCGCCGGAGCCATTTGGAATTCACTAAGGCCGTATTCGTCAACGCCACTGGCCCCCGTTCGCAGCGCCACCACCCGGCGCAGGTGGTTCCGCCTCCACGAAGGACGCCTTTATCATTGAAGAAGCAAAGAATCGCACCCGGCCCCTACAATCGGCCGGCACAGTGAGGGCCCGCTGCCATGACGCACTGCACAACCAAGCTGCATGCAAGCGCCGCACGGCCCGCGTACCACAGGGGACATTGAGATGGATTTGCGTTTCACCGCCGAGGAACAGGCCTTCCGCGAGGAGGTCCGCGCTTTCGCGCAGGCCAACCTGCCGGAAGACATCCGCAACAAGGTGTTCAGCCACCAGCGCGTGGAAAAGGACGACTACGTCCGCTGGCACCGCATTCTGAACGCGCACGGCTGGGGCGCGCCGACCTGGCCGAAGCAATGGGGCGGCACCGGCTGGACCGCGCTGCAGCGCCTGATTTTCGAGATCGAGACCTTCCGCGCCGGCGCGCCGCGCATGCTGCCGTTCGGCCTGACCATGATCGGCCCGGTGCTGATGAAGTACGCCAGCCCCGAGATGCAGCAGCGCTTCCTGCCCCGCATCCCCAATATCGACGACTTCTGGTGCCAGGGCTATTCCGAGCCGGGCTCGGGCTCCGACCTGGCCTCGCTGAAGACCCGCGCGGTACGCAAGGGCGACAAGTACATCGTCAACGGCCAGAAGACCTGGACCACGATGGCCCACTTCGCCGACTGGATCTTCTGCCTGGTGCGCACCGATCCCGAGGCCAAGGCGCAGGAAGGCATCTCGATGCTGCTGATCGACATGAAGTCGCCCGGCGTGACGGTACGCCCGATCAAGACGCTCGACGGCGGCCATGACGTCAACGAGACCTGGTTCGAGGACGTGGAAGTGCCGGTCGAAAACCTGGTCGGCGAAGAAAACCGCGCCTGGACCTACGCCAAGTACCTGCTCGGCCATGAGCGCACCGGCATCGCTGGTATCGGCCATTGCAACCGCGAACTGCGCCTGCTCAAGCATTACGCCAGCCAGGCTACCGATGGCGCCGGCCGCCCGCTGATCGAAGACGTGCGCATGCGCGACAAGATTGCCCGCGTCGAGATGGACATCATGGCGCTGGAAATGCTGCTGCTGCGCGTGGCCACGCAGTCCGCCGGCACGCCCGGCCCCGAGGCCTCGATCGTCAAGATCCGCGGCTCCGAGGTGCAGCAGGACCTGGGCATGCTGATGATGGAAGTGGCCGGCCCCAACGCCTGGCCGTATTCACCGGACTGGCTGGAGCCCGGCGCGACGCAGCCGGTGGCCGGCCCCGAATGGGCCGCGCCGGCCGCCTCCACGTACTACGACATGCGCAAGACCTCGATCTACGGCGGCGCGACCGAAGTGCAGAAGAACATCATCTCCAAGATGATCCTGGGTTTCTGAAGGGATAGCTGACATGGACTTCACCTACAGCGAAGAGCAACAGATGCTGGCGGACAGCCTGCGTCGCTTTATCGATACCGAATACACCTTCGAGGCCCGCCGCAAGAGCGCGCGCGCGGGCGAAAGCCTAGATCGCGGCGTGTGGAACAAGCTGGCCGAAATGGGCGTGCTGGGCCTGACCGTGCCGGCCGACTTCGGCGGCTTCGGCGAGGGCCCCGCCAGCCAGCTGGTGGTGCAGCGCGAACTGGGCCGCGGCCTGGTACTCGAGCCGGTCACGCCCAGCGGCGTGATGGCGGCGGCCACCCTCGCCGCCCATGGCAGCGCCGCGCAGAAGGAAGAATGGCTGCCCGCGATCGCCTCGGGCGAGCGCATCGTCACGCTGGCCTACCTGGAGCCCACCACCCGCTACCGTCCGGAATCGGCCCGCGCCAGCGCCGAGCGCAGCGGCGACGGCTATGTGCTCAACGGCATCAAGAGCGTGGTCTGGCACGGCGCCGCCGCCGATGCCTACCTGCTGACCGCGCGCGTGGCCGGCAGCAACGAGATCGCGTTGTTCCTGGTGCCGCGCGACAGCAAGGGCCTGGGCGTCACCGCCTATCCCACCATCGACGGCCTGCGCGCCGCCGACCTGTCGCTGCAGAACGTTACCGTGCCGGCCAGTGCACTGGTGGGCCAGCCCGCCGACGGCCTGGCTGCGCTGGGCGTGGGCCTGGAACACGGCATCGCCGCGCTGTGCGCCGAAGGCGCCGGTGCCATGGAAAAGCTGATCCAGATCACCGGCGAGTACCTCGGCACGCGCCAGCAGTTCGGCAAGCCGCTGGCCAGCTTCCAGGCCCTGCAGCACCGCATGGCCGACATGCTGGTGCAGAAGGAGCTGGCGCTGTCGATGGCCTACGTGGCCGCCCAGGCGCTGGACGAATCCGATCCGGCGGCGCGCCGCCGCATGCTGTCCGCGGCCAAGGTCACGGTGGCCCGCGCCGGGCGCTTTGTCGGCCAGCAGGCCGTGCAGCTGCACGGCGGCATGGGCATGACCGATGAGCTGTCGGTGGGCGACTACTTCAAGCGCCTGACCATGCTGGACCAGTTGCTGGGCGACAGCGACTATCACCTGCAGCGCTTCGGCGAAGTAATGGAAGCCTAGTGAACTGCCCCCCAAAGTTGTCTCCAGCTTCGGGGGGGCCGTTCAAGGCGGCAAAGGGGGAGTAACGGCAGCATGCAGGCGTTGCCGGCGGGCCGCCGCGTCTCGTGGCGGCTGCGCGGCTCAGAAGGCGAGCGGGCGCTGCGCACCATCCAGGCCGCCGTCGATGAACACCACGTTGCCATGGATGTAGGCCGCCTGCGGCCCGCACAGGAAGGCGATCAGCGCGGCCACCTCTTCAGGCTGGGCACGGCGCCCCAGCGGCGGCAGGAAATCACGGATGGCGTCGCCATAGCGCGGATCCTTCAGGCCGGCCTGCAGCAACGGCGTTTCCACCGCGCCCGGCGCGACCACGTTCAGGCGCACACCGGCCTGGCCCCACGCCGCGGCGCGTTGCCGCGCGGCCGCCGCCACCGCATGCTTGGAGCTGGCATAGGCGATATAGCCAGCCTGGTCCCGGGTGGCTTCCACCGCCGCGGCGGCGTCCACCATCGCGCGCACCCCGGACTCGTCGCCGGCAAGGTAGGCATCACGCAGCGGGCTGCCCTCCCAGGACTGGAGCGTGGCCGAGTTGGACGACACCACCACGGCGCACGGATCCGAGCCCTGGCGCAGTGCCTCGAACAAACCATCCAGCAGCGCCACCACGCCGAAGTAGTTGACCGATGCCACCAGCGTGGCGGGTTCGACATGCGGGCCCAGGCCGGCGCAGCAGACCAGCTGGTCGATGCGGCCGCCCGACCGCGACAGGACGGCGTCGATCGCGGCAGCGCGGCCCTGCTGGCTGGACAGGTCGGCAAGGATGTCGGCATCGCGCAGGTCAATGCCGATGACCCGGCAGCCGTCGGCAAGCATGCGCTGGCGCACGGCCGCGCCCATGCCCGACGCGACACCGGTAATGATTACGGTTTTCATGTGGTTGGGTTCCGTGAAGGTTTCCGTCAGGCCTCGAACACATGCCGCAGCGCCGGCGGCTCGATGCCGCCCGGGTTCAGCTCGACCACGCGCCGCGCCACGCTGGACGGCCGCACCTGTTCCACGTCCGTATAAAACTGCTGGTACCAGTCGCGCATCTGGTACATGGGCCCGTCGCCTTCGCACAGCAGCGGGTTGTCGATGCGTATCTTGCTGTCCCAGATCGCCACGTCCTCGTAGAAGGCCTGTTTGGCCTGCTCCACATAGGCTTGCGCCATGGCACGGTTCTGTTCGTCGGACAGCCCCGGGATCTTCTTCACCAGCACGCCGTAGCGCAGCACGAAGCTGTTGAGGTCGATCGGCACATGGCAGTTGAGCAGGATCGACTCGATGCGCTGGTCACCCATCTGGCCGCTCATGTCGGTAATGTGGTAAGCGGGCCCGAAATACGTCGACAGCGCAGTCAGGCGCGCATCACCCGACAGCCGGGCACTGCGCCCGATCATCAGCTGCGTGGCCTTGTGGTTTTCGAACAGGTTGGCAAAGTAATCCACCGGGGCGCCGTGGACCGTGCCGAAATGCGCCATGTCAGAGATGTTGTCGACCAGCTCGCGGCAGTTGGTGTTGATCACCATCTCGTCGATGGCCCAGTCCGACCACTCCGGCGAGAAGCAGGCTTCGATGCGCGGAATCGCCACCTCGGAAGGCGCCGGACGGCCTTCGGGATCGTGCCAGATGAAGAGCAGCCGATTCTGCTCGCTGGTCTGCCAGGCGCCGACACGTGCCTTGGGGGGCACGCGCTTGCAGTAGGGGATAGACTTGCAGCCGCCGTCGCCGCCCCACTGCCAGCCGTGGAACGGGCAGACCAGGTTGTCGCCCTGCACGGTGCCGGTACTGAGGTCGGCGCCCATGTGGGGGCAATAGCCGTCGATCACGCGAATGGCGCCGGTCGAGTCGGCAAAGGCCGCCAGCCGCTGTCCGAAGATGTTCAGGGTATGCGGCTTGCCGTCGCGGTAGGCGTCGGCCATGCCGAGGCAATGCCAGCCGCGCGCGTAGCGGGCCTCGGGCGGGCGTGATTCGATCTTGTAGCCGGTCTTGTAGCCAGTCTGGTTGCCGTCAGCGGTCATGGCGTCTGTCTCCTTGAATTCCCGTGGGAGCTTCAAGATAAGAGCGTCTGTCCGGCGGCTCATCGTCTCATCGGACTACTGCAGCGCGGCAATTTGTGTCAGCGCCGGATCATTGCCCGGGCCATGCACGCAACTGACGCCGGCCGGGTCGTAGATCCTGGCCACGCAGCCATTGCAGCTGTCGCAGGCCGAACGCGCCACCGCGCCGCTGCGCCAGTTGGCCACCAGCGCGGGATCGTGGATCAGCGCGCGCGCCAGCGCGACGCAGTCGAAGCCCTCTTCCATCAGCTGCGCCACGTTGCCGATCGATTTGACGCCGCCGATATAGGCCAGTGGCATGCGCACCGCCCGCCGCACCACGCGCGACGCCTCCAGGAAGTACAGCTCGCGAAAGGCCAGCTCGCGCGGCGTGCGCTTTTCCAGCATGGTGATGCCGAAGCGCGCCACCGCGGTCGGCGCGGCGGCCTTCATCTGCGCCGTGGGCATGTGGCTGCCGAACAGCGCCCACGGGCTCTCCACGTTGCGGCCACCGCTGAGGGTCAGCAGATCGGCCTCTTCCGCCTCCAGGATGCGCGCGGTCACGGCGGAATCCGCGGGTTCGTTACCGCCCGGGACGCCATCGCTGACGCTCAGCTTGCAGCAAACTGCCAGGTCGGCGCCGACGGCATCCTTCACCTGGCGCAGCACCGCGGCCGGAAAGCGCGTGCGGTTCTCCACGCTGCCGCCGAACGCATCGCGCCGCCGGTTGCTCAGCGGCGACAGGAACTGGTTGAGCAGGTAGCCATGCCCCATGTGGATTTCCACGGCGTCGAAGCCGGCTTCGCGTGCCAGCCGCGCCGCCGCGGCAAACTGGCCGGCAACGCGCGCCATGTCCGCTTCGCGCAGGGCACGCTGGAAATAGACGCCATGCAGCATGCCGAAGGCATTGAGCCCGGACGAAGCACTGCCCGGCGCGCGGCTGCCGCCGTGGCGCATGGTGGTGAACGACCCCGCATGGGTGATCTGCAGGCAGGCCGCCGCGCCTTCGCGATGCACGGCCTCGGTCAGCACGCGCAGGGGCGCAACCTGCTCCGGGCGCATGCTGAGCTGGTGCGAAAAGGTCAGGCCGTCG
The DNA here is from genome assembly GCF_003353055.1 of Cupriavidus lacunae. Lineage (GTDB taxonomy): Bacteria > Pseudomonadota > Gammaproteobacteria > Burkholderiales > Burkholderiaceae > Cupriavidus > Cupriavidus lacunae. The sequence goes on from NZ_QKWJ01000018.1 coordinate 98,562, forward strand.
TCAGCCACCGCCGCATAAGCCACCGTGGTCATGCCCACCCCGCCCGCGGCAAGCTCGCGGTGGTGCCTGACCAGCGCCTGCGTCGGCAGGCCCTGCGGCGTCATGCCTTCGTTCGCGCCGGCCTTGATCAGGCGGTTGCGCAGCGTGAGCGGGCCGATGCGGACCGGCGTGAATGCCGCCGCTGCGGAAACCTGGCTATCGTGCATGCTGTCTCTCCGGGCCATCGGCCTTACACCACGTCGGATTTCAAGGCGTGCGCCGGCGGCACCGTCTCGCCGCGCGCGGCGGTACCGGCACCACCGGCACCAGCCACGCGGGCACGCTCTTCTTCCTCCACCCCCAGCCACGCAGCCAGCGCCGGCAGCAGCGATACCGCGCCGAACAGGTTCACCAGGAACATGAAGGCCAGCAGGATCCCCATGTCTGCCTGGAACTTGAGCGCGGCAAAGGCCCAGGTCCCCACGCCGATGCACATCGTCAGCGCCGTGAACAGCGCCGCCGAGCCGCGCTGGCGCATGGCCTCGGCAAAGGCCTGCGGCAGGGCCTGTCCTTCCTCGCGGATCTGGTGCTGGATGCGCTCGTACAGGTAGATGCCGTAGTCTACGCCAACGCCCACGCCAAGCGTGATGACCGGCAGCGTCGACACCTTCAGCCCGATGCCAAGGCGCGCCATCAGCGCATTGCACAGCACCGACACCAGCGTCAGCGGCACGATGATGCACAGCACCGCGCGCCACGAGCGGAACGTCAGCAGGCACAGCAGCGTGATCGCGCCGAAGATCGACAGCAGCATCGTCACTTCGGCTTCCTCGACCGCCTCATTGGTGGCCGCCATCACGCCGATATTGCCGCCCGCCAGGCGGAACGCCACGTTGGGCGTCTTGTCGGCGGCAGTGAAGCGGCGGATCTCGCGAATGATGTGGGCAATGGTCGCGCCTTCGTGATTGGCCGTGTAGATCAGCACCTGGATGGCCTGGCAGTTCGAGGTATTCATGCCGTTGTCCGGGTCGAACGCCTTGGCGCCCTGGCTCAGGCCCTCGCTGCTGCGGGGCAGCGCCTCCCAGCGCGGGTTGCCCTCGTTGTAGGCGCCGATCACCACCTTGGCCAGCGACGATACGCTCACCACCGACTGCACGCCGGACACGCCGCGCATATGCATCTCGAAGCGTTCGACCGCGCTCATCACCGGGTAGTGCAGGCAGCCGTCATCGAAGCCGGTGGGTTCCACCACGACGGTGAGCGCATCCGAGCCGATGTTGTACTGGCTCACCACGCTGGCGCTGTCGCGGTTATAGCGCGAATCCGCACGCAGCTCGGGCGCGCCGCTGCCGACATCGCCGATCTTCAGGCCGCGCGATTCGATGGCGCCGGCCGCCAGCAGCGCCAGCGCCGCCATGAACACCCCCAGCGCCGGTCCCGGGCGCGCCAGCGCGCCGAACTTCTGCCACAGCCCGCCGGCTCCTTGCGCGCGCCGGGCCTGCGCCGACGCCAGCGCCGAGGGCTCCAGCCGCGTGTACGACAGCAGGATCGGCAGGAACACCTTGTTGGTCACGATCATCAGCAGCACGCCCAGGCAGGCCGTGATCCCAAGCTCGCGCACGATGTCGATCTGGATCCGCATGATGACCATGAACCCCAGCGCGTTGGTCAGCAGCGCGACCGTGCCGGGAATGAACAGCTTGCGGAAGGCCGCGCTGGCGCTGTCCAGCGCGCTGTGTCCCTGCACCACCTCCTGCTTCCAGGCATTGGTCATCTGCACCGCGTGCGAGACCCCGATCGAGAAGATCAGGAACGGCACCAGGATCGACATCGGGTCGATGCCGTAGCCCAGCAGCGGCAGCAGGCCCAGCAGCCAGGCCACGGGCAGCAGCGCCACCACCAGCGACAGCAGCGTGATGCGCAGCGAGCGCGTGTACAGCCACAGCAGCAGTGCAGTCACGGCGAAGGCCAGCGCGAAAAAGCCCATCACGCCTGAGATGCCCTCTTCGACATCGCCCACCAGCTTGGCAAAGCCGACGATATTGACCTCGACATCGGTGCCGCTGAATTCGCCGCGAATCTTCTCCAGCTGGCGCGCGACCGAGCCGTAGTCGATGGTCTTGCCGGTGGCCGGATCGGTCTCGCGCAGCTCCGCGCGGATCAGGGCGGACCTGAGGTCATTGCTGACCAGCCGGCCGATCTGGCCGGAGCGCGCCACGTTGCGCCGCACCTTGTCGAGCTCCGCCGGCGTGGCGGAGAAGCGTCCCGGCACCACCACGTCGCCGCGAAAGCCCGCCTCGGTCACCTCGGTGTAGCGCACATTGGGCGTGAACAGCGAGAACACGCGCGAACGGTCCACACCGGGAATGAAGAACACTTCATCGGTGGCGCGGCGCAACTTGTCCATGAACGGCGCATTGTAGATATCGCCGTCGCCCTTCCAGCGCAGGCTTACCAGCACGGTATTGGCACCGGAGAAGGTGCTTGCGTACTTGGTGAACACCTGCATGTACGGGTGCTGCAGCGGGATCATCTTGTTGAAGCCGGGATCGAGCCGCAGCCGCGTGGCCGAGACGCCCAACGCGACGGTCACGGCCAGGCACAGCACCAGCAGCAGCCGGCGCCGGTGCATCAGCACACTGGCGCAGGCATCGACAAAGCGGCCCAGGCGGCCGGAGGATTGAGGGCGGTTCATGATCGTTCTCGCATTCGGTAAGCCAGGGTCAGGCAGGGTCAGCGGGTGTTGGCAGCGAGCGTGGCGGCGGCGATGCCGCCATTGCCGCCCAGCGCCAGCGTGTCCTTGCCGGCAGGGGCCAGCGCGGCCAGGGTCTGCGGGCTGCCGGCGGGCAATGCGGTGAAGTGGCGCCCGCCATCGGCGGACATCACCAGCGTGCCGCCTTGCCCGGCCAGCACGATGCGGCCATCGGGCAGCTCGGCGCCGCCGAAGAACGAAGTCTTGCGGCCGGTGTCGGCGGCCTGCCAGGTGGCGCCGAAGTCCTCGCTGCGCAAGGCGTTGCCGCGCATGCCGAAGGCCAGCCAGGCGCCGTCGCGCAGCGGCAGCAGACCATAGAGAGAGCCCTCGTACGGGGACTTCATCGCCTCCCAGCGGCCGCCGCCATCGGGCGAGCGCAGCACCAGGCCGGCTTCGCCCACCAGCATCAGGCGTCCCTGCGCATCGCCGGCAATGCCGTTGAGGTGGCGGTCCTGCATGGACTTGTCAGCGGCTTCTTCCCAGTGCCTGCCCTGGTCGCGCGAGACCAGGAAGCGGCCAAAGCTGCCAACCGCGAACCACGGCCCACCGGCCTGCGCCCAGGCGCCCAGCAGCGGGTCGGACGAGCGCGCGTCGAGCGCCACCTGCTGCCAGTGGGCACCGCCGTCTTCAGTGCGCAGGATCCAGCCGCCGTGGCCGACCGCCATGCCGTGGCGGCCGTCGGCGAAGGCCACCTGGGTCAGCGTGACACCTTGCGGCTGGTCCACGGCGGCCGTGCGCCAGTTGCGGCCCTGGTCATCGCTGAGCAGGATCTGGCCGCGCTCGCCCACTGCGACCAGCCGCTCCCCGGCGCGCGCAATGCCGTTGACCTGCAGGCCGTCCGGGCGCAGCGTCGTGGCCGCGAACGGCGGCAGCGGGCGCGGCGCGAAGGCCCATACTGCGGTGGCCAGCACGGCCAGCGACATGGCGACGCCGATCAGTCGTTTCATGATGTCTCCTCCGGTTGGAGTGATGGCAGGCAGCCTCGTTGCGGGCCGGTTCCTGCAGGAGCTGCTTGTGATTACAGAACGTCGAACAGCGCGGCGGCGCCCATGCCGCCGCCGATGCACATGGTCACCACCGCCTGCTGCACGCCGCGGCGCCGGCCTTCGATCAGCGCATGCGCGGCCATGCGCGCACCCGACATGCCGAACGGATGGCCGATCGAGATCGCGCCGCCGTTGACGTTCAGCCGCGCATCCGGAATCCCCAGCTTCTGCTGGCAATACAGCACCTGGCAGGCAAAGGCCTCGTTCAGCTCCCACAGGCCTACGTCGGCCACGGTCATGCCATGGCGCGCCAGTAGCTTCGGCACGGCGAACACCGGGCCGATCCCCATCTCGTCCGGCGCGCAGCCGGCCACCGCCATGCCGCGGTAGCGGCCCAGCGGGCGCAGGCCGCGGCGGCGCGCCTCATCGGCGCTCATCAGCAGCACCGCGGCGGCGCCGTCCGACAGCTGCGAGGCATTGCCGGCGGTGATATGTTCGCCAGCTGCCACCGCCTGCCCGCCGCTCCAGACAGGCTTGAGGGCCTCCAGGCTGCTGGCCGTGGTATCGGGCCGATTGCACTCGTCGTGCGCTAGCCGCACGGTCTCGTGGCCGGTCAGCGTGCCGGCCTTGTCGAACAGCGCGCGGCGCGTTTCCAGCGGCACGATCTCGTCATCGAAGGCGCCGCGCCGCTGCGCTTCGGCGGTGCGCTGCTGGCTGCGCCAGGCGTAGGCGTCCTGCTCGGCGCGGCTGATGCCGTAGCGGCGCGCCACTACCTCGGCGGTCTCGATCATCGCCATATAGGCCGCCGGCTGGTGCGCCAGCACCGCTTCGGACTGGGCGCGGTAGCTGTTCTTGTGTTTGTTCTGCGTCAGCGAGATCGACTCCGCGCCGCCGGCCACGATGATGTCCGCCTCGCCGCACTGGATCGCGCGAGCGCCCGCCGCGATCGTCATCAGGCCCGAACCGCACATGCGGTCCATGGTCATGCCGGGCACACTGTCCGGCAGGCCGGCCGCCACCGCGCACAGGCGGCCCAGGTTGTAGCCCTGGGTGCCCTGCTGCGCGGCCGCGCCGATCAGCACATCGTCCACCTCGGCCGGGTCCACCCCGGCGCGCTCCACTACCGCGCGCACCACGTGGCCTCCCAGCACGGGGGTCTCGGTATCGTTGAAGGCACCGCGGAAGGCCTTGCCGATCGGTGTGCGCGCGACGGCGACAATGACTGCTTCTTTCATGCTGGATTCCTGTTCAGAAGTAATAGCGGCTGATGGTCTCGGCCACGCAGGCCGGCTTGTCCCCGCCTTCGATTTCCACGGTCATGCGCACCACCGACTGCACGCCGCCCTGCAAGGTCTCGGCCCGCACCAGTTCCCCCACGCCGCGCACGCGCGCGCCCACGCGCACCGGCGCCGGGAAGCGCACCTTGTCGCAGCCGTAGTTGACGCCCCATTTCATGCCTTCGACCGTGACCAGCTCCGGCAGGAACTGGTTGACCAGCGCCAGCGTCAGGTAGCCGTGCGCAATGCAGGCGCCATACGGACCCTGCGCGGCGCGCTCCGGGTCCACGTGCAGCCACTGGTGGTCGCCGGTGGCATTGGCGAACTGGTTGACCTGCTCCTGGGTGATCCGCGTCCAGGCGCTTTCACCAAGGCGCTGGCCGACGGCGGCGTGGATGTCTTCGGCAGAACGGAAGATTCTTGGCATGTCTGGTTCCTGCGTTGTTCCCGGTCCCAACTGTTTCGCTTCAAGCCCGCTGGCTGCTCACCGGCAGCACCTCGCCCGTCATGTACGAGGCATAGTCGCTGGCCAGGAACACCATCACATTGGCTACCTCCCACACCTCGGCCGCGCGCCCGAACGCTTCGCGCTCGCTGAGCTGGCGCAGCAGGTCGGCCGGCGCCGACTTCTTCAGGAAGTCGTGCAGGGCAATGCTGGGCGCCACCGCATTGATGCGCACGCCGAATTCGGCGGCCTCCATCGCGCTGCAGCGCGTCAGCGCCATCACCCCGGCCTTGGCCGCGGCGTAGTGCGACTGCTCCTTCTGCGCGCGCCAGCCCAGCACCGAGGCGTTGTTGACGATGGCGCCGCGCCGGCGCGCCTGCATGTGCGGCAGCATCGCGCGCGTCATGCGGAAGGTGCCCGTGAGGGAAATATCGATCACGCGCGACCACTCGGCATCGTCCATATCAACTAGGCGGCGCGAGCCGCCCAGGCCGGCGTTGTTGATCAGCACGTCGGCGCCGCCAAGTGCTTCTTCGGCGGCGGCCACGAGCGCGCGCACCTGCGCTTCATCCGACACATCGCAAAGCTGGCCGTGGATCGCCTGCAGGCCGGTTTCCGCGCGCAGGCGCTCGACCGCTTCGTCCAGCCGCTTCTGGTGGATATCGGAGATCATCAGCGCGCGGCAGCCCTCCTCAGCGCAGCGGCGCGCGGCCGCAAAGCCGATGCCGGCGCCGGCCGCGGCGGTGATAAGCACGCTCTTGCCGGCGAGCAGTTGATGGCCCGGCACATAGGCCGGGGCGCTGGGGATTTCGGTGTTCAGGGTCATGACTGTCCTCGGGCTTCGCGCGGCATGCCGAGGCCGCGTTCGGCGATGATGTTGAGCTGGATTTCGTTGGTGCCGGCGTAGATGGTGTCGGCGCGCGAGAACAGCGCCATCTGCTGCAGCCGCGTGCGGCGCGTGTCGCCCGTCTCGCCGGCGTCGAGCACATTGGCCAGCGGGCCCAGCACGTCCAGCGCCAGCTGGCCCAGGTCGCGGTGCCAGTTGGACCAGTAGTACTTGTAGATCAGCGCCTCGCGCTGCAGCGCGGTGCCACCATCCTGGCCCGCCTGCGCCGCCCCCGCCAGCATGCGCAACGCATTGGCGCGCATCACGCGCAGGCCCGCCCAGGCGCGCGCAATGCGCTGGCGCACCAGCGCGTCGCGGCTGCTGCCGTTGTCGCGCGCCGCCTGCGCCACCCATTCCAGTTCATGCGTGAACTGCATCTGCTGGCCCAGCGTGGAGATGCCGCGCTCGAAGCCCAGCAGCGCCATGGCGATGCGCCAGCCATCGCCGGGCGCGCCCAGCACGTCGGCAGCGGCGGCACGCGCGCCGTCGAAGAACACCTCATTGAATTCGGCGCCGCCGCCCATCTGCCGGATCGGGCGGATCTCGATGCCGGGCTGATCCAGCGGCAGCATCAGGAAGATCAAGCCCTTGCTGCCGCGCGAGCCAGGCTCGCAGCGCGCCAGCACGAAGATCCAGTCCGAATCGTGCGCAAGCGAGGTCCACACCTTCTGGCCGCTCACCAGCCAGTCGCCGCTGGCCGCATCGCGCTCCGCACGCGTGCGCACATTGGCCAGGTCCGAGCCCGCGCCCGGCTCCGAATACCCCTGGCACCAGAACGTGGTGCCATTGAGGATGCCGGGCAGCAGGCGCGCCTTCTGGTCCTCGGTGCCGAAGGCGACCAGGGTGGGGCCGATCAGCCCTTCACCGATATGGCCCATGCGGCCCGGGCCGCCGGCCCGCGCATATTCCTCATGGAAGATCACCTGCTGCATGACCGGCAACTCGCGCCCGCCATGCGCGCGCGGCCAGCCCAGGCCGGTCCAGCCGCCTTCGGCCAGCCGGCGCTCCCACGCCTTGCGCAGTTCGGGATAGGCCTCTTCGTCGCCGGGGCCGCCGCGGTGCTTCAGGCAGGCGAACTCGCCGGCCAGGTTGGCGTCCATCCACTGCGCCACCTCGGCGCGGAATGCCGCCTCTTGATTCGCTGTCATGCTGTCCTCCAGGCGTGGGGGCCGTTTGCCGCGAGGTACGCCAGCGCTGCGCCGGCACCGCCCAGCCAGTGGCTGGCGGCCTGCGCGCGCTTGAAATAGAGCTGGGGGTCGTATTCCCAGGTGAAGCCGACGCCGCCATGCAGCTGGATGGCCTCCTGCGCGCTGAAGCGCAGCGCGTCGTCGGCGGCCACGGAGGCGGCGGCGATGTCGAGACGGATGTCGGCCACGTCCATGACATCGCCCGATTCCCACGCCTGCGCCGCGCCATACACTGCCGAGCGCGCCGCCTCGACCAGCACCATCATCTGCGCGCAGCGGTGCTTGACCGCCTGGAACGAGGCGATGGCGCGGCCGAACTGGATCCGTTCCGACGCATGGGCCACGGTCAGGTCCAGGCATTGCTGGGCCGCGCCAAGCTGCTCGGCCGCCAGCATCAGTTTGCCGTGCCACCAGGCCTGTGCCAGGCCCAGCGCCGCCGCGTCCGCGCGCGCCAGGCAGACACTGGCGGGCACGGGCAGCCCGTCCAGCCGCAGCGCGGCCAGCGGCCGCGTGCGGTCGAGCGTATCGAGTGGCTCCAGCTGGAAGCGCGCGTCCTGCGCCAGCGCGGCGGGTTCCAGCAGGAACAGCGCCGGCACGCCGTCATCGAGCCGGACCGGCACCATCAGCCAGTCGGCGCCGACGGCATCGGCCACCTGGGCGGCGTAGCCCCACAGCACGAAGCCATCCGTGCTTGCCTGCGCGCTGATCGCGACGCCGTCGTACTGCCAGCCGCCATCGTCCGGCAGCGCCGCGGCGGCACGAAGCTCGCCACAGGCCAGCCGTTCCAGCCACTGCGCGCTGCCGCGCGGGCCCAGGCTGGCCTGCAGCCACGGCGCGGCCACGCATACGGCGGACCAGAACGGCACGCAGGCCAGGCGCTGACCCAGTTGTTCCTGCAGCAGCGCCAGGCCGAGCGCGCCAAGTCCGGCACCGCCCACGGCTTCGGGCAGTGCGATGCCGCACCAGCCAAGTTCGCCCGCGACCGCGCGCCACAGCGCTTCATCGTGAGCGGGGCCCGCCTCGGTCACACGCCGCACCGCCGCCGAATCGCTGTGCGTGGCGAGGTAGTCGCGCGCGCTGTCGCGGATCATCTGCTGTTCGACGCTAAGGGAAAAGTCCATGGCCGTCGCGCTCAGCTGCCGTAGACCGGCTGGGGCGGCTGCGCCTGCGCCAGCAGTTCCGCCACGGCTGCGCCCAGTTCGGCCGGCTGCCAGCGCGATCCCTTGTCGGTCTTCGGTCCGGTGCGCCAGCCGTCGGCCACCGAGACCATGCCGCCGGCCGCTTCGAACATGCGCCCGTTGACATGCGCGGAGCCGGCACTGCCCAGCCATACCACCAGCGGCGCGACGTTGGCCGGGTCGTAGTAATCGAAACCGTCGGCCGGCGCCCGCATCATGTCGGCGAACACGTCCTCGGTCATACCGGTGCGCGCCGCCGGCGCCAGCGCATTGGCGGTGATGCCATAGCGGCCCAGCTCGGCGGCCTGCACCAGCGTGAGCGCGGCAATGCCGGCCTTGGCGGTGGCGTAGTTGGACTGCCCGACCGAACCCTGCAGGCCCGCGCCGGAGCTGGTGTTGATAATGCGCGCGTCAACGGCGCGGCCAGCCTTGGCGGCATCGCGCCAGCGCCGCGCCAGCAGGTTGGCCAGGCAGAAGTGGCCGCGCAGGTGCACGCGCATGACATCGTCCCAGTCCGCTTCGGTCAGGCTGACGAACATGCGGTCGCGGCAGATGCCGGCATTGTTGACCAGCACGTGAACCTCGCCGAAGGCCTCGACCGCGGCATCAACGATGCGCTGCGCGGTGGCCAGTTGCGTAATGTCGTCGTCGCTGGCCAGCGCACTGCCGCCGGCCGCGCGGATCTCCGCGCAGACCGCCTCGGCCGCCTCGCGCCGGATGTCGTTGACGACCACGTTGGCGCCCTCGGCGGCAAAGGCCAGCGCATAGGCGCGGCCCAGCCCGCCGCCGGCGCCGGTGATGATGACGGTGCGTGCGTCGCAGATTCCCATGGCGCTCTCCTTACAGCCGTTCAATGATGGTGACGTTGGCCAGGCCGCCGCCTTCGCACATGGTCTGCAGGCCGTAGCGGCCGCCGGTGCGTTCCAGTTCGTGCAGCAGCGTGGTCATCAGGCGCGCGCCGGTGGCGCCCAGCGGGTGGCCCAGGGCGATGGCGCCGCCGTTGGGGTTGGTGCGCTCGGGGGAATAGCCAGTCTCGGCCAGCCATGCCATCGCCACGGAAGCGAACGCTTCATTGATCTCGACCACGTCGATATCGGCCAGGCGCAGGCCGCTGCGCTCCAGTGCGCGTTTGGTGGCCGGGATCGGCGCGGTCAGCATCCATAGCGGGTCGTCTCCCAGCACGCTCATATGCGCAATGCGCGCGCGCGGCGTGAGCTGATAGCGCCTGAGCGCGTCTTCGGAAACGATCAGCAGCGCGGCGGCGGCATCGGCGGTCTGGCTGGACACCGCGGCAGTCAGCGCACCGCCGGGCATCAGCGGCTCCAGCGCGGCCATCCTGGCCAGCGTGGTATCCGGGCGCGGCGTCTCGTCATGGATCACGCCTTCGCACGGCACGATCTCCCGCGCGAAGCGGCCGTCCTCCTTTGCCGCCGCGGCGCGCTGGTGGCTTGCCAGCGCATAGGCCTCCATGGACTCGCGCGACAGCTTCCAGTGATCGGCAATGCGCTGCGCGGCATGGAACTGCGACACCGGCGCATCGCCAAAGCGTGCCTGCCAGCCCTTGCTGCCCGAGAACGGGTCGGCGAACCCCAGCGCCTGCCCGGCCAGCATGGCCGACGAGATCGGGATCTGCGTCATGGTCTGCACGCCGCCGGCGATCACCACGTCCTGCGTGCCGCTCATCACCGCTTGCGCGGCAAAGTGCACGGCCTGCTGCGAGGAGCCGCACTGGCGGTCCACGGTCACGCCCGGCACCGTCAGCGGCAGGCCGGCGGCCAGCCACGCGCTGCGGGCGATATTGCCGGCCAGCGGGCCGATGGTGTCGACGCAGCCGAACACCACGTCGTCATAGTCCTCGGCAGGAATGCCGTTGCGGCGCACCAGTTCGGCCAGCACGAAGCCGCCCAGGTCGGCGCCGTGCATGTGCGACAGTCCGCCCTTGCGGCGCCCGGTGGGCGTGCGCAGCGCGTCAACGATATAGGCGTCTTTCATGGTCATTGGTCTCTTTGGATTCAGGCGAAGGTGGCGCCGGCGCCGATGTCATGCGCGCCGTCCAGGATGTGCGCGCCCATGCGCGCCTTGTGGAAGGCCCGGTCGCCCCAGCTTCCCGCCAGGGCCCAGGCGCGCTTGGTGAAGATCTGCAGGTCCAGCTCCCAGGTGTAGCCCATCGCGCCATGCACCTGGATGGCCTGGCGCGCCGCGCTCCACGCGCAGCGCGCGGCGGCCACGCGGGCGTGGGAGACATGCAGGCCCGCATCGGGCAGGCCATGCGCCAGCGCGGCGGCGGCGCGCAGCAGCACCGGCCGGGCGAATTCAAGCTGGATCGCCACGTCGGCCAGCAGGTGCTTGACCGCCTGGTAGGCGCCGATGGCCTTGCCGAACTGCTTGCGCTGCGCGCCGTAGTCGATCGCCAGGTCCAGCATGCGCTGCGTCAGGCCCAGTTGCTGCGCGGCCACGCCGAGCGCGCCACGGTTCAGCGCGCTGTCCCACAGGTCGCTGCCGGCAGGAATCAGCTCGGTAGCCGCGGCCGGCGTCCACGCCAGTTCGAACAGGCGGCGCGAAGGATCGAGCCCGGTGCGCGCCGTCAGCGCGGCCTGGTCGGGCCGCAGCAGGTGCACGGCGCCTTCGTGCGCGCACAGGATGGCGTCGGCGACATGGGCGTCGGCGACCAGCCGCTCTTGCGGATGTGCCACCGCCACGCGGGCTTCGCCGGCGGCGATGCGCTCCAGCAGCGTTGCGCAGCGCTCGCGCACCGAGACGTTCGGCACCGCCGCGAGCGCATCGCGCAGCAGCCCCACCGCCACCAGCGCGGTGTCGAGCAAAGGTTCGGGCAGCGCAAAGTAGCCGCAGGCCTGCGCCAGCGGTGCCCATTCGACCTCGCCCAGCCCCAGCCCGCCCTGCTCCTGCGGCACCATCACCGCGGTCAGCCCCTGGTCGGCAAGCTGGCGCCACAGCGCGTCGGAGCGGCCAGATTCAGTGGCCCACAGTTCGCGCGTCAGTTCGGGCGTCATCTCGGTCATCAGGAAGCGCCGGATCGCCTCGGCGAACTGTTCCTGCTCTTCGGTCAATGCGAAATCCATGGTGTTTTCCCCGGGTGCCGTCATGCGCGCGGCATGCCGAGCAGGCGCTCGGCGACGATGTTGCGCTGGATCTCGTTGGTGCCGGCATAGATCGGCCCGGCCTGCGAGAACAGGAAGCCGTCCAGCCAGTGGCCGAGCGAGCCCGGCGGCTGGCCGGCGGGCGCGATTTCGGCTGCCTGGCCGAGGATGGCCAGCGCGGTATCGTGCATATGGATGTCCAGCTCAGACCAGAACACCTTGTTCGTGCTCGACTCCGCGCCGATATGGCCGCCGCGCACCAGGCGGCTCGCGGTGGCGTAGGTGGACAGCGTGTAGGCCTCGGCGTCCATCCAGGCGCGCAGCACCGCCTCGCGCAGCGAGGGGTCGCGGTCCGCCGCCTCGCGGTTGGCCTGGTACAGCCTGACCAGCGCGCGGGCGGTTTCCTGGAAGCGCGCCGGCGAGCGCAACATCAGGCCGCGCTCGAAGCCGGCGGTGGCCATGGCCACCTGCCAGCCGGCGCCTTCAGCGGCCAGGCGGTTCTGCACCGGCACGCGCACGTCGTCGAAGAAGATCTCGGCAAAGCCGGTCTGGCCGTTGAGCTGGCGGATCGGGCGCACGGTGATGCCGGGCGTGTCCAGCGGCACCAGGACGAAAGTCAGCCCATGGTGGCGCGTCGAGGCCGGGTCGGTGCGGAACAGGCCGAACAGCCAGTCCGCCCACACCGCCCGCGTCGACCAGATCTTCTGGCCGTTGATCACATAGTCATCGCCCTGCCGGATCGCGCTGCAGCGGATCGCGGCCATGTCGGAGCCGGCATTCGGCTCGGACCAGCCCTGCGCCCAGATGTGCTCACCCGAGGCCATGCGCGGCAGGAAGCGCGCCTTCTGTGCCTCGGTGCCGAATTCCATCAGCGTGGGCCCGAGCAGGAAGATGCCGTTCTGGTTGACGCGCATCGGCGCGCCGGCACGCCAGTACTCTTCCTCGAAGATCAGCCACTCGATCAGGTCGCAGCCGCGCCCGCCCAGTTCGGCCGGCCACGTGACCATGCTCCAGCGGCCTTGGTTGAGCGTGGCTTCCCAGGCGCGATGCTGGGCAAAGCCCTCTTCGGTATCGAAGCTGGCCAGCGGCGTGCGCGGCACGTGCGCGGCCATCCAGTCGCGCACTTCGGCGCGGAAGGCGCGCTGGGCGCTGGTGTACTCAAGCTGCATCGCGTTCCCCCGGTGCAAAGCGGGCTTCGCGGCCTTCGACAAAGGCCGCGCGCGCCTCGCCGGAATCGGCGCTCATATAGGCCTGCAGCGTGAAGCCCTGCTCCCAGCGGTACTTGTCCTCGAGGTTGCCGTCTTCCACGCCGTTGAGCGCCTCCTTGGCCAGCTGCAGCATGGCCGGGCTCTTGGCAGCGATCTGGCCGGCCAGCGCCATGGCGGCGTCGCGCAATTCACTGCGCGGCACCACGCGCTCGACCGCGCCCAGGCGGTATGCCTCGGCGGCATCGATCATCTCGCCGGTGAAGTACATCGCCCTGACCTTCTGCACCCCGAACATGCGCTGCAGGTGGGCGCCGCCGCCCATGGCGCCGCGGTCGATCTCGGGCACGCCAAAGCGCGCGCAATCGGCGGCCACGATGATGTCGGCCGCACCGCAGATGCCGATGCCGCCGCCCAGCACGAAGCCGTGCACGGCCACGATGACCGGCTTGGGATTGCGGTGCACGGCGCGGAAGGTGGCGTAGTTGCCGGCGTTGACATCGACGATGCGCTGCGGGTGCGCGGCCAGCTCCTTGATATCGACGCCGGCGCAGAAGCCGCGGCCCTCGCCGCGCAGTACGATCACGCGCACCGCGGGATCGGTGCCCAGTTGGTCGATGGCTGCGGCCAGCGCATGCCAGCCGGCGTTGTCGAGCGCGTTGACGGGCGGATGGTCGATCACCAGTTCGGCGATGCCGTCGGCAATGTCGATGCGGAACGGCGCGGTCTTGTGGTTCATTTGCATGGTTTCCTCTGTCTGTGGATCAGGCCGCTGCAGCCAGTCCGGCGCCAGCCAGCGCCGCAAGCCGCGCCTGCGCCTGCGCGGCCATGCCGGCCACGATCTGCTCGCACGATTCGATGGCGCCGATCGCGGCGGCCGCCTGCCCGCTGGGCAGCACGCCGTCATCGGGGCATCCCTCCACCATCGCGCGCTGGATCAGCACCGGCGCGTTGGCGGCCATCAGGGTCTGGGCGGCGCTGTAGTCCTGCTCACGCATCGCGCGCCAGGCGGTGGCCAGCATCTGCGCGCTGCGCATGCCGGTACGCGCCTGCCATTTGCGCGCGGCCGCCAGCGCCAGCCAGGTGCGCCGCAGCGGACCGGCCTTCTCCAGCGCCAGCAGCAGGTCGTTGTCGATCATTCTCTGCGGCAGGCCGTCGATGGCCAGCGACACGCGGATCTGCGCCGGGTCGCGCACCTTGACGTAGCGCTCCAGCGTTGGCGCCGGCACCGGCGATTCGGCCGACATCAGGAAACGCGTGCCCATGGCCACGCCGGCCGCGCCGTAAGCCAGCGCCGCCGCCAGTCCGCGGCCGTCGTAGAAGCCGCCCGCCGCCACCACCGGCACGCTGACGCTGTCCAGCACCTGCGGCAGCAGCAGCGTGGTCGGCGTGCCGCCGGTATGGCCGCCGCCCTCGCCGCCCTGCACGGTGACCACGTCCGCGCCCAGTTCCACGGCCTTGGCCGCGTGCTTGGCCGCGCCGACGGTCGGCATGCAGACCACGCCGGCCGCCTTGAGCTTGCCGATCATCTTCGCGTCGGGACCGCGCCCATAGCTGACGGCGCGCAGGCGGTGGCGGATCGCCATCTCGATCACTTCGTCCGCGTTGGGCTGGAACATATGGAAGTTGATGCCGAAGGGTCGGTCGCTAAGCGCCTTCACGCGCAGGATCTCGCGCTCGACCTCGCCCGGCGGGATCGTCGCGCCGGCCAGGAAGCCAAACGCCCCGGCATTGCCGCTGGCCGCGACCAGCTTCGCGTCCGCCACCCAGCCCATCGCCGTCTGCACGATGGGGTAGCGGCAGCCCAGCAGGTCGCACAGCACGGTGTGCAGGCTCGCGGCGCTCATGCCTTGTCCTCGCTGCCGGTGCGTTGCGACGCGGCCATGGCGCGCGCGTCATAGCCGCCGAGCTTGTCGCCGCTGACCAGTTCGTTGTGCGCGTGGGCGAAGTGGTGCCAGGCAAAGACGGCATCCATCGCCGTGCGCTTGCCCTGCAGGTCCTCCACATGGTTGACCGCTTGCTTGGTCAGCGTCAGGCCCAGCCGCGGCATCTGCGCCACCTTGGCGGCCATGCCGTAGACGGTGTCTTCCAGCGCGTCGCGCGGCACCACGCGGTTGACCATGCCCATGCGCTCGGCGCGCTCGGCACCCATGCGCTCGCCCAGGAACAGGAATTCCTTGGCGATGCGCGGGTTCAGCTCGTAGGCATGCGCGAAGTACTCCACGCCCGGGATGCCCATGCGCACCACCGGATCGGCGAAGAACGCATCGTCCGACGCCACGATCAGATCGCACACCCAGGCCAGCATCAGCCCGCCGGCAATGCAGGCGCCGTGCACCATGGCAATGATCGGCTTGGGCAGTTCGCGCCAGCGGCGGCACATGCCCAGGTAGACCTCCTGCTCGCGGGCATAGAGGAACTCGCCGCCGGGCTTGTTGACGTGGTCATACCAGAGCGAGGCGCGCTCGAACGTTTCATTGATATCGCGCCCCGGCGTGCCGATGTCGTGCCCGGCCGAGAAATGCTTGCCGGCCCCGCGCAGCACGATCACCTTGACCGCATCGTCCGCGGCGGCGCGCCGGTAGGCCTCGTCCAGCGCGTAGGTCATCTTTGAGTTCTGCGCGTTGTGGAATTGCGGCCGGTTCATGGTCACGGTGGCGATGCCGTCCGCGACCTGGTAGAGCACTTCGGCATTGGGGCCAAGGCTGATGGCTTCGATAGCTGGCGTTGTCATGTCGGCCTCACACGCGTCCGGAAGGATTGCCGCGCACGATTGCCGCGCGCAGGTTGTGCGGATCAAGCTGGGCGATCAGCCGCAGCTCTTCCAGTGTCGGCGGCGCCGTCTCTGGCAAGGCCTCGCCCGGCGTGTTCGCCAGCGCAAAGCCCGTGGCCGTCTGCACTTGCTCCAGGCTCACGCCAGGGTGCAGCGAGCGCACGCGGATGGCATGGCCGGGGCCGCCAAAGTCCATCACGCACAGGTCGGTGACGATCACGCGCAGGTCAACGAAGCTGCGCATGCCCTCGAGCTGGCGGGCCGGGTTGTAGCCCGCGCTGCAGACCATGTCGACTTCACCGGCGACGAAGGCGCGTGTGCTGTGCCCCGGCACGAAGAACGAGTTGGCGTGATGGATGCTGTTGCCGGGAAAGCCGCGCGCGCCCAGCAACTGGGTCTTGGGCTGCGCATGGGTGCCGCCCAGGCAGGAGATATTGGCCTGGCCGAAGCGGTCGATCTGCGTCGGCATCACCAGCGCGTGGCGCCGCCCGCCCCACAGGCAGTCGAACACGCGCGAATAGCCCATCCAGCCGCTGGCGCGTACCTTGTAGCCGGGCTCGCGCGGGCCCAGCGGCACCGGCGTTTCCACCAGGTAGGCCTCGCCGTCGGTCAGCAACAGGCCCGGGTTGTGCGCAAGCCGCGCCAGGCCGGCGGCGATGCGCGGGCCAGTGCCGATGCCGGTGGCCAGCACCTCGCCGTCGTCGCGCCATTCGCGGGCGGCGGCGGCAATCATCAGCTCGGCGCGGGTGAATTCATAAGTGGCGCTCACGGTCGCTCCTTGGGTTGGCGGGTTCAAAGTACCGGCAGCGGCAGGTCATGCACGTGGCCAAGGCCGCCGATGCGCTCCAGGTAGGCCGCTTCGCTCGCGCCCACCACCTCGTCGCGGTAAGCGCGGAAGCCGTCGTCAGCCTCGGCGCCGGCGCAGTACGCCTTCAGCGCGGGCAGGTCCCAGCCGTAGGCCGGCGCACAGGAAGTGGGATGGGCGCCGCCGGGCACGTGCACCACGCCGCTCACCAGCGAGCGCTCGAAGGCGTTGTTGCGCGCGCGCGCCAGGTCCTCGTCCTCGAGGCGCGGGTGCAGCGTTTCGCAGCTCACATAGCAGCGGTGCGCGGCGCGTGCGAACCATTCATCGAAGAACGGATCGGGGCCATCGATGCGGGTGTTGCCGAGCACATCGCTCTCGTTCACGTGCAGCAGCGCCGCATCGAGCGCGATCGCCGGCATCGCCACCAGCACTTCGCCGTCGCCATAGGGCGAGCGCACTGTCTTCAGCTGGGGGTTTTTGTCCAGCACGTCGGTGCCCAGCGCGGCGCGCGTCGGCAGGAACGGCAGCCGCGCGGCCGCGGCGCGCAGGCCCAGTTGCAGCATGCCTTCGTCCAGCTCCGTCACCTCCAGCACGCCGCGCTCGCGCGCCTGGCGGAAATAGGGCTCAAGCGGAATCACGTCGAGCGAGACAAAGCCGAACACCAGCCGGCGCACCTTGCCGGCCGCGCACAGCATGCCCACCTCGGGGCCGCCATAGGCGACCACGGTCAGGTCCTTCAGCGGCGAGCGCAGGATCTCGCGCACCAGCGCCATCGGCTTGCGGCGCGGGCCCCAGCCGCCGATGCCGATGGTCATGCCATCGGCGAGCTGGCCGACCACGTCGGCCGCGCTCATGGTCTTGTCGATTGTCTTGGTCATGGTGTGTTTAGCGGTATCCGATGCTGAAGTCGTGGCCCCACAGGCTGACGCGCGTGGCCTCGTAGGCCGCGTGGTGGCTCCAGTCCACCACCAGCCCGCCGTGGCCGAACTCGAGGTCGAAGCCGCCGGGGGTCTTCATGTAGAAGGAAGTCATGCGGTCATTGCAGTGCTGGCCGAGCGTGGCGGAGAGCTTCACCCCGTGCTGCTGCACGCGGTCCAGCGCACGGCCCACCTCGGCCATGTCAGGCACCTCGGCCATCACGTGAATGCAGCCGGCTTCCGACGGCATCTCGAAAATCGCCAGGCTGTGGTGGCGGCCGTTGCCGCAATGCATGAAGTGGATGCGCTTCTCAGGCTCGGCGGGGTCGCTGGTGAAGCGCACGCGGAAGATGTCGGACAGGCCGAAACCCATCACCTCGCACAGGAAGGCATAGGTTTCATCGAAGGCCGGTGCGGGCAGCACGGCATGGCCCGCCCCCATCGGATCCGTGATGAAGCGCGGCACGCCCACCGGCGAGACAAAGCGCAGGAAGTCCGAACGCATGCCCCAGGAGATCTCGTGGCGGTTGCCGGAGGGATCGGCAAACCAGGCCATGGCCTGCACGCGGCGCTGTGCCAGCTCCGCGGCGCTGGCATGCACGACCTCCACATTGGCCTGGCGCAGCGTTTCAAGCGCATGGCGGTAGGCCGGCTCGTCGGCCAGCTCCCAGCCCGATGCCAGGTAGCGGTCGCGCGCGCCCGGCACCACCAGGTAGCGGTAGTCGCGTTCATCCATCTTCACGTACAGCGCACCGCCGGGCGCGCCGGAACAGGCCATGCCCAGCACCTGTTCGGCATAGTGCCGCCATTGCCCCAGGTCGGTGGACTCGACCACGATGTAGCCAAGCGCTCGGATATCCAACATGCCGGTCTCCTCAGGTTCGTTGCCACTGCTGGCTGATGGGACCCATTCTTCCGTGCGCTGCAGCCTGGCACATCGTCCAGTGGGACTAGCCGGTCCGGCGCAAGCGTCAAGCCGCTGCCGGGCGCACGATGTACTGGCTGGTGGGGACCACGTCGATCTTGTCGAAGTCGATGAAACGCTGGCAGCTTTCCATCATGGCCTGCAGGTTGCACCGGAACTTGTCTTCGTCGCCGGCCGCGCCGAAGAACGCCTGCGGGTCGGTCATCGCCGCATCGGGGAAGCACTCTTCGACGATTGCGTCGTAGTGCGGCGCGGCGTAGGTGAGCGGCCGCACCACCACGTTCTGCACGTAGAGGAAGTTGTCCTGGGTCTCGACCGCCACCTGTGTGTGGTGGTTGTGCCAGATGTCCAGCCAGGCCTGCGGCGTGAGCCGGGGCGGCCGGGTGAGGAAGGCAAGCTGCGCGAAGCCCGGCGTGCGTGCGCCCGGCGCGGCCCGGAAGCGTGTATTGCGGATGGGCTGGGACTCCGTCACAAGATAGCCGGCCATTCGGCCCACGGCGGCCTCGATGGCCTGGTCGAACGGCTGGCGCAGGCGGTCGATGGCGCTGTCCATCCAGACCGAGACCAGCCCTTCCATTTGCGGGCGGGTGTTCGTCTGGCGCAGGCCCGCGGCCGGCAACACGGCATCATCCGCCACGTTCACCTGCAGTCCGCGAGCGCCCAGCGCCGATAGCTTGTCCGCAAGCGTCGTGCGCAGCCGGCGCGCGAACTCCCCCGGCTCGGTCCGCGGATCGCGCCAGACGATATAGATGACTTTTTCCATGCTCCACGCTCCCTGGTACAGGTGCCGGCCGGGGCCGGACAGGTTGATGCGTGCGCGGAACAGGAACGGGCGTGGACAACACGCGTCGCTGCGTCCGTCTGACGTGCCATCCGTGTGCCGCGCCCGCTTGTCGGATGCATGCTAGGGGCGCGGACGGGGGGTCTCATCCTCCATTCGGACTAGGAGGATCGATCATCGGGCCGCAAGGGCGCAAAGCGTGTCCTGGAACACGCGTGCATGGATCAGGCCGTGGCGCTCACCCGAGCGTCACGACACTGCTCAGCAACATGCGCACCAGCGTGGCCTGCCGCGTGACCCCCGTCTTGGAGAAAATCGCGCGCAGGTGGGCGCGCGCCGTGTTCTTGCTGGTGCCCAGCGCCTCGGCGGCCTCGTCAAGCGTCATGCCGTCGGCAAGCACCAGCGCCAGCGCGGTTTCGGCGGGCGTGAGGTCGAACAGCTTGCGCACCACCTCGTGCGAGGCGCGCGACTTGCGCTCGGGATCGCGGATAAAGATCGCGCAAGCCGGGCGATGCCGGTGGTCTTCCGGCCATTCGCTGAGCGGAATGGTGCGGATCAGCACGCCGAGCTTGCCGCGCCCCGAGGGGCGGGTGATCGACATGGCCTCGGCCAGCGCCGGTGCGCTGCCGTGGTGCCCCATCTGGGCACGGCGCAGCAGGTACTGGAACTTGCGGCTTTCCTGTGCGTAGGCGATCTCGAAGTTGCCGCCGTTGAGGCGGATGCCGTCGTTCTCCGCAAGGATTTCGTCGGCTTCCGGATTCCTCTTCAGGATCGCGCCGGCTGCGTCGAGGATGACCATGCCCACCAGCATGCGGTCGATCGCGCCCGCATAGAGGCTGCGCTCCGATTCAACCACATCCAGCCGGGAATGCAGCCGGACCGCGCGCCTCAGGTGCGGCAGGATGGTGGCGCACGCCGCCTTGTCCACCTCGGAGAAGTCCTGCGCTTCGTACTGGCGGCAGATGCGCAGCCGGCACTCGACGCCGTCTTCCGTGCGGATGTCCGCGCCCAGCAGGTAGCGGACGCCGAGCGGCTGCAGGAACTGCCGGTAGATCTCGCTGCGGCACCAGTTGCCGGCGCCCATCGCTTCGTCGACCGTCACGGCCCGGTCGGTGGGCAGGTTGATGAAGGGATCGATGGCGTAGTAGTAGGTGTTGTACGACGCCTCGGCCTCCAGCGAAGTGCCGTGCTGCGACGCATGCACCGCGATGCCACTGCGGTCGCTTGCGGGCGAGCGCAGGATGAAGCTCACGTAGCTGGCATCGAGTTGCTTGCGCAGCATTTCCAGCGCGCGGCCCCAGGGCACGGGTTCCATCGGCCCTTCGTAGACCGCCGCCAGCAGCGCGCTGAACTGCGGCAGGCTCAGTCCGGACTGCGCAAGCCAGGGCGACGCCATCTCTTGCGCCTCAACGGTCGCCATCAGCATTGTCTGTCTCCTGTTTCCACGCCACATGCGTGGGCTGACCGGTGCTCTGCGACACCTGGGCAGCGCAGATTATAGGGACGCTGCCTGCCGATGTCCGGCGCGCGGCGTTCGCATTTGCCCTAGTTTGCGCCCTTCTCGGTGTTTTCCCTGACCTGCAATCGGACGATGCCCGTCCCGCCTGCCACCGATCCAATGCCTGCACCCCGCAGTGCAACCAAAGGAGAACAACTCAGATGGATTTCACCGACAAGACCGTGCTGGTCACCGGCGGCGGCGCCGGCATCGGGCTCGCCACCGCGCAAGCCTTCCTGGAACAGGGTGCGCGCGTGGCGCTGATCGAGATCGATGCGCAGCGCGCCGAACAAGCCCGGGCGCTGCTGGGCAAGACCGGCGCAGAGGTGCTGGTGGTACGGGGCGATGCGGCCGATGCCGGCACCGTGCGCGAACTGGCTGCGCAGATCGGGCAGCGTTTCGGCGTGTTGGATGTGCTGGTCAACAACGTCGGCGATTTCCTGCGCATCGCCAAGCCGTTCGAGCACTATGCGGACGACGAGATCGCCAGCCTCTACGCCGCCAATATCGGCCACGTCTTCACCGTCACGCGCGCCATGCTGCCGCTGCTGCGGCGCAGTGCGGCCGGCAGCATCGTCAGCGTGTCGTCGATCGAGGCCTTCCGCGGCATTCCGTACTGCAGCGTCTACGGCGCCTTCAAGGCAGCCATCACCGGCTTCACGCAGAGCCTGGCGCTGGAGCTGGCGCCGGCGGGCATCCGCGTCAACCTGATCGCCCCGGAGACCACCGAAACGCCGCAGGTTCCGGTGTCGCAGATGGTCGCGGCGGAACACCAGCACCATATCCCGCGCTGGATTCCGCTGGGACGCTTCGGTACGCCGCGCGACATTGCCGACGGCATCCTGTTTCTGGCCAGCCCGCGCGCTGCCTGGATCACCGGCACGGCGCTGCATGTCAATGGCGGCGCCCTGGCCGCGGCCGGCTGGTATCGCGACCCCAAGGGCGCGTGGACCAACATGCCGGTCATTGGCGGCAACGGCATGAACCTCTGATGGCCGCGCACCGCGGCCACAACCACCCCACCAAGGAGACAAGCATGAAGATACTGATCGTCGGCGGCACCGGCATGATCGGGGGCCACGCGGCCCTGCACCTGCGCAGCCGCGGGCACGACGTCACCATCGCGGGACGCAACCGCCCCGCGCCTGGCACGGCGCTGGGCGAACTGGACTTCCTGCGCTACGACTATGTCGCCAACGACGTGCCGGCCGCGCAACTCGGCGCCTTCGACGCGCTGGTCTTCGCCGCCGGCAACGATGTGCGCCACGTGCCGCCTGGCGGCGACGAAGCCGCACACTGGGAACGCGCCAATATCGAGGGCGTGCCGCGCTTCTTGCGCGCCGCGCGCGATGCCGGGATCCGGGTCGCCGTCCACGTCGGCAGCTTCTATCCGCAGGCGCAGCCACGGCTGGCCGAGGAGAACGCCTACATCCGCTCGCGCAAGCTGGCCGACGAAGGCGTGCGCGCGCTGGCCACCGATGCCTTCCGCGTGAGCAGCGTGAACGCGCCGTTCGTCGTGGGCACGGTGCCGGGCCTGATGGTCCCGATGTTCAAGGCCTATACCGACTACGCCCGCGGCAACTTTGCGCCGATGCCGGATTTTGCGCCGCCCGGCGGCGTCAATTTCATCTCGGCTACTTCGCTGTCGGAAGCGATCGAAGGTGCGCTGCTGCGCGGCGAAAATGGCAAGGCCTACCTCGTGGGCGACGAGAACCTGTCGTTCCAGGACTATTTCGGTGCCTTCTTCCGCGATGCGGGCCGCCAGGTGCCGCCAGTCATCGACCAGGAGCATCCGTTGCTGCCGGACTCGGCCATCTGCTTCGGCAGGGGCAACACGCTCTACTACGAGCCGGATGCGGCCGAGACCGCCCTGCTCGGCTATCGGCGCCGCGACATCCTGCGTACGGTCGGTGAGATCGTGTCGCAGTACAGCTAGCCCGGCACTGCGGCGGCCCGCGCAAGCAGGCCGCCGCAGCCGGCCTTACAGCCCCGAGATCAACTGCGCGTTATCGATGCGCAATTCCGCGCCATTGATAAAGCGCGACGCGTCCGAAGCCAGGAACAGGACCAGGTTGGCCACATCCTCCGGCTGGCACATACGTGCCATCGGGTCTGTGCCGATGCCCAGCGCGGCCGGATCCAGGTCTGGCACCAGCGCCTGCGTCATCGGCGTCCAGACGCCATCGGGGTGGATCGAGTTGCAGCGGATGCGGTAGCCGCTACGCTTGCAGTGCACGGCCACGCTGCGCGTCAGCGCGGTGACAGCACCTTTCGCGCCGCTGTACGCACACATCATCGGCAGCCCGCCCAGCGCCGCCACGGAAGACATCACCACGATGGAGCCTCCGGCGGGGTTGCCCTTCATCGCCTCCACACCGAACTTGCAGCCGAGGAAATAGCCGTCGGCATTGACACGCATGACCTGCCGCCAGGCGTCGAGCGAGGTTTCCTCGATCGACCCGAGCGGACAGATGGCCGCATTGTTGACCAGCACATCGAGCCGGCCGAAGCGATCCTGCGTGGCGGCCATGGCCTTGCGCCAGCTCTCCTCGCTGGCAATGTCGTGGCGCACGAACAGTGCCGCATCCCCGATCTCCCGGGCCAGTGCCTGCCCGGCCTCCTCGTTGACATCGCTGATGACCACGCGTGCGCCCTCGGCCGCCAGCAGCAGCGCGTCGGCGCGCCCTACCCCGCTGGCCGCGCCTGTCACCAGCGCGACCTTGTCCTTGACTTGATGCATCGTTTCTTTCCTTGGATTGTCGGATTCAGCCGGCTTCGGGGATCCTGCCGGCCAGCACGGCTTGCAGCGCGGCATCGCCATACACGGCGGCCACGGTTTCATCGAGGATGGGATTGCCGCGCAGCTCGCTGCCGCCGTCCACGGCGATGCTCTGGCCTGTCACCCAGCCCGATTCCGGCCCCGCCAGGTAGCGCACCGCGCTGGCAATGTCATCCGGTTCGCCGGCTCGGCCCAGCGGCATCTGCGCGACGAACTTGTCGAGGATAGCCGGGTTGTCGAACATTGGTCCGGTCGCGCCGGAACGGGTGAGCCCGGGGCGCACCGCATTGACGCGGATGCCGCAACCCGCCAGCTCCTCGGCCGCGGCGCGCACGAACGCTTCCAGACCCGCCTTGGCGGCGCAGTACGCCGACAGCCAGCGGCAGGTCATGCGCGCCGCGTTTGACGAGATGCAGACGATCGCGCCGCCATGCGGTGCCATCAGCGGCGACGCGTGCCGCACCGCCAGGAACGCGCTGGCGATGTTCAGCTCCAGCTCCGCCATCAGCGAGGCGGCGTCATGCATCAGCAGCGGACGGAAGCCGCCCCCGCCGACCGTCGCGACCACGATATCGACGCGTCGCGCCAGCTCCCAGGCCTGCTGCAGCGCGGCCTGCACGTCATCCTCGCGGCAAGCGTCGCCGACGCTGATTGCCACGGTGGCGCCGGCCACCTCTGCGCACAGCCTGCGCCGTGCCGCTTCCAGCGCCTCGCGCCGCCGTCCCATGAGTACGACCGCGGCGCCATCGCGCAGCAGCGCCAGCGCGCTCGCGGCACCGATGCCGCCGGCGCCGCCGGTGACGAGTGCCGTCTTGCCTCCGAGTACACGAGTCGTCGTCATCATGCCCCCCGCAGCGGCAGGTCCTGCGTCCAGTCCACCAACAGCTCGCGCACGGCAATGCGCCACTGGCCGTCGCGTCGCACGAAGCGGTCCTGGTAGCGGATGCCCCAGTCGAGCTTGCGCGGCACGCCGTCCTGTTCGTACAGGTGGTTGGCGACGCAATAGGTCTCGCCGGTCGCGGTATCGCCATCGACTTCGACCAGTTGCTGGTGCACGTGATGCTGCGTGCCGCTGTACTGGCCGAGCGCTGCCATGCCATCGGCAATGGCTTGCGGTCCGTCCATGCGGAAGCCCGGCCCGGTCAGCCGCGCATCCGGTGTGAACAGTTCCTGCAGGCTCGGAAAATCGCGCCGGTCCACCGCCTGCGCATAGCGGCAGGTCAGGGCATGGATGGCTTGCTTGTGCTCCAGTTCAGACATGGCCAGTCTCACTCCTTGTTGTGACCGCCGGTGCCGCGATATGCCGCGCGGGCGGTCGTTGGGATGCGGACTATCGTCGGCCTTGCTGCGCCGGGGGCCATCGTCCGCGTGGAGTAACCGGACCGGGTACTGCTTAGTCCGAACGAAGGATGTCTCGACGCCGCGCCCGCCCCAAGCTTCGATGACCTCACTGACAAAGGAGACAGACATGAAGCAGGCGGAACAGGCCATCGTCGCCGTCGTCACGGGTGGCTCGCGCGGTGCCGGAAAGGGCATCGCGCTGGCGCTCGGCGCGGCAGGCGCTACGGTGTACGTGACCGGACGCACGGAGCAGGAAGGCAGCGCGCCGCTGCCCGGCACCATCCACGCCACGGCGCGCGAGATCGATGCGCTGGGCGGGCGCGGCATCGCGGTCGCGTGCGACCATCGCGACGATGCCCAGGTGGCGCGTCTGTTCGGGCGGGTGCGCGAGGAATCCGGACGGCTCGACATCCTGGTCAACAACGCCACCTTCCTGCACGACGAACTGATCCTGCCGGGGCCCTTCTGGCAGAAGCCGCTGGAGATGGCCGGGATCCTCGACGTGGGCCTGCGCTCGGGCTACGTGGCCAGCTGGCATGCCGCGCCCATCATGGCCGCGCAAGGCCGCGGGCTGATCGTGTTCACTTCGTCGTTCGGTGCCAACTGCTATATGCACGGCCCGGCCTACGGCGCGCAGAAGGCGGGTATCGACAAGTTCGCGCACGACATGGCGGTCGACCTGCGGCCCTACGGCGTCGCGGCGGTGTCGCTGTGGATGGGGCCGTTGCGCACGGCCCGCACCCTGCAGGTGTGGGAGAAGCATCCTGACAAGTACGCGGCCTTCGCGCCAGTGGCGGAGACGCCGGAGTTCACGGGCCGCATTATCGATGCGCTGTACCGCGACCCCGCGCTGATGGATAAATCCGGCCGGGTGCTGATCAGCGCCGAGGCGGCGCTGGCCTATGGCATCGTCGATGCCGAGGGCGTGCAGCCGCCGTCGTACCGGCAGGCACTGGGCGGGCCGCCGCCGGTGCATCCGGCGATCGTGGAATAGGAATTGGGCATGCGGGCGCATTGGTGCTTGCCACCACCCCTCGCGTACGTACCCCTCTCCCGCAAGCGGGCTTGCCTTTACCCACAACTTCCGGCGGCTTACTCGTTTTTCTGGAAGATCCGATACATTTCGGTGATTTCGTGCAAAACGAGGAAGCCGCGCCAGAGGACAGTA
>NZ_QKWJ01000180.1 GCF_003353055.1 Cupriavidus lacunae
TCTCGCAGCAGAGGAAGGGCATGCCCCGGTACTGCACAATTTCAATTCCGCCGGGTCCTGCATTCCAAACATGCTCAAGCAGCTTCACCCCCAAACGGGCGGGCTACGCTGGCTGGGCGTACTCCAGGTGATGTCCCAACTCCACACCTGATTGGGTCCGGTGGCGCAATGGCTGGTCACCACCCGGGCCGAGGGCTTGCGCGCTCGACCGCGGTGATGCTGCTGCGACGCACTACGCAAGACGCGATAAAAGCTCGACTCTGAGGCCACGTATTGCCCGCGGTCCGCCAGCGTCGGTACGATCTGGCTGGGCGGCAAACTGGCAAACTCCACGCTGTTGGCTACCTCGAGAATTAACTGGCGTTCCGGCTCGCTGAGCTTGTTGGCTGGCGCCGGCCGCTCAGTGGTGGTGCGAGCATCTGCGACCACCTCATCGCCCTCCTGAACCCAGCGCTGGAAGGTGCGCAAACTCAGACCCAACTCGTCGCAAGCCTGCGCCAGTCGGCAGCCAGAGCGTTCTGCCTCACGAATCAACGATATACACAACCGGCGATCTGGGACGCTGATCAGTCGTCCTCTTTTTCTCCCCAGATCGCCCGGGCTTTTTTTCTCAGGATCAGCAACGCGGCCGCTTCCGCCAGCGCCTTCTCCTTTCGCTGCAATTCCTTCTCAAGCTGCTGGATGCGCTTCTTGTCACCCTTGGACTGAAGCCGTTGTTCTCGCGCCTGTTCACCGGCGTTGGCATTGGCCGATCGACAGGCCTCCCGCCAGGCAGCGATCTGCTCCGCGTAAAGACCCTTGCGGCGGCAATACTCGGCCAATTCCGCTTCATTGAGCGGCGCGGTTTCCAGCACCACCGCAAACTTGTCTTCCGAGGACCAGGCCTCGGGGTTCTTTCCATCTCCCGGCACCGGGACTCCTTGCGCTTTCATCTGTCGACGCCAAGCATACAGCGTCTGCTCAGTAATTCCCGTCTCCCTTGCCAGCGCCGACACCAACGCGTTCTCGGGGGGCATCATGCGGCGCAACAGCGCCTCCCTTCTCTCTGCTGAATAAGCTCTCATTCACTCTGACTCTACCGCCCCCAGACTGGGTCAATCGAAATCAGGTAACACGACAACTATTCTGACGCCGGGGGGGAGGGAAAGTCGCAATGCAGGTAGCTTGCCACGATGGTGCCGTGACAATAGATGGCTTTGCCCTGTGCGGTTTGGTGATGCGGGCTCATCCTAGGCCTTGCTGGTCCAACCGATGCGGTGCCGCGCTTGGGTGGCCTCATGCCGCGCATCCTCCTCGCTGTGCAGGTAGCCGCTCGTCGTCGATAGCGAGCTGTGCCCGAAGTTGTCGCGCACAAAGCGCAGGTCGACCTGCTGATCGGTCATGTGCGAGCCGGCGGTGTGGCGCAGCCAGTGCGCCGAGGCGCTGGCCAGCACCGCGGCTTGCGGTTCCCATTCCGGCCCGCGCCCCCGCAGGCGCGTCGCGGCCATGCCGAATACCTCCTTCAGAATCAGGTGCAGCGCGCCGCGTGACAGCGGTTTTTCGCTGCCCGCTTTTCCAATCACCGGCAGCACCAGTGGACGCGTCTCCCCGAACTGCGGGGTAGGCGGCAACTCGTGGGCACGGCGGTAGCGCGCCAGTTCGGCAATCAACTCGTCGGTCGCCGGCACCAGTCGGGTCTTGTTGCCTTTGCCGGTCACCTCGAGCCACCAGCGCTCGATGCCCTGGGCATCGCGCCGGCAGAAGAACGCGCCCATGGTGGTGGCGGTCAGCTCGGAGGCGCGCAGGCCGCCCAGGTAAAGCACGGTCAGCACCCACCGGCAGCGCGCCGCATGCAGGCGCTCGCGTGCGGTGTCAGTCGGCATGGCCGCCACCGTGTCCTTCACCGTCTCCCACAGGTCGTGGCTCAGATACCGCGTGATGCGCGCCTTCGCGGGCGCGCGCCGGCGGCGGGCAAGCGCGAGCGGGTTGCCGGCCAGGTAACCCGCCTCCGTCAGCCAGGCGAACAGTGCGTTCAGGATGACCAGCGCCTGGCGCACGCTGCGGGGCGACAGCGGCCCGGCAAACGGGCGCCAGTCGGGGTGGCCGCGCGCGAGTTTCTTCTTGCTGCCGGCCAGGACCCAACGCGCGGCCGGCTGTGGGTCAGCAAGGAAACGCTCGTACGTGAGCAGATCCTCGTGCGTCAGCGAGGACAGGGGCCTGCCCAATTGCAGCACGGCCCACAGCAGCAGCCGCTCGGCTTCGCGCCGGTAGGTGGCAAGCGTCGCCGCGCTGTCGGCATAGCGCGCGAGCCAGGCGGTGACGGCGGCGAGGTCGTCGGCGGCGGCGATGCGAGTGGCGGTGGCCGGGGCGCGGTTGCTGCCGGCCACTCCGGACAGCCCCGGGGTCAGGCGCAGGCGCTCGAGCGGGGTGAGGTGTGGGGCGGGCGGGCCGTCCGAAGATTGGATCGGGAGCAGTTCCATGAAGGGTGTCGGCTGAAACACATGCTGTATACGCCAATATAGCATGTTGACAGACATAAGCGCAGTTATGTCTATAATATCGTCAATGTAGTTAGCTTTAATACGTATTACGTAGTAATATTTATTGAACAACTAGCTCAATTTTGCCCTGATGCCCGCTGCCGACCTGGATCTGCACGACGCCGCGCTGCAGGCCGCGATGGCCAACGACATTGCCGAGCTGCGCACGCGCTTCCCCGAAACCCGCGCGCTCTACCGCGAGGTCTGCGGCCTGCTGTTCTTCCGCTATGGCGTCACGCCCACCGCCAACAAGCTCTACAGCCTGGTGCGCAAGGGCAGCATGGGCACGCCCGCCGAGGTGCTGCAGGGGTTCTGGCAGGAACTGCGCGGGCGCACGCGCGTCACCATCGAGCATCCGGACCTGCCGGACGCCCTGAAACAGGTTGCCGCCGAGGCCGTGCGGACCATCTGGCAGGCGGCCAACGAGGCCGCCACCGGCGAGCTGGCCACGCTGCGCGCCGAGGCCCGCGATGCGGCCAGCGCCGCCGAGGCCGAACGTGACGCCGCGCGGGCCGAGACCGCGGCGGCGCGGGGGGAGGTGACCGCAGTCTCCGCGCAGCTGGCCGAGGCGCGCCAGGCGCATGAGGCCGTGCAGGGGGATCTGGCCGCCGAGCGGCAGGCGCATGCCGCGACCCAGGCGCGGCTGGAGGCGGGGCGGGCGGAACTGGAGGCCGCCGGACGGCAGCTGACGGAATTGCGCACCCAGTTCTCGACCGAGCTCGAGCGCGCCCGCGAGCAGGTGACCCTCGCGCAGGAACGGGCCGAGGCCAGCGAGCGTCGTAGCCTGCGCGAACTGGATGCGGAGCGTACCGCGCGCCAGAAGAGCGAGCGCACGGCCGAAGCGTTGCGCGTCGAACTGGTGGCGGCGCGCAGCGAGACCCGCGACGCGGCGGTGGCCCAGGCCGAGGCCCGCGCCCGGCTCGAAGCCCAGCTCGCGACGCTCGCCGATCGGCTCGCAGACGCCGAGCAGGCACAGCGCAAGTCCGTCGGCGACCTTGACACCGTGCAGGCGGATCTGGCCGCGGCGCAGCGCCGGGCTGAGCGCGCCGAAGCCGAAGCGGCTTTGGTGCGCCAGCTGCTGGCAGAATTGCGGGTGGCGCCGCCTGAGCGAGACAGTGGTGCGCGGCGACGCAAGGCCGGGAGCCGGGCGCCGAGCGCGGAGCCGAACGACAAGCCGGCCGAAAGACTGGACGAACAACAGGACGAAAAACAAGGCACGCCTGCCGCCGCCCTGAATCCGGATGACGGCAGCGAGAGCAGTGACGACAACGATGACAGCCATCAATGAGCGGGCGACGGCGATCCGCTGGATCCAGGACCAGATAGCCGACTATGGGCTGACGCTGGAAGAGCTGGAAGCGGCGGGGTGCTTCGATCCGCCTCCGCCACCCGCACCAGCGCCACCGCCAGCGGTCTGCTACCGCAATGCTGAGGGGCTCACGTGGGATGGGCAGGGCGAGATGCCATCGTGGCTCAAGCGGGCGGTCAATGCGGGACAGAGCGTGGAGTTTTACCGGGCCGGATAAACGAAGCTCGACTGCTGCAAGGGATATATTTTCTTTCAATTATAGGCTTGCAGAGGATATGCCGGATTTTTTGGGAACCCCGGGCGTATCTCATTTGGGCTTTGAGAAAAACAAGGGGAAGCAGGGTGCAATCAAAGCTTGATGAACGCTGGGAGGCGTATCCCCTCGCAGGTTGTAAGCCTGACCGCAATCTCGTCGTACGTGTAACCCGCAGCCGAATCACCTGCACGCGCCGCTCATGCCGCGCCTCGCGCGACAACGATCTCATATCGGTCGATTTCATCTCGGCCATATGCTGGCCACGCGTGATTTTTCAAGAACACAATTGCCGGCTCAATAGGAGTACCGCTTGGAAGTGCAAACGGCTTTTGCAGGCCAGTTCCTGAGCAGCCCGCAGCCTGCCGACCAACGTGCTTGTGCAGACAGCATTAGTGTTAGGCTGGCTGAATCCATGCGGTTTTACACATCTCTGACCTTCCAAAGCGACCAGAGCGCCCAGGAAAAGCGTTTACTTTCAACGAGTTGAAGCGGCACTTGTAAACTCTCTAAGTCTCGCGTTTACTGTCGCATTTT
>NZ_QKWJ01000181.1 GCF_003353055.1 Cupriavidus lacunae
AGCATCGCCGCGCTACGGCGCCGCGCGACTGCCCTTGGCTTCCAGATCCATCCCGTGGGGACAGCTTCATGATAATGGCCCCCTCACGGTAGTCGTCTTCAATTCGTTTCTCTGGAGGGCGTCCTGCAGTTCTGCACAGTGGCAAACGAACTGCCGCTGACCGAGTTTCATCTCCGAGAACACGAAGGCTTCGTCTACGTGTATGACTTCAACGCGTGGTGGCGCCGCGAGATACGGATGGAGCGGCGTAGGCTGCGGCAACAGCCTGGCCGGTTGCCACGTTGCACAAGGCTTCAGGCCTTGGAATCCTCGGGAGTGCTCGATTCTGATTCCATTTCACCGTTGCCGAGGGTGGACGTCGCAAGCTCAGCCGTTTCCTTCGCGACTTTCTGGACTGACACGTACGCAGTCTGGGCTGCGTGGATGGCCGACTTCACGATCGCCATGGTCGACTCCGAAGCAACCGGGCTCGCTTCCGAGACCTTCGCAAAAAAGGCCTGCAACTTCTCTGCATTGGCAGCTTGGACGCATTCAATAAACGCTGAGAAATCAAGCTGGGCGGCGTCGGAAATCTCGGAAAGTTGACGGATGTAGCTCAGGAATTTCTCGTGCGCCGGCTTGATGGCCTCCTCCTGGAGGGCAAGGATATCCTGAGTACTCGCTGCGGATAGCGCCTTCAACGTAACATTAGCGCCGTCAGCGAAATGGCCCTTACTTGCTTGCAGATTTAGCACCGCAAGCCGCTCCAGGCTTTCGAAGACCTTTAGTGTCAGCCCGCATAGGGTTTCCAGGCTGGCCCGCTGCGCGGCAGCGATCTGTTCAGAAGTGAGAAACATGTGCGTCTCCTTTATCGTATTTATCTTCAGAGCCGGTACGCTAACCGCAGACGATGACAGCGCAGTGACCAATCTGCTCCGGGTCGAACCCCGAGCCACTCAGTCTGACGCCCCGACTCGATTCCGGGGCGCTACGCCTGCAGTCCTTCAGTGCCAGCGCGCCGAATTCTGCATCAAGCCATGCAATACGCCGAAACGGAGGCCTGGCTCGGATGGCAGCATCTCATCGATGCCGAACACCTTGAACACCGCCAGCATCACAGCGAGGCCGCCCGGGAGCGATTCCAGACGGTGGCGCTTGAGACCGGCGAGCTTCAGGCGACGAAGATGCCCCGCCTCCAACAGGCGCAGCGACAGCCGCAACAGCCCATCGTAAGTAATGGTGCCGCGTCCACGTGTGTTCAGGCCGTTGCATTGCAATACGCGCGCAAGCAGGCGGGCAGTGCCCGAGGAGCCAATGGCTCGCTGCCAGGAATAATCCCGATACCGGGCAGCCACCTTCCCGATTTCTTCGCTGGCTATCCGCTCCGCCATTTGCATGCTTCGCCCGTCCAGGATGCCCTCAGGAAAGAAGCGCTTGCTGAAAGTGCCACCGCCGATCGGCACGCTTTCCGCCGCCAGAAGCTGCTCGCCAAGACCAATGACCAGCTCCGTCGAACCGCCGCCGATGTCGACCACCAAACGCGTGGTGTTTGCGTCCGGCATGGTATGCGCAATGCCCGCATAGACCAGGCGCGCCTCCTCATGGCCGGAGATCACATCGATTTGGAAACCCAGGCGTTGCTCTGCTTTGGCGAGGAACACGGTGGCATTGCTCGCCACGCGCACTGTATTGGTGGCCACCGCCCGTACGCGGCTGGGCTCGAACCCCTCCAGCCGTTTGCCAAAGCGCTCCAGCGCCCGCCAGCCTCGCTCGAGCGAGGAATCGTCCAGCGTCGAGCCGCGCAGGCCATGGGAGAGGCGGACCGGCTCGCGAAAGGAGGCTACTTCTTTGATGACGTGGCCAACGCCTATCGGCGCCCGGTGGCCGATCATCATGCGAAATGCATTAGAACCAAGGTCTACTGCGGCAAAGAGCGGGGTTGTCATACGGAACGTGGAGGCAGTCCAAGCAAGGCGCTTGCCGCCAGCCCGATCTGTGAAGAACCGCGATGATGCCCCGCGAATTGCGACAATTTGATGACAAGCAAGCACGTCGGAGCTTGCGCACATCATCAAGTGGCGAATGGCTGCGGTCGAACTGGGATCGGAGCCATATGAGCGTCCATCTGCTCCCGGGTGTACAACGGGAACTGGCCGGCCCCGGTTGGATGCCCGCCGCGAAACTGCGGTCGTCCCGGACCGAGCCATTGCAGCATGTCGACGTTGATGGCGGCTCGCAGAGCGCAATGAGACGGTCGCAGAATCGCGAGAGTTACCTGCGAACTGCTCGGGCGCTATGGCAGGAAGGTGCGCCGAAAGTCGCGAGCCATCGGAAATACATTCGGGTTCTATACAAGGGTTGGGGCGGGACTGTTTGTAATAGCAATTTCCCGTATCCCTGGCAGGCCCCTTGACTCGGTGACAAGGCACCGCGACGAATGGCCACGGGACATGATTCCAGTCATCAACTAAAACCCATGAAAGCCTGCGACGCCCTAGCTGCATGTGGTCGCCTTCGCGGCGGTGGAGTTACGGAATCGTCTGGTGCGGCCGCCGGT
Source organism: Cupriavidus lacunae (assembly GCF_003353055.1). Taxonomy (GTDB): domain Bacteria; phylum Pseudomonadota; class Gammaproteobacteria; order Burkholderiales; family Burkholderiaceae; genus Cupriavidus; species Cupriavidus lacunae. The sequence goes on from NZ_QKWJ01000181.1 coordinate 2,537, forward strand.
GCCGCCCGGGAGGCGACCCGTCTTGTCTCTGGATCAGGTGAGCTTTGGCTCTTCCACTCGAAACTTGCTTGGCGAAGCAGAGCAACTGCGCGCTTTGCGGCAAACAAGGATAGGTAAATATGAACTCGTGCATCCGCGCTAAGTTCTAGCAGCGCCGCGAGGTAGCATTCCTTCGCAACTTCGACAGGGAAGCCGGTCTTGAGTGAAATGCTGGCGACAACCTGATCCTCGTCCTGCGCCCTCATAGTGCCCCTCTTCTTCGTGACACTTGCTCACGTTACCAACCGCATGACTTGCTGAACAGAACCGCCTCGTTGGACGGACAATTAATGTAGTCAAAATTCGAAGCAAATGCTCGAACCAATTCGCTGTGGCGGGAAAGACCCAGGAATGTACCGCGAGCGCGCTGTGGCGTTGACTCCCCAGTTGCAGTTGTCTGCAATGCATGAGGTGGACGGGTGGCTCTTGCCGGTCGACACCGGCATGCAATGTTGCGCCTACACTGCCAATAGGGCGCTGCTGATACTTCCCTTAGCGGGTGACTGATTTTTGACAGGTCCGTAGCATTTGGCGTCCGCTCCTGTCGATTTTGCGCCCGAAATGGATGGACAAACTCGAGCACGCTTATTTCCCAGGCAACCCAGCGCAAACAGCTTTGTGAAAGAGTCACATGCTGATATGCCATGACGAATGTCATGATGCGCAAGAGGCACGGCAAGGCATGCACTACTGACGCTGCGTGACCGAAGCCACGGATTTGGGTTTTGCAGAGCAATTGTTTGTAGTGCTTCCAAAAATGTCGAAGTAGTCTGCCAGGCAATCCATGCGTGGCGCAAACCGAAGATGCCCTTCGCAGCCCAGTTCGCCATCCGACAATGACGATGCTCAACTCGGTGCGCGCCCACCGAGTTGATCTCTCTACGTTTGAGACTTGGTTTGTAGGCGACGGGGGCTGAACCTTGCAAGGGCTGGCTACCAGAAGATTCGGTACCTTCTCGGACCGGTATCGGAGAAATCCGGATTGGTCTGCGGCGCACTTGTGCCCGGATTTCGAGGCACTGACTCGTTGGCTGGGTGCACACTCGACTCGCTTTGGTCAATCTGGTGGAAGAAGGGAGAGGCCAGTCGGCCTGTGAGGGCAGACGTCCGCCTCGCGGGGTGAGCTCTGTGCATTCTCGGCTCCTCGCTGCCCAGTTGCTGCAAGGCAGCACCGTTCCACGTTCTAGCAGGAAACAACAGGGAGCGGCTAGCCCGAGGGCAATGACACCGCTACATCCTTCTGGCAAGACAGCATTGGGAATTCGACGGATGGCTTGCCTAGACGCAATATTAGGTTCGACTAGAACAACTGTCCACGTCAGGTCCTCCCTTGGATCTAGGTAACCCGCCGCCGGTCCGCCAGGCACACGGCGGGTTGGACGAGGCGCGGCAACGGATTCTCCGAGACAGGCCGAAACTGGGCAAAAAATATGCTAACGTCAAACCATTGCGAATGGTCGCAGGTAGCATCGGGCAGAGATCGGCATGGCCACGCATGCCTGTCCGGGGCCCCCCGGCTATTGATTAGTCTCAAGAAAGAATGCTGAGCTGAAGTTCGCCCCCGCGTGCTGGCGGACTCCATTCACGCCAGCAGGACGACTCATGTATGGAAAGTCACAGGCGCGCTGGCTACTATGAATTCAAGGCTTATACCGAGCCAATCACCAACGGAATGCACCAGGGTTTCGTGCTCGTTCGTCAACACACGTTTGCGGGGATACAGCAGTCAGTCTTTCGCGCGGGACGGCCGTCGGTGGCAGAAGCGGATGCCTTTGCCATGGCCGAAGCGCGAGTCGCCGATCTTATCGTACTGATCGGCACCGGACGGATGCCCAGGCCGACGCAGGTGGCGCCAGGCTAGGAGGCTGCGCGGCAGAAGCCAAATCGGCGAAAGATCGAGGACAATACGGGCATGGCTGCCAGTTACCTTCCTTATCAACCCCACCAATCCTATCTGCTGCCCCCTTCTCTGGAAGAGTG
>NZ_QKWJ01000182.1 GCF_003353055.1 Cupriavidus lacunae
TCAAGAAAAGGCCTTCCGCCTGCTCAACGTCAGCCCCGTCGCCTGTACCCAGTAATCGACTCGCTCGCGCGCGCATAACCGTGAGAAATCAAGGCATTAGCGCGCCGCGAGCTCAAAGTTCGGGCTAGAGGAGGCGGCGGCATATATCCGCGCCGAACTGGCGCGATGATGGCGCGGCGCGTCAGACCACCTTGCCGGGATTCATCAGCCCCATCGGATCGAGCGCGCGCTTGATCGCGCGCATCATCGCCAGCTCGACCTCGCTCTTGTAGAGCCGGTTTTCCTCGCGCTTGAGCTGGCCCAGCCCATGCTCGGCGGAGATCGAGCCGTTATGCGAGCGCACACTGTCGTGCACGATGCGGTTGACCTGGTCCTGGTGGGTCAGGAACGCTTCATGGTCGACCCCTTCCGGCGGCGACACGTTGTAGTGCAGGTTGCCGTCGCCAAGGTGGCCGAAGGTCACCATGCGTGCGCCGGGGAAGGCGTTTTGCAGCAGCGCGTCGGTGGTCTCGATAAAGTCCGCCACGCGCGACACCGGCACGGCGATATCGTGCTTGATGTTCTTGCCGTCTTCCACCTGCGCCAGCGGGATATGCTCGCGCAGGTTCCAGAAATCGCGCGACTGCTGCACCGATTCTGCCACCACCGCGTCGGCGACCACGCCGGCGTCGAAGGCGGCCGACATCATGGTTTCGAAGATGCCGCGCGCATGGGCTTCGCTTTCGCTGTCGGACAGTTCCAGCAGCACCAGTTGCGGGTGGATATCCGCGAACGGATAGCGCAGCTGCGGGAAGTGCCGCGTCACCAGCGTCATGCTGAGCGCAGACATCAGCTCGAACCCGGTCAGCATGGCGCCCGCGTGCGATTGCGCGATGGCCAGCAGCGCCAGCGCCGCGCGCGGGCTCTGCACCGCGGCCAGCGCCGTGACCGAGGCGCGCGGCAGCGGGAACAGCTTCATCACCGCGGCGGTGATGATACCCAGCGTGCCTTCGGCGCCGATAAAGAGATCGCGCAGGTCATAGCCGGTGTTGTCCTTGCGCAGGCCGCGCAGGCCGTGCCAGATCTCGCCCGACGGCGTTACCACTTCCAGCCCCAGGCACAGTTCGCGCGTGTTGCCGTAGCGCAGCACCGCGGTGCCGCCGGCGTTAGTCGACAGGTTGCCGCCAATGGTGCAGCTGCCCTCGGCCGCCAGGCTCAGCGGGAACAGCCGGCCGTGCTCGCGCGCCACGTCCTGCAGGTGCTGCAGCACCACGCCGGCCTCGACCGTGATGGTGTTGTTGAGCGGATCGACCTGGCGGATGCGGGCGAGGCGCTGCAGCGAGACCACCACCTGGTCCTGCCCGGCCACCGGCGTGGCGCCGCCGCACAGGCCGGTGTTGCCGCCTTGTGGCACCACGGCGATCTTGTGCGCATGGCAGGCGTGGACCACCTCGGCGACTTCCTCGGTGGTGCCTGGACGCAGCACCGCCAGCGCCTCGCCGCTGTAGCGCTTGCGCCAGTCGGTCAGGTAGGGCGCCTTGTCGGCCGCGTCGGTCAGCACGTGCTGCGCACCCAGCGCGGCGCGGCACAGTGCGAGGAAGGAGTCTTGAGGCGAGGTCATGGCGATGGCGGGATGAGGTTCAGGACTTGGGCGCGGCGGCCTTGCCGGCCGCGCGGGCGCGGCGCTTGTATGGCCGCAGGTACAGGATGGTGCTGGTGAAGAACACCAGCGTCAGCGCAACCTCCACCCACGCCAGCGTGGAGGAGGGCGCCCGGTCGCTGGTGGCGCGCACGATCCCTTCGGTGAAGAACAGCAGGATCAGCATCGACGACCACTGCATGGTGTAGCGATTGCGCGTGAGCATGCCGCGCAGCGGCAACAGCAGCGGCAGGAACTTGATGACCAGCCACGATCCGCCCGGGCGCAGCGGCGCCAGGAACCATTCCCAGGCGATGCACAGCACCATCAGCGCCAGCAGGCTGCCGACGCTGAAGCGGTACAGCCAGGGGCTGTGCAGCGCCTGGTCGCTGTTGGAAATGGGGGTCATGCCGCGTCTCCCGTCAGGCGCAGCGCAGTCTGCGCCAGCCGCCGGCCCATGGCGATGGCCAGCGCCGATTCGTCTTCCGTGACCGGGCCGCGATTGTCGCCGTGGGCATGGTGGCTGGGGCCGTAGGGCGTGCCGCCGGAGGCGGTGGTCATCAGGCCCTTCTCGGAATAGGGCAGGCCCAGGATCATCATGCCGTGGTGAAGCAGCGGCAGCATCATCGACAACAGCGTGGTTTCCTGCCCGCCGTGCAGGCTGCCGGTGGCGGTGAACACGCAGGCCGGCTTGCCGGTCAGCGCGCCCGACAACCACTGGCCCACGGTGCCATCCAGGAAGTACTTCATCGGCGCGGCCATATTGCCGAAGCGGGTGGGGCTGCCCAGGGCCAGCCCGGCGCATTCCTCCAGGTCGCGCAGCTCGGCATAGGGCGGGCCGTCGGCCGGGATATCGGACGCGGTGGCCTCGCACACGGTGGAAACCGGCGGCACCGTGCGCAGCCGGGCCTGGGCGCCGGGCACGCTGTCGATACCGTTGGCGATCAGTTCGGCAAGTTTGCGGGTGCTGCCGTGGCGGCTGTAGTACAGGACGAGGATGTCGGTCATGGAGCGGGATGGCCGGCGGTGGAGGGCGGTGCACAGAGGATGCCGGAAACAATGCGCGTATTATAGATGCGCCCCCCGCGCCATCTCCCATCGGCCTCGCGCCCCAGGCGCAGCGGGGGCGCCCATCGATCCGACAGACCAGATCCAGGAGGTTGTTTGCGCATGATTGGAGCCCGCGTCGCCCGCCTGCGCCGGGAATGGAACCTGCAGAAGCTACGCGCCCTGACGCGCTATGCGCTGCGCCGCGCCGGCGAAGACCGGCTGCCGCAGGTCTCGGCCAGCCTGACCTTCACCACCGTGCTGGCCGTGGTGCCGGTGCTGACGGTGGCGTTCGCGCTGCTGGCCGCCTTCCCGGTGTTCCGCGACTTTCGCAACGCCATCGAGGCGTTCCTCTTCCAGAACCTGATCCCCGGCAATGTCAGCGAATCGATCCAGCGCTACCTGGGCATGTTCGCCAAGAGCGCGCGCGGGCTGACCGCGATGGGCCTGGGCGGGCTGATGGTCACCTCGGTGCTGACCATGCTGACCGTCGAAGACGCGCTCAACGCGATCTGGCGCGTCAAGCAGCGCCGCCCGCTGGCGCAACGGGTGCTGGTGTTCTGGGCGGTGCTGACCTTCGGGCCGGTGCTGATCGGCGCGAGCCTGTCGATCAGCTCCTACCTGATCTCGGTCTCGGCCGGCTATGTCGGCACCATGCCGGTGGGGCTGGGCCTGCTGGTGGGCGCGACGCCGGTGCTGCTGTCGGCGCTGGCCTTTGCCTTCCTGTACACAGCCGTGCCGAATGCCTATGTTGAGTGGCGCGATGCCATCGTGGCCGGTTTGGTGGCGGCAATCGCCTTCGAGTTTGCCAAGCGCGGCTTCGGCTATTTCATCACGCATATCCCGACTTACACGGCGGTCTACGGCACCTTTGCGGCGCTGCCGATCTTCCTGCTGTGGATCTATCTGAGCTGGCTGGTGACGCTGCTGGGTGCGACCATCGCAGCCAATCTGCCGGTGATCCGGCAGGGTTACTGGCGCCGCCGCACCTTTGCCGGCAGCGAGTTCTTCGATGCGCTGGGCGTGCTGCTGCTGCTCTACCGCGCGCGCGATGAGGTGCCGCGCAGCGTTGGCGAACTGGACCTGAGCCGCAAGCTGCGGGTCGAGGCCGATTACCTGGCGGGGTTGCTGGGCAAGCTCAAGGCCATGCACCTGATCGGGCGCCTGCAGCAGGAGCGTGGCCAGGCTCACTGGGCGCTGTTGTGCGATCCGTCGCAGGTGACGCTGCGCACGCTGCATGACCGGCTGGTGCTGAACCTGCCGAGGCTGCCGCGCACCGCGCTGGCGCAGCAACTGCGGGGGGCTGATGCGCTCAAGGCGGTTTTGGATAATCCGCAGTTGGATCAGACGCTGGAGGCGGTGTTTCGGCAGCAGGTCGTGGATTTGCCTCCGGCGGGTGACGGAGATGGGGTTGGGCAGCGGAGGGTGCTGGAGGTGGTGCCGCCGGGGTGGCATGGGCAGGTTTGAGGTTTCCTGTGGGGTGCTTGTTGGTCTGGTTATGTAGGTCGGGTTCGATGTTGTCGTAGATTTAACCGCTTGGTTCCGCCCTGCTGGGCGGGTCACTTTTTGTCCGAGCGACAAAAAGTAACCAAAAAACGCGTCGCCTCTGGCGGCTGGCCACCAATTTGGCGGCGGGGGTGATTCGGGCGGTGGTGATTTCCGTTCGATGGGGTTGGTGGTTCGACCCTGCTACGCACCCTGTCCGGTGCCTACGTCGACGGACTATTGGACGAACCCGACTTTAGGTTATTGGCAGCCTGCTAACGAGGTCATCGGTAGGACGCCTACGGCTGCGCTGCGCGCACTCAGTATCGTAGGTCGGGTGCCCGGGCACGGAGTGCGTCGCTGCGCTCGCACGGGGCTGTCGTGATGCTGGGCCA
>NZ_QKWJ01000183.1 GCF_003353055.1 Cupriavidus lacunae
GGGCCAACGCTGGGTGCGCAAGAAGAGTCTGATGGGGCTGCGGGATCGAATCCGTGCCCTGACCAAGCGCCACCGGGGCGATTCGATCGAGAGCATCATCGCGTCGATCAATCCGATCCTGCGGGGCTGGTTCGGATACTTCCGGCATGCCCACCGATACACCTTCTCGTCCGTCGACGGCTTTGTTCGTCGTCGACTGCGAGCGGTCCTGCGCCGACAGCTACATCGTCCAGGTCAGGGCCGATGCTTTCGCGATCACAGTCAATGGCCAAATGCCTTCTTCGCCAATCTTGGGCTGTTCACGATGTACGAGGCTCATCAATTGGCGCGCCAATCCCGATGTGGAAACAACTGACTGGAGAGCCCGTCGCGGGAAAACCGCACACCGGGTNGCCGGCCATTTTGAGGCATTGGCTAACGGGCCGCTCCGGCCGCTCGAATGTCCCATGAACAATTCGGAAACGGACACTTGGGCGCCCAAACCAGTCGCCGCTTCAACGGCCGAAAGAAACGCCCCCGATCACGTGCGGATCCGACCGTTCCGTAGTCCGTAGCGGCCGCTTGCCTACGTCTCTGGCAGCAGACGGCAGCGCCCGGCAAGAAGAAGTCAGCCCGACCGAGGCAGGCCGAGCTTCAGAGGATCGCTGCAGCAGGATTAGGCGGAAGCCGAAGTCTTCTTCGAGGGGGCACGAGCCGTAACACCGACTTGCTGGGCGGCATTTGTTGCCAAAGTTGCAGCGGCCTGGATGTTGGATTCAGCAACTTCCACAGCCTGCGCCGGCCGGCGCATTCTTGGCGAGGTGTCGACAGTCTCTCACAGCTTCCGTGAGCCCTCCGTCAGGATGGCCTTTGCCACTTCGGCAAGCTCTTTCTGCGTTTCCGATGTGATCTCATAGAGGTGGCGGGCGTAAGCCATAGCCTTCTCACCAACCGGCTGCACCAGCGACGCGTGCACCTCGAGAAATTCCCGTGGCTCTTTGGCGGAGAGCGCGCGCCTAGCGCCGTCCAGATTTTCCGTCAGAGCCGTTTTCGCGACCTGCATATTCAGCTCAGCCAGCTTCTCAAAGCCTTCGATGGCCTTGGCTGTCAGGCTGTACAGGGATTCGAGGTTGGCCTGTTGTACCGCCAAAATTTGTTCCTGAGTAAAGATCACGCTGCTCTCCGATTGTGATGATTTATCGCTCTTCCGACACGCGTTTGGACGCTCAGTCGTCTTCACTAAAAAGGCGGGGGACTGATGGCGGATCGCGTGTGGGGTAGATCTCTATGTGCTCCCGCGATACGGAGTCACAAAGGGGGCAGAACCATGTTCCGCCCCGTCGGTCATTGCATGTGCTGCCCGCCGTTGATCGCAATGTTGGATCCGGTCACGTAGGCCGCATCCTCGGAGCACAGATAGGCAACTAGGGCTGCCACTTCCTCCGGCTTGCCAAGGCGCCCCACCGGAATCTGAGGCAGGATCTTTGTATTCATGATCTCCTGTGGCACGGCGGTGACCATCTTGGTCGCCAGGTAACCCGGAGAGATCGTGTTGACCGTCACCCCTTTGCGAGCGACCTCCAGCGCGAGCGACTTCGTGAACCCGTGCATGCCTGCCTTCGCGGCCGCATAGTTGGTCTGCCCGAACGCACCCTTCGAACCGTTGATGGACGAGATATTGATGATGCGCCCCCAGCCCCGCTCCACCATGCCTTCACACAGCGGCTTGGTCACGTTGAACACCGAATCCAGGTTGGTGCGAATCACGGCGTCCCAGTTGACCTTGTCCATCTTCTTGAAGGCCATGTCGCGGGTAATGCCGGCGTTATTCACCAGGATGTCGACCTGCCCGACCTCGGCAAGAATCTTTGCCATGGTTGCCTGGCAGGCATCGTAGTCGGCGACGTCCAGCGCGTACGCACGGAAATTGCGGCCGGCAGCTTCCATGGTGGCGAGCCAGTTCTGCACATTCGGGTTGCCTGGCGTATGCGCCACGACCACGTCGTAGCCGGCTTCGTGCAGCCTGAGGCTGATGGCCTCCCCCAAACCGCCCATACCACCAGTCACCAATGCAATGCGTTTTGTCATCCTGCTTGTCTCTCACAAAGTTAATTTGACCCCTGTCTTCCGGTCGTCCCGATTCTGTGTTCGGCTTTCGACCAATACCGCCACGTATGCACGTGCGCCAACAAATAACGCTACCGCGCCAGCTTAGCGCAGTGATTTTTCAGTTTTGTGTCATTCGCCTGTCTGGGGCACCGAATGGTGCTGGATACCGGCTTGGCCGGACAACCCTCTTTTGGGTGAAGGCGCTGCAATCACCACAACCGCGAGCTAAGGCGCGCGAGCCAACCGCGCAACTCATCTGCGCCGATGTCTTGAAACTTGCCGCAGAGAACCAGGGCGAGATCCGACGGAAGTGTCCCGAGCACGGCTGCAGCGTCGGACACGGTAAGGCCCGCGGCTCTTATACACGCCGTCATGTCCTTCACGATTTCCGCCTTTAACGGAATTTCCTCGGCGTCCGCGAAGCCAAGCAGTGCGTAGACATTGGTCGCCCCATACTCAAATCGAAACACGCGGGCCTCCTCCTATCTTGTTGTTCTTGAACATGGCCCTCGAGCGTCGATGCGCCAATCTGGTGCCGGCCGAGGGCAGGATTATTGGCGCATACATTCGATAAGACAATCGGGGAAACACTAAGACGCTTCTCGGACGCTGGGTTCATCGTCACCATCACGTGACCAAGCTCTTGCTCACCCCAAGGAGGGCGCTATGCGTGAAGGAAAGATAAGCGCGGATCGGTTGACTGCATTTTCAGACGCGGTCTTCGCGGTGATCGTGACCATCATGGTGCTGGAACTCAAGGCACCGGATCATCCGGTGTTCGCGGCCCTCTGGCATCTGTGGCCTACGGCCCTCAGCTATGCGGTGAGCTATCTGTTCATCAGGATCAACTTCGTCCATCTTTTCATGGTCTCGCTCCTGCCATTTGCGACGGCCTGGGTGCCCGGCATTGACCGCCCGCCGCAGCCAGTCCGGCATGTCGCCCGTCCCGTCCCAGCGCAGCCCCTCGGCGTTGCGGTAGCAGACCGGTTAGCGTCACACACGGAACGTGAATTGCAGAGTTCGAGCTCAGGACTCCATACACCGCGCACGCGACTCCTCGTCAGCATCCGCAGCGTCTTCGGAGATATGCCGATTCTGCAGCCGGCTGTGCATCGCCTCGCATCGGATCAACATCGTTGCCGCGGGATCCTCTTCACCGCCGGCACTCCCAGCTTCCGCGGCGACCCGCAGATATACTTGCCGGGAGACCAGGGCGACAATCACAATGATGGCGCCGATGCCGAAGGCTCGGAATGCAATTTGGAGGTATTGCCCCATGGCGAAATTGCACCGTATAGCAGGAGGTGACTGGCAGTGAGACTACACGAGGATGTCTCGTGGCGGTGTCACACCGTTGCAGGGTTGACACAATACGTTTCGCCGCGGCGGGGGTTGGATAGCGCGTTCAGTGACCCCGCATGGCGGTCCTGAAGAGAATGTCCCGAAGAGTGATCGAGGCCTTATCGACCGGCCGCTACTGGGCCACGCCACACGCGCCCTTCCCGCTGGACGGTCCCAATGGCCATGATGAGGTCTTCCCCGGCGCCCAATGCATCAGCGACGGCAAATGGGTCACCTTCTATAAGGACGGGGAAGAAGTATGGGCGTGCAATGCCGTGTATGCCGCCGCCCATTTCGACTTTGCACCCGTTCCAACCCACCGCTCGTCGACGGACGACTGAGCGGGTCGGACGATTTCCACTGCCGTGCCCAACACAGCAGCCAAGCCATTTTTAGACGCCAATGTATGCGCTCTTGAGTCCGTCCAGCATGTTGGGGTCGAATGGCCAGGCCACCTTGACGTCCGGATATATCCTGAACGTCACGCTAGTTGTGTCACTCGGTCACCCGAGTGCGTCGTACAGGACGTAGTACATCTCCCCAAAATCCGTTCCGCCCTGATTTCCTAGGGCGCCTGCCATCCAGTCCTTCGGGTCCTCAGTGAGGTCGTTCGTCGCGTCGTGCTGGGTGGAAGCCATGACGAACATGCCATCAGTGAGACTGCAGTCTCTTTCTACCTGACCCGGGACTGAAAGAAGCAGCAAAAGTACGACCAGCAGTGGCTATTGACCCTACGCGGGCCTCTGATGCCCCCCCGGCGGTACCGCTAAGTCAACGCCCGCTCCCCCCGTCCATCCCGCGCAGCAACAAAGCTGGGCGGCAACATTTCATCACAGTAGGATAGCGATCCCTCATTTTCAAGCGCGCGGTGCACGGCGCTATCCGTAACGCCATTTCCTTATACGGAAGTCATGACTCTTCCCGCAGTGCTTGAATGGTGAGGGCGGCGTCCATGGTTCTCTGCATGCCGATCCAAATCGTCTTAGCGCCGGGCTCGCCATCGCTCTTGCGCCCAAGGAACCCACCCAGGGAAGCAACCAGCCGAATCATCTGATTGAGTGTGACCGGTGTCTTCGGGCGAGCTTTCTTGGCAAGCACGTATGCTCCC
>NZ_QKWJ01000184.1 GCF_003353055.1 Cupriavidus lacunae
CAAGAAAAGGCCTTCCGCCTGCTCAACGTCAGCCCCGTCGCCTGTACCCAGTAATCGACTCGCTCGCGCGCACATAACCGTGCGAAATCAAAGCATTAGCGCGCCACGAGCTCAAAGTTCGGTCTAGAGATCTCGCATGCTCTTCCTTGTTTTTTGTTTCATTGAAACTACGCACACTGATCACGACACCAAAGACAACGCTGATAGCCTGGACTGCGGTTAGGAACGTAACCGCGATGTTCTGATCCATGATGAACTCCTTCATATAAATTCCGAATCCTACCGCAGCTAGTAGTAGCATTACAGTTATTAAGATTGTCATCAACCGTAAGTCGGCGCTTGTTTCTTGTTGCGTTCGGAACGCATCTAGCCGTCTCCGGAAATCCAGCGCCAAGAAGGCCTCGAGGGCTTCAGGTTGAATGCGAATGGGCCGTCCCGCGCTAGTTCATTTCTTACCGACTCCGCTAGCCGGCGCGACCCATACCTCCACCGTACGTCTGCTTGGCTTGAGCTTGGCCGATAGCGATTCTACAACCCAGTTTTCGAACCCAACGGCAGGCCCTAGCGCGCGAGCGCAGGCGATCGATGCGCTGTCGTGGTACCTTACCGTGGTTTCGCGCACCGGCATTGGGGTGGCGCGCCCCGCACGCTGCGCTGTGTCAACGACATCTTCGATGGGCGGAACGCTTGCCCCCATCGCCCTCCACGGCTCCCGGTAGGTGCGAACGGTATCGCGTTGCGCGCCATCATAGATTTGCACATAGACAGTCGTTCCCTTGCAAGCGTCGCCGGGGACAGGGACGGGGGAAGACGCTGCCTGTGTGCCAGAGGCGGCCGGCGCTGGCATCGCTCCGCTCGCAAGCACTCCAGGAGATGTGACGCCTGCTAAACCGGGCGAAGGCTCTGCCGGCGCGCTTGCTGCCGGCAGCGGCGGGGGAGAAGCACTGGCTCTTGGGCTCGGCGACGACCGATCAAGGCTGCCCGACCGCGCAGAGCTGTCGCTTCCCGCAGAATGGCACTTTGCCATTGCGTCCCCGTTCAGACCTGTATTGCTGACGTCCTGCCTGTCTGTAAGCGGACCATATGCCTGCACATGCCGCGCTTCATCGCTGGCCAGTTCAGCTCGCAAAGGATCACAGGGATGCATGTCGTCGCGCTGAGCCGTCCTTTGAAAGTCATACGCCCAATAGCGCGGGGGAGGCACAGCCTTGCTTCTGGCATCCTCCCAGGCGAGGCAATTTGGTAGCGCACTCTTGATATTCGGATTGGCTGCTTCCACGAGTACATGGCAGGGTTCCGTGCGCTGCTTCCATTCCAACGCTCGGCAACCTCTCAAGCCGTCTTGTGAAATCCGTGCGGCGAGTGGCGACCGGATAAACCAGCCCGCCTCTTTCGAAGGACAAAGCGTGTCCGCAGTGCGCACTAGCGCAGCCGCCAGATTCCCATAGGGAACCGCCGCCGAATCCGGAAGCGGCCCGCTGGCTTGACGCACGGGCAGCTTTTCCCAGAGTTCGGTCAGTTCCTTTAGTGCCGTGCGCTCGTCGGATCTTTGCTTCGCGCTATCGGCACGCACGCTGTCGATGGCCTGCCATGCAGAGACCCCTATTGTTGCGGCGGCCCCAAGACCGATTGTCGTGCCAACCGCCGTCGCGGCGAAGCGGGATGGCAGGCGGCCAAGCGGGCCGTTGGCGGCGCCGTTGGAGACAATAGGGGCTGCTCGGTCCCCGGGCGGTGCGTCGAACGGCGAGCATTCGTCCGTCTCAAAGTCATTGCCGGCGTTGCTGAGAAGGCCCTTGATGAATTGGCGGCTGAGGTCTCTTCCCATGAACTGGCCCAGCAGGAAGTAGCTCTCCCACTGTGCCTCCGAGAAAAACTGATCCGCCGTGGTCTGCTGGGGAAAATCTGGGTTCTGCGCCTTGAAATTGACCAGATCAACGGGCAACCCGTCGCACAGGTTTGGCTTGACGACGATGAGAATACCTTCGCTAGGCCGATCGCCACCATACACGATCCTGGCCAAAGCTAGACAAGCGCTACCGGTGGGCGACGCCAGGTCGTTGAGCGAGCCGAACGAAGGAGGCCGGTCGGGAACTTTCGGGCGCTGAAAGTAGATCTCGGCCTGCAAGTCGATGCGCGCCTTGCGCACGAGATTCTCGAGGTCGCAGAACGCATATTGCGGATCCGCGCCACAATCGGCAAGAATGATTACCTTCGCGCGTTCCGCCAGCAACGCATAGGCGCCCGTGTTTTCAAAATGGCCGCCATCGGTCAAAAACCAGTCGGGCCCCTCCGTGCCTTGGAAAACGCCGGACATCTCATTGAGCAAGCCGCGCGACTTTGCCAGTGGCGGTGACTGCGTCGAATCCGCTACATTGGTTCGCTCCGCCCTGCTCCACCAATAGCCAAGGCGCACGCCAGCAAATGTGGCCAGAGCAGCAATGCCGCCCCGCGTGAGGCTGCCAAGTCCTGGCGCTACGGCAGCGCCAGATATCGCCATCCATGTCCCCACACTGAGCGACGCTTTGCCTATGAGTGGCTTCCAGCCCTCCTGTGAAGTCTGCATCAACCCACCGGAGGCCACTGTCAACGGCAATCCACGCCGGTCTTGATTAAAGAGGCCGCCGCGGGGATCTCTGGTCTGGTTCACGCAGACATTGATAAGATGAATCGGCCCGCCAGCCCTCTGAGGTCGGTACTTTTCCAGTGAGGCGTCATCCTCCGCTCTGACATCATCGATTGTGATGCCCGCCATGGTCGTAGGCAGCACATTGGGCACCTTGTCTAGCGCACCCAACGGCGGTGATTGCCCAAAGCGCCTTCCATTGGCCGCGCCAAGATAGCTGCGCGTCAGCCTGGACTTATAGAAGGAGTGAAGCGAAGACAGATTCAGAAATGCAAAGTTGCGACCGGTCAGGATGACATAACCGACAACGGGCACAGCAAGCAATACCAGTGCGACGATGCCATCATCGTACTGAACCGAGCCGGCGGTGAACATGGTGCCCATCACAGCCTTGTGCACGAGAGATACCCACCATGCACACAGAAGGAAGGTCACGGCATAGCCTAGAAGATGACCGATTGCCAGCAGGCCGTCCGGTGCGCCCCGCCGGCCCAACATGCTCGACGCAGAAGGCAGGATAGCCCTCAACAGCGCCGCAACAAGGGCTAGATATACACCGGTGCTGGCCAGGCCATCCCACTCAAAGGCGAAGCTCCAGGAAACCCGGTCGATCAAGCCAATGATCGCAATGGCGGCGAACAGGCGGAAGCAGCTAGCAAGTCTGCGTGTCAGCAGATTTCTCGCCGTTGCACCCTGCAAAGCCTTGTGCACAGCTTGGTTGACCTTGCACAAATAGTGGCTGGCTACCAGCGTGGCGACCAACCATATGGTGATTAGCTCCGAAATAAGCCACCAAAATGCCGTGCGCAGATCATCGCCGATATCGCTGCTATTATTTCCAAAATAATAGAAGACGGTTGCCAAGAACACGTCTACCACCAGTACACCAATCCAGGTCCCGACCAGCCCTGGGCCATGGGCTCGCTGCACCCAAGGTTCGGCCCAGTAGGCGACAGCGTACACCGCGCCAACCAATGCGATCAGCGGCATGGCGAGCCAGATGACGGGAAGCCACGAGGGGAGCCAGCGGACCAACCCGAAAAAGTCATTTGTCGGTATGGCGTATCCAATGCTCCCGATGCCCCACCACGCCAACATGTCGAGCGCCGCAAGGCACAACCCAAGAAGCAACGCCATTAGCCCCAGTTCAAAATGCACCGCCGACAGGTTCCTGAGGAACAGGGCAATGGCGAACGTTCTGTCGCGCGCACCACTCGGGATCAAATAGCGGCCATTGGCCCGCAACCACCACAAGAACCAGCCGGAATTCTGGTTACCGACTGCATCCTGGACGCGCCGGGCGTCCTGCGACGAGGTGGCACGGTTAAACAGGCTGCCAACCATCGACCCGATATACCCTCCGCCCGACACAGTGGAGATCAGGTCGAAGCGCAGTAGCGTTTCATGCCTGGCCAAGGCCCGGAGCAGGCCCAAGCAGAAGGTTGCGCTGCGAATGCCCCCGCCCGAGAGTGCCAAGCCCCATTTATGGTCCGCGCCGCCCGGTATCGTGGCATCACCCAAAGCCTTGCGACGAGCTTCGACTTGTTCGTCGATGGGATTGCTCATTGCCCTACTCCCTTTGGCGGGCCTAGATCCTATGTAACAGGTGGAGGTCGTCAACGAACTGATACGTAAAATCAGGGCGTGTCGAGTCCCCTGTTCAAAGGAGAGCATCATGCACACGGATCAGATGTTCACGACGGGTGGTGA
>NZ_QKWJ01000185.1 GCF_003353055.1 Cupriavidus lacunae
CCCCACGCATTGCGCCATTCGAGCAGCGCGAATTCTCGCCCGTAAAGCGGATGGAAGGGATGGGTAACCCGGAAGGATTGCATCCCACCGGTCAGATCACGTGTAGTTGACTGCTTTTGAGAATGCCAAGCAGGAACGCTTCTGGGGACAGCTCGAGTCCCGGCTGATGGCCATGCTCGAAGGTGAGTCGCACCTCACCCTGGAGCAATTGAACCTCGCCACGCAGGCCTGGGTCGAGCAGGAATACCACCACAAGGAACACGCCGAACTCGAGGCGACGCCTCTGCAGCGCTACCTGTCCTGTGCCGACGTCTCGCGCCCCAGTCCCGAGGCGCTGGCCTTGCGCCGGGCCTTCCGTATCCGCCAGCATCGCCGCCAGCGCAGAACCGACGGCACCTTCACGTTGGACGGCGTGCGCTTCGAGATCCCCGGCGCTTACCGCCACCTCGAGCAAGTCTGCCTGAGCTACGCGCGCTGGGATCTCTCCCAAGTCGACCTGATCGATGCGCGCATCGGCGCGATCCTGGCTGCCGTGTTCCCGCTGGACAAGTCTGCCAATGCCGACGCACGGCGCGCACATCTCACGGCCAAGGGTGCCTCGCCTGCTAACGAGGAACCCGCGCAGGCTGGCACTGCGCCGCTGCTGCGTCAGTTGCTCGCCGAACACGCCGCCACCGGCCTGCCGCCGGCCTATCTCCCACCCGCTGCACCCACCAAGCTATGAATCAACCCAACCTGCTGGCCTTGTACGGTCTGAAGTTCAACCCCTTCGCCCAGGACATCCCCGTCGAGGCCGTGTTCGTGCCACCCAAGCTCGATCACTTCTGCTGGCGCATTGAGAACGGTATGGCCCGCGAAGGCGGCTTCGCCATGGTGCATGGCGACCCCGGTTGCGGCAAGAGCGTCACGCTGCGCCTGCTCCATCAGCGCCTCATGCGCGTCCCCGATCTGATGGTCGGCTCGATCGCTCACCCACAGAGCAATCTGGCGGACTTCTACCGCGAGCTCAGCGACATCTTTACCGTACCGCTCAAGCCCCACAATCGCTGGGGCGGCTTCAAGGCACTGCGCGAGCGCTGGGTCACCCACATGGAGGCCAGCCGCCGCCGCTGCGTGCTGCTCATCGATGAAGCCCAGGAGATGGCCGTGCCAGCCCTCTCGGAACTGCGCCTGCTCGCACAGGCACGCTTCGACTCGCAATTGCTGCTGTGCGTGGTGCTTGCCGGCGACGCTCGCCTGCCGGAGAAGTTCAGCCGCGAGGACCTGATCCCGCTGGGCAGCCGCATCCGCTGCCGTCTGGCGCTGGAGAGCGCGAGCATCGACGAGCTGCAGGCCTGCCTGGACCACTTGCTGGCCGCCGCCGGCAACGCCACCCTGATGACCATGCCATTGCGCCAGACCCTGTGTGAGCACGCCGCCGGCAATTACCGCATCCTGATGAACCTGGCGGGCGAGCTTCTGGCCCAGGCCGCGCAGCGGGAGCTACCGCAGATCGATGAGAAGCTCTATCTGGAAACCTACAGCGCAACCCAGAACCGCCGCGCCAGGCGGTGAGTGGCGCCGTTGGCCATCGCCGCCACGTCCATCAACACAACGACGACATCACCATGACCTTCCACCAGCCATCCGGTATCACCCAGGGGCTGCCCCTGCTCATTGATGCCAACTGGACGCCCGCGCAGGCCTGGGCTGTGATCGAATTGCTCGACGATCTGCGCGACCGTCTGCATGCTCACTATCAATTGGCCTTGGCCCAGTGGCTGGCCGAAGATCGGCGGGAGCATCCTGATGGCCTTGGCGATCTCGCAGATAACGACTTCTGATCCAGTAACAAGGGGCCCGCCGGGCCCCTTGTTACATCAGTGCCGTTGCTCCGCATCCGGTCCACCGCGATTGATCGCCACGTCCATCAGCGTTGCCCGACGGCACGCAACATTGGTGATGGACGGTGCCGCAGCCGACCATCAATTACCGTGCTCGCGCATCCATCGAATCTCGTGCTCACGCACACCGAGTCCGGGCGTACCTTGAAGGAGTAGTCAGGGCGAAGGCGGCAGAATCTCAGTTACGGGCATGGCGGCGTAGTGAGTGCCCCAGATTGCTACCGGATCTGCAGTGTGCTGGCAGTGTCCTTCAACATCATCCTTCGCGCCATCCAGCACAAACAAGCGCTGGCATAGACCAGCGCTAGCTCCGCAGTGCATATTCGCAAAAGAAGAATGCAATTAATCGCCAGCTGCATGACCCGACAGCCTAAGCAGCTAGCGCAGGCCTGCGATCGCCGCGTTCAGTATCAAATGTATAGTAAACGGCGCTCATAACATCTCGTAAACGAGACACTACACCTTTCTCTGGCGTAGATGTCATGATCACGAGACGTTAATGGCGGTTGACCCTAGCTTCGCTGCAAGGTAAGGCTATAGTGACGTTAACATAAAATAGTGGGGGAATGTCCCACATAGGTGACGTATGAACCTTGTTGAACTTGGGGTGGCTTTCAAGGCCGCCCGTCTCCAGGCGCGCAGGACACAGCAGGAAGTCGCTGACCTGACTGGCATCTCGCGCTCGCGCATTAGTGCTTTCGAGAACGGTGGACTTCCCGAGCTTGGCGTCGTGAAGGTGTTGTCGCTTTTCGAAACAGTCGGACTCCAATTGGTCGCTCGCCCCTTGGGGCAACGCCACACATTGGATGACCTGGTGGCAGAGCAGTTTCAGAGCGTCGGCGGTGCGCATGCCTCCGACATCGAGCACGTTCTCCCGAAGTCGTTATTTGAGCGGAATCGCCTTCTGCGGCAGCGGGTCCGCAATGTCCGCACAGGCGAACAAGATTTCCGATCTGGCCTCGCAAGCTTCCTCAAACCAAACACTGGTAAGAAAGATCCCAAGAAATGACAAAGAACCTCGACGTGTATGTCGACGGCCAGATGGTGGGTCGACTCACGGAAGAAGGGGCGGCCGGGGTTTTCAGCTATTTGCCTGGCATTGATCCCGACAAGCTCGTCTCTCTCCCCATGCCCGTTCGCCTGCAGTCTTACGTATATCCGCGCGGCGTTCATCCTATCTTTCAGATGAACTTTCCGGAGGGCTACAAGAAGGACTTCCTTCGAGAGGCCGTCGGCCCGCACGCGGACATGAGTGATATCGGTTTGCTTGAGCTCACCGGAACGAATGGTATCGGTCGAGTGCAGGTCGTGCCGGAAGGATTGGGGCTGGCCAGCGCAAAGGACGTTGAGGACATGGCCAGCGTGCTGGCTTCTGCCGATTCACGCGACAGCTTGCTGGGCCTCCTCAGAACGGATATCTCTCAAGGCGTTTCCGGGGTCATGCCAAAGTCGTTTGCAGTGGAGCGTGTCCTAAATCTGCGTGAGCAGGACAAAGTCACCACCCAAACGCCGAACTACATCCTGAAGACAGGCTCGGCGGAGTTACCCTGGATCGCAATCAACGAATATCTCTGCCTCGAAGTGGCTCGGCATGCTGGCTTGGAAGTGCCAGAGACCCGCCTTTCCAATGATGGGCAGGTGCTGGCCGTGAAGCGATTCGACCGAACTCCTGACGGATCGATGATTGCGTTCGAAGATTTTTGTTCGCTAGCAGGCCTTCTTCCAGTGGACAAATACAACGGCGGTCCTAGCGGCGGAGGGTCACTTGAGGCGCTGGCCAGGATCATCAAGCTACGCGTTCCGCCTGAGCATCAACAGGAGGATATGGCAAGACTGTTCACGCTCCATCTCGTGAACTATGCGTTGAAGAACGGCGACGCGCACCTCAAAAATTTCGCACTTCTTTACACGGCCCACAACAATGCTCGATTTGCGCCGGCGTTCGACATCGTCACTGTGACCGTCTACCCTCACTTGAAGCGAGATACACCCGCGCTCACACTTGCCGGCAAGAAGGTGTGGACGTGCGGGAAGACGCTTCATGAAGTCGGCGGTAAAGTCATGGGGCTCCCGGCCTTCGTGAGAAAAGCCTGCCTCGAGAAGGTGGAAGGTGCGGTCGAACAAGTGCTGCCGATCATGCAAGAGATGACGGAGCGATTCCCCGATTTTCGGGAGACAGCGAAACTGATCGCGGACGAGTGGGCAAAGGGCTTGGAGGATATCAAGCCGACTGCCAAGCCCGGGAAGACCGAGCCCGCGCCGCTGCGCGAGCAAATTGGCTTGTCTGGCCCAAAGGGCGCCGCAAAAAAGGAAGTGAACCCCTTCTATGAGGGCGAGGGTGTCAACCCCCTACAGTATTGAATTTCAGCATAGGGATGCATAGCGCGATAACTCTCTCCTTGCAAGCCATTCCTTTTCGTTCGCGAAACTGATGCGGTTGCG
>NZ_QKWJ01000186.1 GCF_003353055.1 Cupriavidus lacunae
CATCCACTCTCAAATACCTTCATCGCGTATCACGCCTGCGATGAGCCCCCAAACCGAGGCGAACCCCGTCACGACCTGATGTTTTGAATCACGCTTCACCTCAACTCCGACGAACTCCTTCTAGTCAATCGGCAATGGCGAGGGGAGTAACAAGGCGGTCGTGAATCCGGGCAGCGGCGGCGTCATCCAGCGGCGCGCGCGCCCGTGGCCAAGCGACTGGATCTTGCCCGCGGCAGAGAGCGCCTCCAGTGCCCGTTGCACGGAGCGCTGGCTGGCACCCAGGGCCAGCGCCAGGGCCGAGCTGGACCACGACTCGCCATCGGCAAGCAGGGCCAGCACTGCCGCGTGCTTTTCTTCCACCGGGCGCGCCAGCACCACCACCTCGCGGGCGCGGTGCGGCACCAGCGCGAAGCCGCGCCCGGTTGCGCTGATACCGGCCAGCGCGCGCAGCAGCGTGCGCAGCCGCCCGATCTCGACACGCAGCCGCGCGCGATGCGAAGCATCGGCGTGCCGGGTGCGGAAGGCGTGCGCGATCAGCGTGTCCCTGGGTACGTCCTCCGGCCAGGCCTGCGCCAGCGCGCGCGCCAGCGAGAACAGCACCGGGCGCGTGGCCAGCGAGACCACCGCGCCGGCGTTGCGCACCACATGGCGGCATGCATCCACGACCAGCGCCTTCGAGGCCAGCAACGCTTCCACTTCCTCCAGCCGCAGTGGCCGCTCGTCGCCCCGCGCAATGCGCCGCGCCGCGGGGCTGCGCAGTGCCTGTGCCGCGCTTTCGACTTCGGCGCTCAGCGACGGAATGCCTGCGCGGCGCGCCGCGCGCCGGGCCTGGGCGATGGCGGCGGTGGCCGGCTTCGACTGCAGGCGGCGCATGGCGATGCCCGCGGCAACCAGCGCATGGGTGGCCTGGAGCACGGGCGGCAGGCTGGCGGGGTCGAGTCCGTCCAGCGTCTGTCCGGCTTCATCGATGCGGCCGGTCAGCAGCAGGTGCCGGGCGGTGAGATAGCGTGCGTAGGCGGCGTTGACCCGGTCGCCATGCGCGGCGAGGGTGGCGTGCGCGGTGTCCAGTGCCCTGGCCGGCCAGCCCAGGTCGCGCGAGACCAGCGCGATCTCGGCCTCGGCCACCACACACCTTGCGCGCGCAACCGCCTCGCGCGGGCCGAAGGCGCGCGCCGCGCTGCGCAGCAGGGCGCGGGCGCGAGCGAAGTCGCCGAGCTGCGCCATCGCGACGCCGCGCAGCGCCAGCGCGGGCGGATCGTCGCGCAAGGCGACCCGGTTCAGCGCGCCGAGGGGGTCACCCGCGGCGAGCGCGAGCGCCGCGGCCGCTATGCGTGAGTCCATCCGAATTCCGCCAGAAATCCCGCCACACTTGTCACTCCCACCATTGGCAGCCGGCGCCTAATCTAGCACACGAACACCAACCAACGGAGGGATGAACGATGATCACACACAGCACCGGAACCCGTGAAGCGTGGCTGGCCGCGCGGCTCGAACTGCTCGCGGCCGAGAAGGATCTCACCCGGCGCAGCGATGAACTGGCGCGACAGCGCCAGGCGCTGCCGTGGGTCCGGGTCGACAAGGCATACCGCTTCGAGACCGAGGCGGGCAACGTGTCGCTCGCGGACCTGTTCCAGGGACGCTCGCAATTGCTGGTCTACCACTTCATGTTCGGCCCCGACTACAAGGCGGGGTGCCCGTCCTGCTCGGCCATCGCGGACGGGTTTGACGGCTTTGCCGTCCACCTGGCGCATCACGACGTTACGCTCACCGCGGTGTCGCGCGCGCCGCTGGCCAGGCTGCAGGCGTATCAACGGCGCATGGGATGGACGTTTCCCTGGGCATCGTCGCTCGGCAATGACTTCAACACCGATTTCCACGTCTGGTTCAGCGAGGCACAACAGCGCCAGGGCGAGATCGACTACAACTTCCGCCGCGAAGCTGCCTTCGCCTGGCGCCCCGAGCTGGAGGCCGGAGGTGCCGCGGCCGAGGCCAGCTTCGCGGCCATGTGCGGCACCGATACTGCCACGTACCAGCGCGACCGCCCCGGCATGAGCGCGTTCGCGCTGGAAGACGGCGTGGTCTACCACACCTATTCCACCTATGCGCGCGGACTGGATGGCCTGTGGGGCATGTACCAGTGGCTCGACCGCGCGCCGCGCGGGCGCAACGAGGCCGGGGTCTGGTGGCGCCGGCACGACGAATACGAGCAGGGTTGAGGCAGGTCGTGGCAACCGCCCCGACAACCTGGAGGGCGGGGCGCTGGCGGCGCGCCGGTCCCCGCCTTGCCTTCATCGGCGTCCTGGCCGCGCTTGTCCCCGCCGGCGTGGCGGCGACACTGGCCTGGCACGCGTCCATGCCGGCAACGGGCGCGATGCCGATGCCCGGCGGCTGGACCCTGTCGATGGCGTGGATGCGGATGTGCGGCCAGAGCTGGGCCCGCACTGCCATATCCTTCCTCGGCATGTGGATCGCCATGATGGTGCCGATGATGATGCCCGCGCTGGCACCGATGTTGTGGCGCTACCGTCAGGCGCTGACGGGGGCAGGGCAGGCGCGCCCGGGCATGTCGATGGTGCTCGCGGGCGCCGGCTATTTCGCCGTGTGGGGCATGGTGGGTCTCGCCGTTTTCGCTGTTGGCGCTGCGCTGGCGGCGATGGCCATGCATGCGCAGGGCCTGGCGCGCGCGGCTCCGCTCGCCGCCGCGGTGGTCGTGGTGATGGCAGGCGTGCTGCAGCTCACCGCGTGGAAAGCACGGCAGCTTGCCCGCTGCACCCACGCAGCGGGACGCACGGGAGCCCTGCCGGGGCATGCCGGCTCGGCGTGGCGCCATGGCCTGCGGCTGGGCCTGCACTGCACCCGCTGCAGTGCGGGCCTGACCGCGGTATTGCTCGTCATGGGGGTGATGGACCTGCGCGTGATGGCAGCGGTGACGCTGGCGATGGCGCTCGAACGATGGATGCCGGCTGGTGCGCGCGCGACCAGGCTTGTGGTACGCCTTACCGGGGGCGTCCTTGTCGGCGTGGGTGTGGCTATGTTGATGCAGGCAGGTTGGGGCGGATGACGGGGCGGTGCTGGCCGAGCGCGACCGCGAATAGCGCTGCGGTCAGCGGCAGAAGTATGAGTTTTTTGGGCCGGTGTTGCCGGCGGGGCTTCTGTTTGTTGGCGTGGGTATGTAGGGCTGGTTTAATGTTGTCGTAGGTCGACGGCCTGGTTCCGCCCTGCTGGGCGGGTTACTTTTTGGCCGAGCGCCAAAAAGTAACCAAAAAGCGCGTCGCCTCTGGCGGCTGGCCATCCATTCCACGGCGTTGGTGGTTCGGGCGGCGGTGCTTGCCGTTTGGCGTGGTTGGCCGTTCGAGCCTGCTACGCACCCTGTCTGTGCCCACATCGACGGACTATTGGACGAACCCGACTTTAGGCGGTTGGCAGCCTGCTAAGTACCGCGTCGGTGGGACGCCTTCGGCTGCGCTTCGCGCGGGCCCTAACGTGGCAGGCGGACGAGCATGTTCTGATTTGCGCCTTTGGCCCGGCAACACGACAGCGCCGTGCGAGCGCAGCGACGCACTCCGTGCCCGGGCACCCAACCTACGATACTGAGTGCGCGCAGCGCAGCCGAAGGCGTCCCACCGATGACCTGCTTAGCAGGCTGCCAATAGCCTAAAGTCGGGTTCGTCCAATAGTCCGTCGACGCAGGCACCGGACAGGGTGCGTAGCAGGGTCGAACGGCCAACCACGCCAAACGGCAAGCACCGCCGCTCGAACCACCAACACCACCAAATTGGTGGCCAGCCGCCAGAGGCGACGCGCTCTTTGGTTACTTTCTGTCGCTCGGACAGAAAGTGACCCGCCCAGCAGGGCGGAACAGAGCCGTAGACCTACGACAACATTACTCACCAGTCGATAAGTAAGTCGACAAATTGGGGAACTTTGCGATGCCCGTGCCGGTCGGATCGTGTATGAAACGAGACGGACGTACATTTGACCATCAGACGCTGGAGGCGATTCGCC
>NZ_QKWJ01000188.1 GCF_003353055.1 Cupriavidus lacunae
CCGTGGCTATCAGTTCTGACATCAGATCGTCAGCCGTGATGCCATAGCATCCGCAGCCACCACAACGCCAATGACCTGCCGGAGCAGTACTCCCAGGTCAACACGGGTTCTGCTGACGGATACAGAAAAATGGCTCTGGTGATGAGAATTTTCCCTCGTGCGCCCCCAAATTGGGGGTGTTGGTGGGGCGCCCGCCCCGCATTCGCCCTTTATGGGCGGACTGCTCCCATCAGATGCCCTCGACTCAGGTAGAGATTGGCCAGCGCCAGCGCCGTGAAGGCCCGTCCGCCATTCTTCTTCAGGCCACGGTAGCGGACTTTCGTGAAGCCCCACAGGCGCTTGACCACTGCGAAGACATGTTCAACCCGGGCGCGGATCTTCGATTTGTTACGGTTCTTCCCGCGTTGCACTTCATCAATCAGCCCGTTCCTGCGGGTCCGTTGATTGGTGAAGTCCTTGGCGTGCGGTGCCTTTGATGCGATCAGCTTCTGCTGACTGGCGTACGCGCTGTCACCGTAGACACGACGCTCTTGCCCGTGCAGTAGCTGGGGCAGCGCATGCTTGTCGTGAATGTTGGCCGGCGTCACCACCGCTGAATGCGCTAACCCGCTTTGGCTGTCCACGCCGATGTGCAATTTCAACCCAAAATGCCACTGCTGACCTTTGCGAGTCTGATGCATCTCGGGGTCGCGTGCCTTCTCTTGGTTCTTCGTCGAACTGGGTGCACTGATGATCGTGGCATCCACAATGGTGCCGGTCTTCAGCTTCACGCCACTGGCTTGCAGGACCCGGCCAACCTCAGCGAACAGGCGTTCGGCAAGCTGATGTTTCTCGAGCAGCCGACGAAACTTCAGCAGCGTGGTGGCGTCCGGCACCGGCTCACGGCCCAGGTCAATCCCTACGAAGCGGCGCAGGCTGGCACTGTCATACAGGGCCTCCTCGCACGCCAGATCTGCCAGGTTGAACCAGTGCTGCAGAAAGTGGATGCGCAGCATCCGCTCCAGACCAATGGGCGGTCGGCCATTGCCTGCCTTTGGGTAGTACGGATCAATCACGGCGCACAAGGCCGACCACGGCACGATCTGCTCCATCGTCGCGAGAAATTCCTCACGTCGCGTTGGCTTGCGGTGTTGCTCGAAACCTGCACATTGATCTGCACCCGCTGCCAACGTCATCTGCTTCATGTTCATCTCTTTGCGCTCGTGATTCTTCAAATAACGCACCTCATCACGATTCGGAGGACTTGATCAGCATTGCCCTAAACCTGCGATTGCGGCAAAGACCAGCTGATCCCGCTCAAAGCCCTCAGGTTAAGGTATCGGCAGACGGTCCAGCGAATGCGCGCACCAATTGATTTCAGGGCCACGAAACCAGCGGCATCCGGTCCCGCGGGAGCTTGACCAAACTCGACTGCATCGACACAGTTCGCATCTCATTCTGTTGCATCCGATATTCCGCCGGCGTCAATCACACTGCCCCCGCGACGCCTTGACTTACCCAGGCTGTTCCCACGCAGCATCCTCGCCAATCTTGGCCGCATGGGCCGCTGCCTGCTCGAGCCAAGGCGCATGCACCTTGGGAACAACCAGCATTGTCAAACCTAATCCGTCCATCACACGCAGAGCGTGCTCGAGATTGGCGCCCTTGCCGTTCTCCAGCTTCGATAGCATGCCAACGGAAACACCGCAATTTTTCGCCGCTTGGTCAATGGGCATCCCTCTTCTGCGCGGGTTGCCCGAATGCGGTCGCCCAGTTGGTGAATGATGCGAATTGTTGCGCGCGAAGGTGGCGTCGGATCAGGTAGTGGTCGCGGAATGGAGGCCCGTTCCGTGCGGAAAGAAAAACGGAAAACCAGCGAAAAGGCTGCTGCCTACAAGATTGCTTCATGATCGTGAAATTTGACCCGGTAGCAGCGATACAGGCCAGCAACCAGCAAGCGCCTGACGCCTGCCAAGATCAATTCACGGGATCGACCAGTCTGTGGCACACCAGCCGGAACCACGCCAAGGTGTTTGGCTTTGAGCACTTTATGCAGGCCATCCCGCTTGGCTCGGGTGATGTCGCGAGCCGGGCTTGCGAGCCTTGAGGAACTGTGGCCGGGCCCTAGACTATTTGCGGGGCAAGGCGTGCACCGAAGCGGGAAGACTCATCCGCTAGGGCTGTGCCACCTATGTCCGAATTAGTTCCATCACACCGGACTCCAAGGAGAGCAACATGTCAGAACGTCCAGCAGATGTGGTAAGCTCCATATCCAACCAGGTCATTCCGCCGAAGGTTTCCGCAGACGACGCAAGGCACGCGGGCCGCGTGGCCTATGACAAGCCGACTGCGGACAACGCCATGATGCTGTTCATCGACCACCAGATCGGCTTGATGGCTGGGCTGCGTGATTTCTCATCGCTGTCCGCAATTAAAAGTAACGTGCTTGGTCTTGCGCTGGTCGCCAAGGCCATGAAGCTGCCAGTGTTGATCTCCTCCTCGAACGCCCAATGGCAGAACGGCGACACGTTGCCGGAGCTCAAGGAAATTTTCTCAGAGGAGCCAATTTATCGCCGCACGGGCATTATCAACTGCTATGAGGACCCTACCTTCCGCCAGGCCTTCGAAGACCTCGTGACAAAGACGGGCCGGCGGCACATCATCATCTCGGGTGTCACGATCGGAACCTGCTGCACGTTCCCGACACTTTCGATGTTACAGGACGGCTACAGCGTTTTTCCTGTGGTAGACGCCTGCGGCGCGTGGAACGCTTACGAGGCGCAGTCTGCGATGTCTCGTATGGCGAACGCAGGTGCCTCACTGGTATCGACGTTTGCCCTCGCCTGTGAACTGCAGGCCGACTGGAAGCGCGAAACGGCGAATGACATGTTGGCACCGTTTATCCAGCACCTGCCTGAATACGGCTTCGTGCTGCAGAATTTCTGGAATAACGCCAATCAGCATCTGGTGCCGGATCCCTTCGGCATGGTCAAGTAATCGAACAATACCCGGTATTGGAGATGCGCGACGCGCTGCTCAGGCGCGTCGCCGCAGTGCCCAGCTGTCGGTACATGCCGGCGCACAAAGCTCATCGACGCTCGGGACGGCTGACCCCCGTCTTTCTTCGTTTGCTCAGCCGGAGCCATGCGCCCATGCCTCGCCAAAGTACACGGCCAAGTGCTCAGCGAAGGCACGGACCTTGGCGGACAGATAGCGTCGGTGGGGATAGAGCACGTGGATACCCCTAGGCGTGACGCTGTAGTCGGGCAGCAAAGGCACCAGCCGCCCGGTCCGGATATCGTCGCCCACGATAAAGTCCGGTTGCATGATGATGCCCAGTCCGTCGAGTGCCGCGCAACGCAGCAAATCGCCGTTATTGGCCCGCATCGGGCCAGCCACCTTCGCCAGGTGCACCGCGCCATCCCTCTCAAGCCGCCATTCGGCACCACCGGCCCAGTAGGTATAGTGCAGGCAATGATGCCGCTCGAGATCGCCTGGCTGCTGCGGCGCCCCGTACCGCGCCGCATACGCCGGCGCGGCGCAAATCCACACCTTCTGGTCCGCCAGCTTGCGCACCCGAAGATTCGCCGGCGCCATTACGCCGGCGACGGATTGGCTCCATCATGCCGGCGATTCACAGGCATACACGGATTTGGATCGACCTCACGGCCCGGGCTTTTTAACGGCTCCCATGCGGCCTGGCCGGCGCTATCGTGATTTGTGGCTGAACGCGCCATCCGGGTTGATATAGATACTATGAAGGGCCGCGAAGGAACAAGCCCCTGGAGTAAAACGAAGATTCGCAGTCTCGTTTCTCGAAAGGAGCACGCAAATGAACATGCCTGACACAGCCCTTCAGGGGCAGAA
>NZ_QKWJ01000189.1 GCF_003353055.1 Cupriavidus lacunae
CGTTATGGCGCGGCTTTTCGCACCCATAGCGGGCGTTGGGAAACATTGCCAGGCAACGGCACACTCGACGAGATGGCTGAGGTGGTCGTCACGCTCCTGCACCCGTATCTGCAGCCCGATAATGATTAAAGCTAATTAAGGGATGTTGTACTAGTCAGGACCGCTACTCCTTCTCCAGCCAGTAAACGCCTTCATTCTTGGTCTCAACGAAGCCCTTCGAAGGGTCCGCAATGGAAGAGCTGTGGAGTGTGCCGCGAATCCCGCGAAACTTTCCTGAGCCGCCAGTAAGAGTTGTGTTCCCCAATACCGTTCGCCGCCCGGTAGCTTCGCCAACCGTTCCTTGTGAGGTGCCTTCATACCTGCCGTATATCCGGTCGCCATTCTCCATGAAGTACAGGACATAGGCTGAGACGCGGCCATCGGCACCAACATAGTCAGACTGACCACGCGTTATCGAATTCTTGACCCGCACGCCAAGAAATACCGGTGCGTCCTTGGGGTAGGTGCTTTGAATTTCGAAGAGGCGAATCTGATGTCCTGGAACGTCGCCTATGTCAATCGCAAGCTGCTGCGTGTACTTGGAATTCTCAGCAGGCGTCTGATAAGTAACCACACTCCTTTGTTGCCAAGGTGCCTGTGCCCATCCGGAGGAAGCTCCCAATAGCAACATGACGGCCACTGCCGTGGAGGCTACATATGCCGGGGAGTGGGCACGAATCGATAGCTTCATAAAGGCCTCCTTCTCATCAACCCAGATTGCAACGTTGCGGAACTGAAAAAACTCTAGCTTGGGCTGTCTGACCCCTTTTCTGTCAGGACCTTGCACCGGCTTTCTACGCTTGCTCAGCACCATTTAGATTCAGCCTTACTTTTGCCCCATGAATCCGGCGTGTCAATGCCAATATATAGCGGCAGGCAACGGGAGTAAGTCGCATTCGACTAGGTTAAATATCCTTTAAACTGATATGCACAACTCTTGTCACATGTATGCAACGAATTGCTCTGCAAAGCAAATGACGCTGCGCATCTCGCATCGCCGCGCACGCCTCACAGTACAGTGCAATCTGGCTACCGGATTCGATAGTCAGGTGTGACCATCACGGCGGAGAGGCACGACATCCGTGTGAGGAATCCCATTTCCCGCTTTCTTTCGCCCTAACAGGAATCAAGGATGAAACAGAACGCGTGGCAGTTGGGGAAAAATCGGCGGTATCTGTCTCCAGGCGCTTCTCAGACTGCGGCAACGCTCCGTATACTTCTCGCTGCGGCGGGTGCGGCACTCGGCGCTGGAGCCACTTATGCCGGCATCGGGGCGCGGGATGTTTATACGGATGGCGCTAGCGTGATGGGGCCTCGAGACCCGTATACCGATGGAGGCAGGGCAGTCACGGATAGACGGGACGTGTTTTCGAATGGCGCGAGAGTTACGGACCGGCGGGATGTGTTCACGGATGGTGCGAGAATCACCAACCGCGATGGGCTTGTCGAAGAAGGCATGCAAAATTAGGTACCGAGTGGGTTGAAGAGGTACTCCTAGGTAATGGTTTCGAAGAGCCCCTGTTTGGGGCTCTTTGTTCTTCAGGCCTCTGGCCAGTTGGCGCGGACAAGGAGCAAGAGCAATGCGCCCTGGCGACGGGATTTGGCGCAAAATAAAGTTCGTGGTTGGGCCGGCGCCCGAGTACTACGGCACACGTGCATTGAGCCATGCGGCTTCCTTCATTAAGCGCTGGCCTAGTGCCCGGATTCTTCCACGCGCTCGCCGCGCGCACTCCGGTGCGCTGTGAGGCGCCGGCATCCGTTGGATGCCACGACGAACTCGCCGCAAAATGAAGTCAATCTCATTCTCAGTGAAGTCGCCATAGTTGCGGTAGGCGGTGCGCATTTCTCTTAGATACGCCTCCAGCTCGACCTCCGCCGCCAATGCCAGCGAGTTAGCTAGTAGCGACCGCGAGTGCAAGCGCAACCAGCGACACCGCCAAGGCCTGTAGCCCTCGTCGTCCATTTGACCCCCGATACCCGAGCGCCACCTCCGTATGCGACCAAGGCGACAGTAGCCATGACCAGATACCTGTGTGGCGCAATATTTGGAATCCATCATAGGCCGCAGCAGTGTAAGCAGCAATCGAGAACGCCTTAAAATGGGGCCCACTAACGAGGGGGGTCGAGGGAATCTGAAATGTTCACTGAGATGTCTCACGAACCCAACAACCTCGATTCGCTTCACCCAAATCGAGTCATTAGAAGAACAATTCTCCGGGATAATGTTTCGATTCCCCCATTTCACGGAAAGAGAAGCCGTTCGCCTTCAGGGCACGTGCCCATCAGAACCAGAGAGGATGGCCACGCCTGGAAAGAATAGCCGCATGATTTTTGATTTCTTTATCTTTGGATGAGGTTTATGGGGGTATTCGCCAATAGCTATGCACCTTACAAAACCTTACCGTTTGTTACGCCGGATTAATTTCAGCTGGTATATATTACGCGCGAGCGGGAGATATTCTCGACATATCCAAGAGGACATCATGTTCAAAAAGACACTGGCGGTTGCAGTTGGAAGTCTGCTGATTGGTTTGAGCTTTGCTGCCTCAGCGCGCGGTGGTGGAGGGGGCGGAGGTGGTGGTTTTGGCAATGGCGGCAATTTCGGTGGGGCAGCGTCGGGGCACGCAAGCAATGAGGCCACAATGAATTCCAATGGCTCGTTTGCCAGCGACCGCGACAAAGGCTTACAGCGCGCTGAGGACAGAAGGAGTTCGGAGAGCGCGAGTCACGAAAAGGCCCAGACAAACCGTATGCATCGCAACAGCAGTCACGCGAAGCACTGAATTTGCATAGGCGTATCTAAGTCCAACCGGCTTGCGCGGCATCCCCTGTCTGATTGGGAGTCATGGGTCCCGCAAGCCTTCGGAGCATGAGGAGCTGATACGGAACGTTGCTCCCGTGTGAGAACTGCAAACACAGGCATGATGAAAACGCGGAAAGGCCGACCGTGAGGCCAACCCGACCCATGTCCTAACGTTTGGAAAGTGGTCAGTCTAGCCGGACGCAGAACGCTGCGCGGTCAGGATTGACGCTGATAAGGGACTGCGCCCCGACAGTTCCTTCCTCGCACCAAGCCATCAGGTCCTGATTTCGCAGAACCAGCGGCGCACGTTCGGGAATCGTTCCCGGCAACTCTCTCTCGGGTAGGGTAACCATCGTGAATGTCTCGACTGGTTTACCGGTGAGGGCATCCTTCGAAGTCTCAAAAAGGCCCGCAGCGAAAAAAATCTTACGACCATTCACCCCAAGCTCGACCCACTTCTTCATGCCGCCGGCTTTCGGCCACGCGTACCAACTTGACATTGGTATCAGGCAGCGATTGTCAGCAAAGGCTTTCTTGAACGGACTCTGGGCTGCAAGCTCTTCTCCGACGGCATTGAAGAGTATGTGCGTCAGCCGTCTCGTGGTCCTGCCCGGCTTTACCCGAACAAAGCCCCAACTGCGCATCTCAGTTTGCCATTCGCCATTCACCAGCCGGATGACTGGCACTTTATTGGTGGGCCTAACATCGGCCTTTGGCTCAAAATCCGGCGGGACGCGGAACATGGGGAACTCGGACCAGTCCGGTTCGAGTCTGTACCTGTCGCACATGCCTTGGTCTCCCTTGACCCATTTCCTTATACGGAAGTCATGACTCTTCCCGCAGTGCTTGAATGGTGAGGGCGGCGTCCATGGTTCTCTGCATGCCGATCCAAATCGTCTTTGCGCCGGGCTCGCCATCGCTCTTGCGC
>NZ_QKWJ01000019.1 GCF_003353055.1 Cupriavidus lacunae
AGCTGGAACCACCCCTTCCCATCCCGAACAGGACCGTGAAACAGCTCCGCGCCGATGATAGTGCGGATTACCCGTGTGAAAGTAGGTCATCGCCAGGCTCTTATACCGCAGAACCCCCAGCCCGAAAAGGCTGGGGGTTTTTGCTTTGGCGCGGCGCAAGCGCTGATGCAGGCGCAGGCGCGCTGGAGCCCGTTGTTTTCGTGCCGCATCGTCGGGTCAGCGAGCATTCCGACGCTGCCCGCCTTCTGCTATGGTCGACACCCAAGCGCCCCTCTGCGGCACGAAGTCGGTTGCAACACATGTTTGCAGCAAGTAGCGAGCAATAGCCGGACCACTGCCGACAAAGCTGGTCCGGGTTTCGGGTTTTGAGGGGTTACATGACGGCCAAGATGTTCCGGCTGGTTTTGACTGGCGCCGCCAGCGCGCTGCTGCTGGCAGGATGCGCATCCAATCCCCCTGTTTCCGCGGTTTCCCCGGGCGATCCGGCCCCGATGGCCGCCACATCCGCGATCGATTGCCAGGCGTTCGCCAAGCGCATGGCTGCGTACGTGGCGGCGCAGACGGATGCCGAAGCGCGCGACGCTACATCCCCCGACCCGTTGGCCGCCGCCAACAGCCGTGCGGCTGACGCCGAGGCCGGTGACGACGGCGAGCTCGCCGATGCATCGTCGCCGCCGACTCTGGCCACGCTGCCTCTGTTCTCGATCTCGCCGAATCGTGGCCAGTTGCCGGTCGGCTGGCAGCCGTGGACCATCAACCGCAACAAGATTCCCACCCGTTATTCGATGGTTGAGGTCGACCAGCGCGTGGTCGTCCATGCGCAGGCTGACAGCTCCGCCTCGGGCCTGTATGTTCCGCTGCGCGACCGCGACGCCGGCACGCTGCGCTGGACCTGGAAGACCAGCGGCATCATCCGCAACGCCGACAACGGCCTCGGCCCGCGCGAGGATTCGCCGCTGCGCCTGTTTGTCGCCTTCGATGGCGACAAGGGCGCCCTGCCATTGAAGGACCAGCTGATGTACGAGATGGCGCGGCTGACCACCGGCCGCGAAATGCCTTACGCCACCCTGATGTATATCTGGGGCGGGCGGCGTGCCGAGGGCTCGGTGGTGAAGAATCCACACACCGACCGTGTGCGCATGATCGTGGTGGATAGCGGCATGAAGCATGCCAATGAATGGCGTTGCCATGAGCGCGACTTGCGCGCCGACTACCGCAAGGCGTTCGGGACCGACCCGGGCCGGATCGTCGCCGTGGGCATCATGACCGATACCGACAACACCAAGAGCAAGGCCGAATCCTGGTACGGCGACATCGCGCTGGACTGAAGCACCCCGGCGGCATCCTCAGCCGCCGATCGGCTCGGCCAGCGCGAGCACCGCGAACGAGGCCAGCCAGTGCGTCGACACATACTCGCCTTCCACCGCCTGCGGCAGCGATGCCTCGACATGGTCTGACCACGCCCGGATCGCCAGTGGCCGCAGCGGATCGGGCAGGGCGGGCTCCAGCATGCGCCAGCACCAGGCGCGCGACAGATTGAGTCCGTCCAGGTGCGAGGTCTTGGGATCGCTGCGATTGGCCACCTCCACCGGCGTCAGCCAGTTGGCCAGCTCCACCTGACCCGGCACGAACAACTCCCACCATTCCGAAAAGGCGCAGCCGTCCATCACGGCGTGCATCAGCACGGCTTCGGTCAGCCCGCCGGACAGGAACTCATCGCCGCCGGGTTCATAGCGCGCCGGATACTTCTGGTCGTGCCCGAACCAGCGGTGGGCCCGCCGCACGATGGCGCGCCGCAAGGCCAGGTCCTGGTGCGTGCGCGCATAGGCCATCGCCATGACCAGGGCGAAGGCGCTGTTGTAGTGGGTGCCGGTACGCACCGGAAACACCGCCGCATCGAGGAAATCCTCCAGCTGGCGCGACAGGTGCGATGCCAGCGGCGCGCACGCGCCGGCCCAGGTGGCAGCCTGCGGGTCGTGCCGCGCCAGCGCCAGAAGCTCCGCTTGCAGCTTCAGCATCCAGCCCCAGCCGTAGGGGCGCTCGAAGGTGCGTGCGTGGGGCCGCTCGAAGTAGGCCAGTTCGACCGCGATGTGCTCTGGCCGCAGCTGGGCATCCAGCGTGGCGCGGATGCGGGGTGCCTCTTCCAGGTCCGGCCACAGCGCCAGCAGCCGCACCAGCAGCCAGTGCATGTGCACGCTGGAATGCCAGTCGTAGCTGCCGCAGAAGACCGGGTGCCAGGCCGCGGGCTCGGCCACGTCGCCGGCGCTGGCCATCATGTGGTCCAGCTTGTACGGATACCGGCGCAGGATATTGTCCAGCGCCACGCGCGCGAAGCTGCGCGCTGTCTCGCGATCCAGCGCCGAGCGGCCCATCGCGGAAGCTCCCCTGTAGTTATCGTAATGCTGCGGTCAGGCAGGTGCGCTCAGGCAGATACCATCACGCAGGTGCCAGCCACTTCTCCGCCAGGCGCACGAAGAACGTCGAGCCGACCGGCAGCAGTTCGTCGTTGAAATCGTAGCTCGGGTTGTGCAGCATGCAGGGTCCGATGCCGTGGCCGGCATCGCGATGGCCGCCGTCGCCATTGCCCAGGAACAGGTAGCAGCCCGGCTTGTGCTCCAGCATGAACGAGAAATCCTCGGCGCCCATGGTGGGCTCGACATTGCTGTCGACGTTGTCCGCGCCGACCAGTTCCGCGGCGACCGAGGTGGCAAAGCCGGTCTCGGCCTCGCTGTTGATGGTCGGCGGATAGTTGCGGTGGAATTCGTATTCGATGGTGCAGTCGAATGCCGCCGCCACCGCGCGCGCCACTTCTTCCATGCGCCGCTCGATCAGGTCCAGCACCGGCACCGTGAACGTGCGCACCGTGCCGCCGATCCAGGCCTGGTCCGGCACGATATTGGTGGCGTCGCCAGCATGGAACTGCGTGACCGAGATCACCGCGGTATCGATCGGGCGCTTGTTGCGCGTGATGATGCCCTGCAGCGCCGACACGATCTGCGCCGCGGTGAAGACCGGGTCGTTGCCGTTGTTGGGCATGGCCGCGTGCGCGCCCTTGCCGCGCACGACAATCCGGAACTCGTTGCTCGATGCCATCAGCGGACCCGCGCGCGTGCCGAACGCGCCGACCGGCATGCCCGGCCAGTTGTGCACGCCAAACACCGCGTCGCAAGGAAAGCGCTCGAACAGGCCGTCCTTGATCATCTCGCGGGCGCCGCCGCCGCCTTCCTCGGCCGGCTGGAAGATCAGGTGCACGGTGCCGTCGAAAGGCTTGTGCTGCGCCAGGTAGCGCGCCGCGCCGAGCAGCATCGCGGTGTGGCCGTCGTGGCCACACGCGTGCATCTTGCCGGTGTGCTGCGAGCGGTGGCCGAAGGTGTTGGCCTCCTGCAGTGGCAACGCGTCCATGTCGGCGCGCAGGCCAATGGTGCGTGCGCTGTTGCCGTTGCGGATCACGCCGACCAGGCCGGTGGTGCCCAGGCCGCGATGGACCTCGATGCCCCACGATTCCAGATTGCGCGCGACCATGTCGGCGGTGCGCTGCTCTTCGAAACAGAGTTCAGGGTGGGCGTGGATGTCGCGCCGGATCGCGCGGATTTCGGCTTGTGCCTGCAGGATTTCGGGGATGAGCTTCATGATGCCGGGCTGCCTTGGTGACAAAGGCGTTAGCGATGGGATACCCCGATCATACGATGCCTCCCGCGAAAGCGCCAAAATGCGGCGATTTCCTGCGCGCCTGGCCGGTTGGCGCAGTGCAATATGCCAGCGCGGGCGGGTTTCCACGCATTGCCGCGATATGCGCACTGCTGGAACAGTTCATGCTTGAAGTGCCCGGCCGGCAATTCCGTCGCTTTGTGATGCGCAACTGCACCCCAAACCGCACCACAAGCCGCACCAAAATGCAGCGCCACCGCGTGACCCGCGGTGCGGCGCATTGCCGAACCTAAAACGTCTGCTTCACTTCCTACAGGGAGAATTGCGCGATGTCCCTTCGCACTTTCAAGAAGGCAATTGGTGTGGTGGCGGTAGCCGGGGCCCTTGGCCTGGCACTTGCCGGCACCGCCCGGGCCGCGGACCTCAAACTGGCCATGAGTTCGCCGCCGACCTCGATGGATCCGCACTTCTACAACCTGTTCTCCAATATCAACGTCTCCGAGCACATGTTCGACTCGCTGACCAAGATGGACCCGGACAGCCGCATCATCCCGGGCCTGGCCGAGTCGTGGAAGCTGGTCAACAACCTCACGTGGGAATTCAAGATCCGCAAGGGCGTTAAGTTCCATGACGGCTCGGAGCTGACCGCCGAGGACGTCATCTGGTCGCTGGACCGCCCGGCCACCATCCAGAACAGCCCGGGCAAGTTCGACGTCTACACCAAGGCGATCGTCAACAAGAAGGTGATCGACAAGTACACCGTCCAGCTGACCACCAACCAGCCCTATCCGCTGATGCTGAACGACCTGACGTCGATCTTCATCGTGCAGAAGAAGGCCACGCAGGGCCTGAGCTCCGATGACTTCGCGCAGGGCAAGGGCATGGTCGGTACCGGGCCGTTCAAGTTTGTCAGCTATGCGCGCGACGACCGGGTCGAGCTGGTGCGCAACAACGACTACTGGGGCCCCAGGCCGGCGTGGGACAAGGTCACGCTGCGCTTCATCCCCAACCCGGCCACGCGCCTGGCGGCGCTGCTGTCGGGCGACGTGCAGGCGATCGAGAACGTGCCCACGCCTGACCTGCCCAAGGTGCGCAAGGATCCCAAGCTGTCGTTCTTCTCCAAGATCTCGCACCGCGTGATCTACCTGTATTTCGATGCCAAGCGCGACAAGTCGCCCTTCGTGACCACGAAGGAAGGCGCCCCGATGGACAAGAACCCGCTGAAGGACGCGCGCGTGCGCAATGCCATCAGCATGGCGATCAACCGGCAGGGCATCAAGGACCGACTGATGGAGGGCCTGTCCGAGCCGACCAACAACCTGGTGCCGCCCACGCTATTCGGCTACAACCCCAACCTGAAGACGGTCAAGTACGACCCCGAGGGCGCCAAGAAGCTGCTGGCCGACGCGGGCTACCCGAACGGCTTCGGCGTGACGCTGCACACGCCCAACAACCGCTATGTCAACGACGAGAAGATCGCGCAGACCATTGCGCAGAACCTGACGCGCGTCGGCATCGCCACCAAGGTCGAGGGCATGCCGATGGCGACGTATTCGTCCAAGGGCATCAAGCATGAGTGGTCGTTCGGGCTGCTCGGCTGGGGCGCGCAGACCGGCGAGGTCAGCTCGCCGCTGCGCGCGCTGCTGGCGTGCGAGGACAGCAAGAAGGGCTTCGGCACCACCAACTGGGGCGAGTACTGCAACCCGAAGATGGACGCGGTGCTGGAGAAGGCCTTGTCCACCGTGGATGACAACGAACGCTCCAAGCTGCTGCAGGAGGCCACCGCGATCGCGATCAACGATGGCGGTATCATTCCGATCCACCAGCAGGTGACCACCTGGGCTACGCAGAAGGGCATTGTCTACGTGCCGCGTACCGACGAGCGCACCTACGCGCACAACTTCAAGCCCCAGTAAGCTCCGGTAACACAGGAGCCTCGGCCCGCGGGTTGTCTGCTGGCCGAGTTTGCGGTGCCGCGCATGGCTGCCGCGCCACACCCGGGAAGCGCCACGGCGCGGCCCGGGCGTGGCGTGCATTCGCGCGCGAAAGGAAAGTGGTTCGAACATGCTGGTCTTTATCATCCGGCGCCTGATGCAGAGCGTGGTCGTGCTCTTCGTCATGTCGCTGCTGGTCTTCCTCGGCGTCTTTGCCATCGGCAATCCCGTCGACATCCTGATCAACCCGCAGGCCGACCAGGAGGACATCAAGCGCACCATCGCGGCGCTGGGCCTGGACAAGCCGCTGTGGGAGCAATACTGGGTGTTCCTGCAGAACGCGCTGCAAGGCAACCTGGGCACGTCGTTCGCGCACGGCACGCCGGCGCTCAAGCTGATCTTCGAGCGCATGCCCGCCACCATGGAGCTGGCCGTCTGCGCGATCCTGCTGGCGATCGTGCTGGGCATCCCGCTGGGACTGTGGGCCGGGCTGCGGCCCAAGGGCATCGCCGGCAAGTCGATCATGACGGTGTCGATCCTGGGCTTCTCGCTGCCCACCTTCTGGGTCGGGCTGATGCTGATCATGGTGTTCGCGGTGCAGCTCGGCTGGCTGCCCTCCAACGGGCGCGGCGAGACCGTGCGCGTGCTCGGCATCCCGCTCAGCTTCCTGACCGTCGACGGCATCCGCCACCTGATCCTGCCGGCGGTGACGCTGTCGCTGCTGAATATCGCCATGGTGATCCGGCTCACGCGCGCCGGCACGCAGGAGGCGATGCTGCAGGACTACGTCAAGTTCGCGCGCGCCAAGGGGCTGTCGAACACCCGCATCGTCGGCGTGCATGTGCTGAAGAACATCCTGATCCCGATCGTCACGGTGATTGCGCTGCAGTTCGGCTCGATCATCGCCTTTGCGATCGTGACCGAATCGATCTTCGCCTGGCCCGGCATGGGCAAGCTCATCATCGACTCGATCCAGTTGCTGGACCGGCCGGTGATCGTCGCCTACCTGATGGTGATCGTGACGCTGTTCATCCTGATCAACCTGGTGGTGGACATCCTCTACAGCATGCTCGATCCGCGCGTGCGCATTGCCGACAACAAGGGCTGAGCCATGAGTGCCGTATCCGTCGAACAAGAGGACAAGACGCCGCCGGCCGCTGCGCGCGAACAATCGCCGTGGCGCCGCTTTGCCGCGGAGTTCTTCTCCAGCAAGATTGCCGTGGCCGGGCTGGTGACGCTGGTCATCATCATCCTGATCGCGATCTTCGCGCCGTGGCTGGCGCCGCAGAACCCCTATGACCTGGCCACGCTGGACGTGCTCGATGCGCGCCTGGCGCCGGGCGAGCAGGCCGGCAACGGCATGACCTTCCTGCTGGGCTCGGACGAGCAGGGCCGCGACATCCTGTCGGCGGTGATGTACGGGCTGCGCATCAGCATCGGCGTGGGCGTGGTCAGCACCATCATCGCGCTGCTGCTGGGCGGCACGCTCGGCCTGATTGCCGGCTTTTTGGGCGGGCGCACCGAGGCCTTCATCATGCGCGTGGCCGACCTGCAGCTGTCGTTCCCGCCGATCCTGCTGGCGCTGATCCTGCTGGCCTTCCTGCGCCCGGGCCTGGGCAATATCGTGATCGCGCTGGTGGCGGTGCAGTGGGCCTACTACGCCCGCACCACGCGCAGCGCCGCGCTGGTGGAGCGCCGCAAGGAATATATCGAGGCTGCCACCTGCCTGGGCCTGTCGCCGATGCGCATCATGTTCCGCCACCTGCTGCCCAACTGCCTGCCGCCGCTGATCGTGATCGCGGCGCTGCAGGTGGCTTCGGCCATCACGCTCGAAGCGACGCTGTCCTTCCTCGGGCTGGGCGTGCCGGTCACCGAGCCGTCGCTGGGCTCGCTGATTTCCAACGGGCAGCAGTACATGCTGTCGGGCAAGTACTGGATCAGCTTCTTCCCCGGCATCGCGCTGGTGGTCACCATCGTGGCGATGAACCTGGTGGCGGACCAGTTGCGCGATGTCCTGAACCCGCGCCTGCAGACGCAATAACCAGGAGCGGAGCATGGCACAACCGACGTTGGTGGTTGAACACCTGAAGACGCAGTTCCACACGCGCGGCGGCATCGCCAGGGCCGTCGACGACGTGTCCTTCACCGTGGGCCGCGGCGAGATCATGGGGCTGGTGGGCGAGTCCGGCTCGGGCAAGTCCATGACCGGCTATTCGATCATGGGCCTGATCGACCCGCCAGGGAAGATCGTCGATGGCCGCATTGCGCTGACCAGCCGCGACGGCGTCACGCGCGACCTGCGCGCGCTCACGCCGGCGCAGCAGCGCGACGTGCGCGGCAACCGCATCGCGATGATCTTCCAGGATCCGATGATGACGCTGAACCCGGTCCTGCGCATCGACACGCAGATGATCGAGGCGGTGCTGGCCCATGAGAAGGTGGGCAAGGCGGTGGCGCGCGAACGCGCGCGCAATGCGCTGGCGCGGGTCGGCATCCCGTCGCCGGACGAGCGCCTGCAGGCCTATCCGCACCAGTTCTCGGGCGGCATGCGCCAGCGCGTGGCGATTGCGATTGCGCTGCTGAACAAGCCCGACCTGATCATTGCCGACGAGCCGACCACCGCGCTGGACGTCACCATCCAGGGCCAGATCCTGTACGAGATGCAGACCCTGTGCCGCGAGTCGGGCACGGCGCTGATCTGGATCACGCACGACCTGTCGGTGGTGGCGGGGCTGGCCGATACCGTGTGCGTGATGTACGCCGGCAAGATCGTCGAGGCCGGCGACGTGCGCCAGGTGCTGGAGCACCCGGAGCACCCATACACCCACGGCCTGATCAGCTCGGCGCCTTCGCGCAACCCGCGCGGCACGCCGCTGCGGCAGATCCCGGGCATGACGCCGTCGCTCTTGAACCTGCCGGGCGGCTGCGCCTTCCGCGAACGCTGCCCCTACGCCACCGCTGCCTGCAAGACCGAGCCACCGCTGGAAACCGCCGCCGACGGGCGCCGCCTGCGCTGCTTCCATCCGGTGCAGGCCAACCAGGAGGCGGCATGAGCGCAACTGGAGTGCAATACCGACCGATGACGAGTCCAACCGCTGAAGAGGGGACTACGCCGGGCGCGCCGATCCTCGAGCTGCGCGGCGTGTCCAAGCGCTTCGTCAAGTCGCTCGACGCCGCCGCGCGCATCGCCAACCTGTTCGGCGCCCATGCGCATGAAGAGGTGGTGCACGCGGTCGACCGCGTCGACCTGAGCATCCGCGCCGGCGAGGTGGTGGGCCTGGTCGGCGAGTCCGGCTGCGGCAAGTCCACGCTCGGGCGCATGGCCGTGGGCCTGCACTCGCTGACCGAGGGCGAGCGCCTGTGGCGCGGCATCAACCTGGATCACCTGCCGCCCGACAAGCGCCGCGAGAAGCAGCTGGCGATCCAGATGATCTTCCAGGACCCATATGCCTCGCTCAATCCGCGGCTGCGCGTGCTCGATATCGTCGGCGAGGCGCCAGTGGTGCATGGCATGGTCGAGCGCGGCGCGCAGAAGGGCTATGTCGAAGACATGCTGGTGCGCGTCGGCATGGACCCGACCGTGCTGCGCCGCTTTCCGCACCAGTTCTCGGGCGGCCAGCGCGCGCGCATCGGCATTGCCCGGGCGCTGGCGGTCAAGCCTGAATTCCTGGTGTGCGACGAGTCAGTGGCGGCGCTGGATGTGTCGATCCAGGCCCAGGTGCTGAACCTGTTCATGCGCCTGCGCGAAGAGCTGAACCTGACCTACCTGTTCATCAGCCACGACCTGGGCGTGGTCAAGCACATCAGCGACCGCGTGGTGATCATGTACCTGGGGCGGGTGGTGGAATCGGCGCCGACCGAAGACGTGTTCGCCGCGCCCAACCATCCCTACACCCAGGCCCTGCTGGCCGAGGCGCCCAAGCTGGAGGTTGCCCGCAAGACCTACGTGGCAATCCGCGGCGAGATCCCGTCACCGCTGAACCCGCCGCCGGGCTGCCACTTCCATCCGCGCTGCCCGCACGCGATGCCGCGTTGCCGGGAAGAGCAACCGCTGCTCAAGGAGATTGCGCCGATGCGGTTTTCGGCGTGTCACCTGAACGATATGGAGTAAGGCCACGGCTTGCACGATCCCGCCGGTTTGCTCCCCTCTCCCGCTTGCGGGAGAGGGGAGACAACAGGAGGTCCGGTCAACTCAGCGGATCACCTGCCCCTTCGAATTGATGATCGTCATCTCCACGAACTTCGAACCCACGTGGTTCTCCGGCGTGAAGTTGACAATGTATCCACCCAGGTCGTAGCTGCGCATCGTTTCCAGTGCGGTGACGAACTTCTCGCGGTTCAGGTCCTTGCCCGCGCGGCGCAGGCCTTCGGTGAAGGCCTTGGCGGCGATAAAGCCTTCGATGCTGGCGTAGTCGAATTCGCTGGCCTTGCCGGCGGCCTGCAGCAGGCGCAGGTATTCCCGCACGATCGGCAGCGTGGCGTTGCCCGGGTGCGGCATCACCTGCGAGATGATCACGCCGCTGCCCTGCGCGCCGACCACGTTGGCCAGGGCCTGGGTGCCGACGAAGGAGACGTTGTAGAACTGGCCGTTGTAGCCGCGGCGCAGCGCTTCCTTCACGAAGGCACCGGCGGTGCGGTAGGCGCTGATCATGACCACGGCGTCGGGCCTGGCCTTCATCGAACCCTGCATGGCGTCGCCGATTTCCGTGGTGTTGCGCACCACGCCCTCGCGCGCCACCAGCTGCACGCCGCTGTCGGCCATGGTCTTCAGGGCGCGTTCCAGCTCCTCGAGCTCGGCCTTGCCGTAGGCGTCGTCGTTGTAGACCACGGCCACGCGTTTCAGGCCGGTGGTCTGGATCTGGCGCAGGATCGCCGTGGCCTCGTCGTTGTAGCCGGCGCGGACGTGGAAGACGTAGCGGTTGCGCGGCTCGCGCACCGAGCGCGCGCCTGTGTACGGGCCAAAGAATGGCACCCTGGCCTGGATCGCCAGCGGCAGCGCGGCCTGGCTGGTGGGCGTGCCGACATAGCCGAAGAGGGCGAAGACACGGTCGTCGTCGATCAGCTTTTTGGTGTTTTTGGCGGCGGGATCGGGCTCGTAGTAGTCGTCCAGCGCCTCGAGCCGGATCTTGCGGCCGTAGATGCCGCCCTGCTGGTTGATATGGTCGAAATACAGCCGCGCGCCCGAGTTCATCTGCTTGCCCAGCATGGCGGTCGGGCCGGTCAGCGCGGCGGACTGGCCCAGCAGGATGGTGTCGGCGGTTACGCCGCTCTCGGATGTGGCGGCAGTGCCCGCCGTATTGGCTGCGAAGGCAGCGCAGGATGCGCCACCCGTGCCGATGGCGCACGCCACCAGCAGGCCGGCAAGCCGGCCATTGACCCCGGATCGGAAAGACATAAACCCCCGCGAAATGTGGTTCGGTTACCCGTTCGCCGCGCCGGCCGGTCTGTCGCCGGCAAGTTGCCCGGATCGTGCGGCATGGTGCGCGTCCCGGTCTGTGCCGCGAGCGCGCCGGCACATCATAATCGAATACAATCGGGTCGAGATACTCCCCGCCATCACCCTGAACGGCCGGGAAATGCGCCGCCCGCCGGCGCGGCGCAGGCGCCGCAACCCGCCGCCTGCGCCGGCACCTCCAGTTCCGTACGACCGAACGAAAACAACATATCCCGCCCGGAGACCCCATGGCTTCCCGCATCGTCCGCGCCGCCTGCCCGCATGACTGTCCCGACACTTGTGCCTTGCTCGTCACCGTCGAGGACGGCCGCGCCGTCAAGGTAGCGGGCGATCCCGACCACCCCGGCACGCAGGGCGTGCTGTGCACCAAGGTGTCGCGCTACACCGAGCGCACCTATCACCCGGACCGGCTGCTGACGCCGATGAAGCGCGTCGGCAAGAAGGGCGAAGGCAAGTTCGCGCCGATCTCCTGGGACGAGGCGCTGGACACCATCGCCACCCGCCTGCAGGCGATCGCCGCGCGCGATCCGCAGGCCATCGTGCCGTACAGCTACGCCGGCACCATGGGGCTGGTGCAGGGCGAGAGCATGGCCGCGCGCTTCTTCAACAAGCTGGGCGCATCGCGGCTGGACCGCACCATCTGCGCCAGCGCCGGCGCCACCGCGCTGCGCTATACCTACGGTGCCAGCGTCGGCATGGACATGGAGCACGTGGTCGATGCCAGGCTGGTGATCATCTGGGGCGGCAACCCGATTGCCTCCAACCTGCATTTCTGGACCCGCGCCCAGGAAGCCAAGCGGCGCGGCGCCACGCTGGTGGCGATCGACCCGTACCGCTCGCTGAGCGCCGAGAAGTGCCACCGCCATATCGCGCCAATGCCCGGCACCGACGGCGCGCTGGCGCTGGCGCTGATCCATGTGCTGATCCGCGACGGCCTGCTCGACCACGATTACATCGAACGCCACACGGTCGGCTTCGAGGCGCTGCGCGAGCGCGCGCAGGCCTACACCCCGGCCCGAGCGGCGGAGATCTGCGGCATCCCGGTCGAGGACATCGAATGGCTGGCCGGCCTCTATGGCCAGCTGGCCGTGCGCGAGCGCCAGCCGGTGGCGATCCGCCTGAACTACGGCATGCAGCGCGTGCACGGCGGCGGCCAGGCGGTGCGCGCGGTGGCGTGCCTGCCGTCGCTGGTGGGCGCCTGGCGCCACCCCGCGGGCGGGCTGCAGCTGTCGACTTCGGGCTTCTTTCCGGTCAACGAGGCCGCGCTGCAGCGCCCGGACCTGCTGCCCGGCTGGCCGCAGACGCTGCCGCGCATCGTCAACATGAGCACCATCGGCGACGCGCTGCTGGCCGGGCCGGCGCCCGGCGCGCCGCGCCTCGAGGCCGTGGTGGTCTACAACAGCAACCCGGTCGCGGTGGCACCGCAATCCGGCAAGGTCGCCGAGGGCTTCGCGCGCGAGGACCTGTTCACGGTGGTGCTGGAGCACTTCCGCACCGACACCGCCGACTATGCCGACATCATCCTGCCGGCGACCACGCAGCTCGAGCACACCGACGTGCACAAGGCCTACGGCCACACCTATTTCCTGGCCAACAACGCCGCCATCGCGCCGATGGGC
Source organism: Cupriavidus lacunae (assembly GCF_003353055.1). Classification (GTDB taxonomy): domain Bacteria; phylum Pseudomonadota; class Gammaproteobacteria; order Burkholderiales; family Burkholderiaceae; genus Cupriavidus; species Cupriavidus lacunae. The sequence continues at coordinate 12,657 of NZ_QKWJ01000019.1, forward strand.
GAGGCGTTGCCGAATACCGAGATCTTCCGCCGCCTGGCGCAGCGCATGGGCTTCACCGAGGCCTGCTTTGCCGACAGCGACGAGGCCATTGCCGCGCAGGCCATTATCCCGGGCGATGCGCGCGCGGCTGGCATCAGTTGGGAATCACTGAAGGAACAGGGCTGGCAGAAGCTGGCGCTGCCGGCAGCGCCATTCGCCGAGGGCGGCTTCCCGACCGCATCGGGCAAGTGCCAGTTCTATTCGGAGCCGATGGTGCGCGACGGCTTCGACCCGCTGCCCGACTACGTGCCGCAATACGAGGCGCCGCAGACCGCGCCCGAACTGGCGGCGCGCTATCCGCTGGCAATGATCTCGCCGCCGGCGCGCAACTTCCTCAACAGCTCCTTCGTCAACGTCGACAGCCTGCGCGCCACCGAGGGCGAGCCGCACCTGGACATCCACCCGGCCGACGCCGCCGAGCGCGGCATCGTGCACGGCGCGCTGGTGCGCGCCTTCAATGACCGCGGCAGCATGGTGGCGCGCGCCCGCGTCACCGACCGCGCCCGGCGCGGGCTGGTGGTGGGACTGTCTATCTGGTGGAAGAAGCTGGCCCCGGACGGCAAGAACGCCAACGAGCTGACCAGCCAGCGCCTGACCGACCTGGGCCGCGCGCCGGTGTTCTACGACTGCCTGGTGCAGGTCGAGGCCTGCACGGAAGGGGCGGTCCTGCCGGCATGACGCCGCGGTCCGGCCGCCAGCGCTGGGCGGCACTCCTGGCTGCGACGGGCCTGACGGCCGTGGTTCTGCTGATGGCAGGGTGCGAGGCCGTGGGCTACTACGCGCAGTCGATCGGCGGGCATCTGGGCGTGATGGCCCAGGCGCAGCCGCTGACCGACGCCATTGCCGGCGCGCGCGACGCCAACGATGCGCGCCTGGCCCAGCGGCTGGCGCTGGCCGGCCGCATGCGCGACTTTGCCTCGCGCGAGCTGAAGCTGCCCGACAACGGCAGCTACCGCCGCTACGCCAACCTGCACCGTCCCTATGTGGTGTGGAGCGTGTTCGCCACCCCCGAGCTGTCGATGGAACTGCGCAAGTGGTGCTTCCCCATCGTCGGCTGCATCAGCTACCGCGGCTACTACGCACAGTCCGATGCCGAGCGGTACGCGCAGGGCCTGCGCCGCGACGGGCTGGAGACCTACGTGGCCGGCATCCCCGCCTATTCGACGCTGGGCTATTTCGACGACCCGCTGCTCAACACCTTCGTCTACCTGCCCGAGGGCGAGCTGGCGCGGCTGATCTTCCATGAACTGGCGCACCAGGTGGTGTACGTGCGCAACGACACCGCCTTCAACGAATCCTTCGCCACCGCGGTGGAAGCGGCGGGCGTGGAGCGCTGGCTGGCCGAGGATGCGTCGGAGGACGCGCGCGCCAGCTATCGCCAGTACGACGCCCGGCGCCAGCAGTTCCGCGCGCTGCTGCTGCGCACGCGCGACCGGCTGGTGGCGCTGTACCAGACCCCGCTCGATGACGGTGCCAAGCGCGAGGGCAAGGCGAAGATCTTCGCCGACCTGCGCAGCGAGTACGCGCGGCTGCGCACGGAGTGGGGCGGCTACAGCGGCTACGACCGCTGGTTCGACCAGCCGCTGACCAACGCCCACCTGGCCGCGGTGGCCACCTACCAGCAATGGGTGCCGGCCTTCACCGCGCTGCTGGCGCAGTGCAATGGCGACTGGCGGCGCTTCTATGACGAGGCTGCCCGCATCGGTGCGCTGCCCGCCGCCGAGCGCGAAGCCGCGCTGCGCCGGCTGGCGCCGCCGGCCACGCGCACCGACACGCTGACGGCAGGCGGCAAGACGGCGGCCAACTGAGGCCGCTCAGATTGCTGACGGACCACGCATGCTGCTGGTTTGCTCCCCTCTCCCGCTTGCGGGAGAGGGGCAGGGGGAGAGGGCAGGCGCTGGCAGACCGAAAGCCTGAACTTCGTGGAAGCTCCGGCCCTCTCCCCAACCCTCTCCCGCAAGCGGGAGAGGGAGCACACAAACGGTTGTCCGCGCGCTCCGCTACCACGTATCGATGAAACGTCTCGGTGAACCGGTCTGCCGGCCAAGGCTGCCAGGCGGCACCGAAGCCAGGCCGCGCAGCAGCCAGCGGCGCGTGTCGGCCGGGTCGATCACGGCGTCGATCTCCAGGTGGCTGGCCATGTTGAGCGCGCGGCCGCGCTGGTAGGCGCCATCGACCATGCGCGCGAACAGCACTTCGCGCTCGTCGGGGTCGGCCACGGCCTCCAGCTCCTTGCGGAAGCCCAGCCGGATCGAGCCCTCGATGCCCATCGCGCCGAATTCGCCGCTGGGCCAGGCCGCGGTGAAGAAGGGCGCGGCGAAGCTGCCGCCGGCCATGGCCTGCGCGCCCAGTCCGTAGCCCTTGCGCAGCACCACGGTGAAGAACGGCACGCGCAGCGCGCCGGCGGTGACAAAGAGGCGCGACACGTGCCGCACCGTGGCGGTCTTCTCCGCCTGCGGCCCGACCATGAAGCCCGGGGTGTCGCACAGCGACACGATCGGCAGCCCGTGCGCGTCGCACAGCTGCATGAAGCGCGCGGCCTTGTCGGCGGCGGCGCTGTCGATGGCGCCGCCCAGGTGGCGCGGATTGTTGGCGATGCAGCCGAAGGCGCGGCCTTCGATGCGGATCAGCGCGGTGATGATGCCGGTGCCGAACGCCGCGCGCAGCTCCAGCACCGATCCGCTGTCAGCCATGGCCGCGATCACCGCGCGCATGTCGTAGCTGCGCAGCCGGTTCTCGGGAATGGCGTGGCGCAGGTGGCGCGGGTCTTCGGCCTGCCAGTCGCGCACGTCGCCCTGGAAGTAGGACAGGTAGCGCTGCGCGGCATCGACCGCTGCCTGCTCGTCGTTGACCAGCACGTCGATCACGCCATTGGGTCCCTGCACGCTGACGGGCCCCACCTCCTCCGGTGCGAACACCCCCAGCCCGCCGCCTTCGATCATGGCCGGCCCGCCCATGCCGATGGTGGCGCTGCGGGTGGCGATGATGACGTCGGCGCAACCCAGCAGCGCCGCATTGCCGGCAAAGCAGCGGCCCGAGACGATGCCGACCAGCGGCACCTGGCCCGAGAGGCGCGCGAACTGGATGAACGAGGTGCAATCGAGCCCGGCCACCACCGGCGTATCGGTATCGCCCGGGCGGCCACCGCCGCCCTCGGCAAACAGCACCACCGGCATCTGCCACTGGCGCGCCAGTGCCAGCATGCGGTCCAGCTTCTTGTGCCCGTAGAAGCCCTGCGTGCCGGCCAGCACGGTGTAGTCGTAGGCCAGCACCATGCAGCGCGTATCGGCATCGGGGAAGCGCGCCGCGTTGACGGTGCCGATGCCGGTGACGATGCCGTCGGCGGGTGTGGCGCTGATCAGGTCCTCGACGCTGCGCCGCTGGCGTTGCGCGGCAATGACGAGCGCGCCGTATTCGATGAAGGAATCGTCGTCGCACAGCTGGGCGATGTTCTCGCGCGCGGTGCGGCCGCCCTGCGCGTGACGCCTGGCCACGGCCTGGGCGCGCGCGGCGTCGTGGCCGAGGGCGTGGCGCTCCAGCGTTTCGCGCAGGTCGGCGCGTACCTGGTCGAGGTCGCCGGCGGCCGAGGCTTCGGCGGCATGGCCGGCATCGTCGCCGGGCGCCAGCACGATCACCGCGGCACCGGCGCGCAGCGCGGCGCCCGCGGCGGCCAGCACGCGCAGCACCGTGCCGGCGGCGGGCGCCTCCAGCGGATGCTCCATCTTCATCGCTTCGATGATCGCCAGCGGCTGGCCGCGTCTGACTGTGTCGCCTTCGCGCACGTGGATGGCGGCCAGCGCGCCGTCCATCGGCGCGGGCACGGCAATGGCGTCGTCGGGGATATCGGCCAGCGCATTGTCCTCGCCTGCCGGTGTGCTGTCGGCGAGGCCGGGCGGCGCGTGCAGCACCGGGTGGTCGGCGTCGGCGGTGGCGAGCGCGGCCAGCGCCTGGTCCAGGTACTGCGTGTGCACGGCATTGCGGCGCACGTCGTCCAGCTGCAGCAGGTCCTGCAGCAGGCGGCGGTTGGTGTCGATGCCTTCGATGCGGAACTCGCACAGCGCGCGGTAGGCGATCGCGAGCGCACGCGCGTAGTCGCCGCCGGGTTCGTGCACGATCAGCTTGGCCAGCAGCGAATCAAAGCGCGGATTTGCCGTCATGCCGGCAAAGCCCGCGCTGTCCACGCGCACGCCTGGCCCGTTGGGTGGCTCGAAAGCCGTCAGCGTGCCGCTGGCCGGGCGCAACTGACCCTGCGCGTCGAGGTGCTCGGCATTGATGCGCAGCTGCACCGCGATGCCGCGCGGCGTGGGCGCGTGCTCCAGGCCCAGGTCGGCCAGGCGCGCGCCGGCGGCGATGGCCAGCTGGGTTTGCACGAGGTCGACGCCGGTCACCATCTCGGTCACCGTGTGCTCGACCTGCAGGCGCGGGTTGGCCTCCATGAACCAGAACGACGGGCCGCCATCGCCACCATCCTCCACCAGGAACTCGAAGGTGCCGATGCCGCGATAGGCGGCGGCGCGCGCCAGCGTGGCGGCGGCATCGGCCAGCCTTGCGCGCAGGGCGTTGTCCAGGGTCGGGCTGGGGGCGATCTCCACCAGCTTCTGGTGGCGGCGCTGCAGGCTGCATTCGCGCTCGCCCAGCGTCAACACGCGGCCCTCGGCGTCGGCAACCACCTGGATTTCGATATGGCGTGGCGCGCTGACGATGCGCTCGACGTAGACCGTGCCGTTGCCGAATGCGGCGGTCGCTTCGGAGACGCAGCGGGCATAGGCCTCGTCGATTTCCTCTGCGCGATGCACCGCGCGCATGCCGCGCCCGCCGCCACCGGCGAGGGCCTTGATCATCATGCCCGCCTGTCCATCCAGGTCGCCGAAGAAGGCCCGCGCCTGCTCCAGCGTGGTCGGGCCGGCGGTGCCGGGCACGACCGGCACGCCATGCTCGCGCGCCAGCGCGCGGGCGCGGGCCTTGTCGCCGAACAGCCGCAGCACGTCCGGCGCGGGGCCGGCGAAGACCAGGCCGGCGTCCAGGCAGGCCTGCGCGAAGTCTGCGTTCTCGGACAGGAAGCCGTAGCCCGGGTGCACCATGCCGCAGCCCGCGCGCCGCGCGGCGTCCACCACGGCGGCGATGTCGAGGTAGGCGCGCGGACCGGTGCCGGGCAGCGCCACGGCCGCGTCGGCTTTGCGCACGTGCAGCGCGTCGCGGTCGTCTTCGCTGTACAGCGCCACGCTGGGGATGCCCATGGCCGCGGCGGCACGGGCAATCCGGATGGCGATTTCGCCGCGGTTGGCGATCAGGAGCTTGTGAGAGGTCATGATGCGGGAGGGTTAATGGCGTGCGTTGTACCGGGGCAGCACGGGCTTGTACCCGTTGGTATATTTATTTACCGTTGGGTAAAATCCTAGGATGATCGGGCATTCGCGTCAATCGGCCGACGGCTCGACCGGGCTGGCGTACCGAGCCCGCCATGCGAGAATTGCATCATGTCGATTGCACACAGATCCGCACCGCCGAACCCGCCATTGAGCGCACCACCTGAGCCGCAGCCGGCCCGCCCGCATATCGCCGAGCGCCAGGAAGCCCGCCGCCGCCAGATCCTCGATACTGCCGCGCAGCTCTTCTACAGCAAGGGCTACCCCGGCATGACGATGAACGACCTGTGCCGCGCGTTGGGCGTGACCAAGCCGGCGGTCTACTACTACTTTACTGACAAGTACGAGATCTTCGACATCCTGTGCCGCGAGTCGGCCCAGACCTGCCTGCCCGTGATCCGCGAGACCGCGGACCCGGCGCTGCCGGTGCGCGAGCGCCTGCAGACCTGCCTGCTCGAGATGGCGCGACGCTGCGTGGCCTGCCATGTGCCGGCCACGCTCAGCTTCCGCGACAACCAGTATCTGCGCCCCGACACCGTAGCGTGGCTCGACAGCATGGCGCGCGATTTCTACCGTGATCTCTATGCGCTGCTGGAGGAGGGCAAGCGCGACGGCGTGTTTGCTTTCGGCGACGCGCGCGTGACCGCGCATGCGATCGGCAGCGTGGTGGGCTTCCTGTACACCTGGCATGAACCCGGCCGCATGGACCCCGAGACGCTGGCGCGGGAACTCGCCGCCAACATGATGAAGCTGGTGCTGCCCGGCGGCGGGTGACCGGGTCATCGTGACTATCCGTACTACTAGGGGTTATCCCGCTGCTTACGGCTGACCGGTGGCGCATAATGCCCGTCAGAGGCCATCGGTCAGGACCGATGGCCCCGAGGACTTCGTCTAAGTTGTTGTTTTAACCGGGTCGCACGTTTAGCATCTCGGCAAAATCGAACGACCATTCAGAAATTCAGGAGACGGTGCTATGGAAAGAATTTGGCTGAAACACTACCCGGCCGGCGTCCCTGCCGAGATCGATGCCAGCCAGTTCCGCTCGCTTGCCGCGCTGCTCGAAGCGTCTTTCCGCACCTATGCCGACCGCAAGGCCTTCATCTGCATGGACAAGGCCATTACCTACGGAGAACTGGACCAGCTGTCGGCCCACTTCGCGGCATGGCTGCAGTCGCGCGGGCTGCGTCCCGGCGCACGCGTGGCCATCATGATGCCGAACGTGCTGCAGTACCCGGTGGTGCTGGCGGCGGTGCTGCGCGCGGGCTTCGTGGTGGTCAACGTCAACCCGCTCTACACCCCGCGCGAGCTCGAGCATCAGCTCAAGGACAGCGGCGCCGAGGCCATCGTGATCCTGGAGAACTTTGCCTGCACGCTGCAGCAGGTGCTGGCCAGGACCCCGATCAAGCACGTGGTGGTGGCCAGCATGGGCGACATGCTGGGCGGGCTGAAGGGCGCGATCGTCAATTTCGTGGTGCGCAACGTCAAGAAGATGGTGCCGGCGTGGGAGCTGCCCAACTGCGTGCGCTTCAACAGCGTGCTGGCCGAAGGCCGCAAGCTGACGCTGCAGCCGGCTGCCACCGGCCCGGACGACATCGCCTTCCTGCAATACACGGGCGGCACCACCGGCGTTTCCAAGGGCGCGGTGCTGCTGCACCGTAATGTGGTGGCGAACGTGCTGCAGTCCGAGGCGTGGATGCAGCCGGCGCTGAACAAGGGCGCCCATATCGACCAGCCGATCACCATCACCGCGCTGCCGCTGTACCACATCTTCGCGCTGACGGTCTGCTGCCTGCTGGGCATGCGCAGCGGCGGCACCAGCGTGCTGATCCCGAATCCGCGCGACATCCCGGGCTTCATCAAGGAACTGCAGAAGTACAAGTTCAACATGTTCCCGGCCGTCAACACGCTGTACAACGCGCTGCTCAACAACCCGGAAATCGGCAAGGTCGATTTCTCCGGCCTGCGCGTGGCCAACGGCGGCGGCATGGCGGTGCAGGAGGCGGTGGCCAAGCAGTGGCTGGCCAAGACCGGCTGCCCGATCATCGAAGGCTACGGCCTGTCCGAGACCTCGCCCTCGGCCACCTGCAACCCGACCGACACCAATGCGTTCTCGGGCACCATCGGCATGCCGCTGCCCTCGACCGAAGTGGTGATCCGCGACGATGACGGCAAGGACGTGCCGCTCGGCCAGCCTGGCGAGATCTGCATCCGCGGCCCGCAGGTGATGGCCGGCTACTGGAACCGCCCGGACGAGACCGCCAAGGTCATGACCCCGGACGGCTTCTTCAAGACCGGCGACATCGGCGTGATGGACGAGCGCGGCTACACCAAGATCGTCGACCGCAAGAAGGACATGATCCTGGTGTCGGGCTTCAACGTGTACCCGAACGAGGTCGAAGGCGTGGTGGCCGAATGCCCGGGCGTGCTCGAAGTCGCGGCCGTGGGCGTGCCGGATACGCACTCGGGGGAGGTGGTCAAGCTGTTCGTGGTCAGGAAGGATCCGGCGCTGACCGAGGCCGACGTGATCGAGTTCTGCAAGGAGCGCCTGACCGGCTACAAGCGACCCAAGTACGTCGAATTCCGCACGGAGCTGCCCAAGACCAACGTCGGCAAGATCCTGCGCCGCGAACTGCGCGACAGCCGCCAGGCGGCCTGAGCGACCCAGGCGGCAGTCGCCGCAAACGACAACGGCCTCCTGCGCGGAGGCCGTTGTGCTTTCAGGCCGCGCCGCGGCGGCTCAGCACTCGTTCGATGGCGCCAGGCGGGCCTCCTGGCTGCCGTCGGGGTAGATCACCCGCACGCACGCCCCCGGCTCCAGCCCAGGCGCCGCCGGCGCGTTGGCCGACACGATCGCGCCGTCCATGGTCCGTACCTTGTACTGGAACAGGTCGACCTGCTGCACCGGCGCGGGTTTGTTGAACAGCTGGCTCAGGTCGAAGGCAAAGCCCACGCCCACGCCGCCGCCCCCACCGCCACCCGCGGCGCCCACGCCGACGCTGGTGCCGCCGCCATAGTAGGGAGGCACCTGGGCTACGTCCAGGCGGGTCAGGAAGGTCTTCTCGGTGACGCGGCCAAGCTTGATGGTGGCGTTCACCGGCGCGACCTGCGGCGGCTGGGGCGAGCTGGCGCAGGCAGCCAGCACCGGCAGCAGGCCACACAGGGTAAGGACGGCAAGCGGTTTCATGGCGAGATCAGGCCGGTCTTGAGCCGGCCCAGCAGTCGGAACAGGGCGCGGCGGTCGGTCTCGGCCAAGCCCGAGAGCAGTTGCTCGATCCAGTCCTCATGCGCGCGCGCCATGCGCGAGAACGCGGCGCGCCCGGCCGGGGTCAGGCGGATCAGGTAGGCACGGCGGTCGGTGGGCAGCGCCTCGCGCGAGACCAGCCCTTCCTGCTGCAGCTGGTCGGTGATGCCGGTGACGTTGCCGCCGGTCACCATCATGCGGCGCGACAGCTCGCCCATCTTCAGGCCTTCGGGGTGCCGGTCGAGTTGCGCCATCAGGTCGAAGCGGGGCAGGGTGCAGGCAAAGTCCTGGCGCAGCCGCGAGCGGATATCGCCTTCGATCAGGTTGGTGCAGGTCAGGAGCCGCAGCCACAGGCGCAGGGCTTCGTGCTCGGTGTGATCGGCACGGGTTTCGAGGTCGACCGGCGCGCTCTCGGCGCCGGCGGCGGGGGACGGGATTGGCATCTTCAGTGCATCGGTGCGCGGTGTGCGGCAACAGCCGCCAGGGGCCACCCGCGCTGCGGGCGGCCGACATTTGATGCCTCAAGTATATGCGCGATGCGCGCCGCCGCCCTGCCGGCGATCAAATCCGCGTCAATCGACCTTGGCGCCGGAATCCTTGACCACCCTGGCCCACTTGGCGGTTTCGGCGTGGATGAATGCGGCGAACTGCTCCGGCGTGTTGCCGACTGGCTCGGCGCCCTGCGCTTGCAGGCGCTCGCGCACGGCCGGGGCGCCCAGGGCCTTGGCCACTTCCTGCCGGATACGGTGGACGATGTCCGGCGGCGTGCCGGCCGGCGCCAACATGCCGAACCAGGAACTGGCTTCGTACTGCGGCAGGCCCGCGGCCTGGGCGACGGTCGGCACGCCGGGCAGCGCCGGCGACGGCCTGGCGCTGGTGACGGCCAGCGCCTTGAGCTTGCCGCTCTTGATCAGCGCCATCGACGAGGGCAGGTTGTCGAACATCACCTGCATGGTGCCCCCCGCCAGGTCCGTCAGCGCCGGGCCGCTGCCCTTGTACGGGAAGTGGACCATGAAGGTCCGGGTCTGCGTCTTGAACAGTTCCCCGGCCAGATGGATCGAAGTGCCGTTGCCGCTGGAGGCCATGTTGAGCTTGCCGGGATTGGCGCGCGCGTAGGCGATCAGGTCCTTGACGCTGTCGATTTTGTTCTGCTGCGCGAACGCCGGGTTGAGCACCAGCACGTTGGGCACGGCTGCCACCTCGGTGATCGGCGCGAAGTCCTTGATCGGGTCGAACGGCAGCTTGCCGTACAGCGACTGGTTGATGCCGTGGGTGCCGACGGTGCCCATCAGCAGCGTGTACCCGTCGGGCGCGGCCTTGGCGACGATGTCGGCGCCGATATTGCCGCCGGCGCCGGGTTTGTTGTCGACCACCACGTTCCAGCCCGGCAGTTTGGCCAGTTCGGCAGCCACAGCACGGGCCAGGATGTCGGTGGTGCCGCCGGCGGCGAACGGCACCACCAGCCGGATCGGCTTGGCCGGGTACGGATCGGCGGCCAGCGCCGGCTGGCTGGCGAGCGCGCCAAGGCTGGCGGACAGCAGCAGCGCAACGACGCGCCGGCGATTGGGTTGCATGCCTGGTCTCCTGGTGTTGGCCCGCTCTTGATGCCCCGGGGGGCGGGTAGGGTCAGTGCATTCTAGTCGGCGCCCGCCGTGGCGCCGATGAGGTGATGCCCTATGGAGATGCAGCGCGCGCCAATGAAAAAAGGCACCCGGAGGTGCCTTTGCAATGCAAGCGGGATACGCTTAGAACTTGTGGCGGATACCCACGGCTGCGCCGAACATCGAACTCTGACCGTTGGCCAGCACATAGCTGTTGGCAAGGGAAAGGCTCGTGGCGAACCCGGTCGCCAGCGAATCCATCGTCAGGCCGGCGTTCTTGGCATAGGCCGTGGTCAGGTACACATCGGTACGCTTGGAGAAGGCGTAGTTCGCAATGAACGCGACTTGCCAGGGGTTGGCAACGTTCTTGTTGCCGTACAGGTTCTTGAGATCGTCGTAGTTGTACTCGAGCGTCAGGCCAATGGCCGGAGTGACCTGGTAGTTGGCACCGATCCAGTAGAAGTCGTCACGCTGGATCAGCACGTCAGCCGCGTTCTTGTTCTGGCCCCAACGGTAGCCGCCCATGATCTTGGCCGGGCCGAAGCTGTAGCTTGCTGCAGCGGCAGCTTTCTTGACGGTGCCGTTGCCGGTGCCGATGGTCGGATTCCACTGGTCGTAGGAAATGGAAGCACCGAACGGGCCTGCGGCGTAGGCCACGCCTGCGCCGTAGGCCGTGTCGCGCCGGAACTGGCCCGGGACTTCGCCGTTGCCGCCGATCGGCGTTGCCACGCCGACCGTAGCCGGCAAGGCCGTGCCATTCCCGAACGACCAGTGGGCTCCCGCCGTGACCGGACCAAACTTGCCGACGTACTTGATCGCGTTGTCCGAGCGGTAGTTGGGGCCTTGTTGCAGTACGACGGGTTCGTACTGGGTGACGTAGCCGGTCGGCGAGAAGTTGGCGAGCGCGTCAAACATCGAGGTGTACTGGCGGCCGAAGGTAAGCTGGCCAAAGCTGTCGCTTTGCAGGCCGACATACGACTGGCGGCCAAACAGGCGACCGCTTTGCTGCGAGGTGCCGGTGTCCAGGTTGAAACCGCTTTCGAGCACGAATATCGCCTTCAGGCCGCCACCGAGATCCTCCGTGCCGCGCAGGCCCCAACGCGACCCTGACAGGCCGCCGGAATTCAGGCGGAAGACGCGATTGGACGGACCGGGATTGAAGCCGTTGGCTGCTACGGGCACCGTGCCGACCTTATTGACGTACTCGATATTGGCATCGACCACGCCATACAGGGTCACGCTCGATTGGGCCTGCGCCGCCCCAGCAAATGTGCCAAGCGCTGCCAGCGCCAGAAGCGATTTCTTCATGCTCGTTGATCTCCACTGTAAGAATTATTGGTGACTGCGCGGGAGAACCTCCTGTTGGTCTCCATCCCCCATGCGTCAAACTTCGTTGGAAGTTGCGAAGTACTGTAACAAACAACTTTTCATTCACTATCGGGCTCCACCCCCTTTGTCTGGTTTTAACAACTCAGGGTTTCTGAGTAGCCGGGCGTATCAATACAAGGCGCGATGCGGGCTGGCGCCGATTAGAGGCAAGCTACAATGCGGGTAACCCCGATGGCCTCCTCGCGTGCCGCACCACGGCTGCGCACCCCACCATGGCAGGGACTGCCGGGAACCAAGACCAACCGCCTCTGCGACATGGACACCCTGATCAAAGAATTCGACGTGGCATTGCGCGCCATCGCCGGCGCTACGCGCTCGGCGCGCGCCAACCCGGCTGACCGGCTGGCGCCGGACACGGAACAGATGAGCGCCGACGAACGCCGCCATGTGGCCGGCCTGATGCGCATCAACCATGTCGGCGAGGTCTGCGCGCAGGCCCTGTACCAGGCGCAGAAGCTGACGGCGCGCAACGGCGCGGTGCGCGCGCAGATGGATGCCGCCGCGCGCGAAGAGGAAGACCACCTGGCCTGGTGCGCCGAGCGCCTGCGCGAGCTGGGGTCGCGTCCGAGCCTGCTCAATCCGCTGTGGTACGCCGGCGCCTTTGCCATCGGCTGGGTGGCCGGCCGCGCGGGCGACCGCGTCAGCCTAGGCTTCGTCGCCGAGACCGAGCGCCAGGTCGAGCACCACCTGGGCGGGCACCTGGACCGCCTGCCCGAGGCCGACGGCCGCTCGCGCGCCATCCTCGAGCAGATGCGCGACGACGAGATCCGCCATGGCGACGCCGCGCGCGATGCCGGCGGAATGCCGTTGCCCGCGCCGGTGCGGGCGCTGATGCGCGGCGCGTCGCGCGTGATGACCACTGCCGCTTATCGGATCTGACGCGGGTCTGAAGCAACCTGCCCGACCGCCGCCGGGCCCTGGATTCAGTGGGGCTGGCGGGCAATTGTTGTATCCTTTCTCCGCGCGACGGGACAGGTCTTTCCCGCGCGGCCGGCAGTTCCCCCTCAAGTGGTTCTCAGGTGGTTTCTCTGCTTTCCTCCCTAAGATCTTCATTTCATTAAGGATTCACTTTTTCGGTGCGTGAAGTGTGCGCGCTAAGTCATTGTTCTGATTCAAAAAATCTCGTTTGCTGCCCTGCCTGCAGCCTTGACCGCCCATATCGCTTCCTCTAAAGTGGGAAATAGTGTGAGGAAGTGTATTTTTGTGTGAAATTGGGCCCCGACCGTGGGATGATCTCGTCATAGTCGGAACAGAAGGATGCACGCGAATGCCGGCCGGCAACTGGCCTGCAGGGACCGGGAGCGAGCTTGTTTCAGGGAGCATCGGCACTCTCGCTGGATGCCAAGGGGCGGATGTCCATTCCGTCCCGGCATCGCGAGGCGCTGCAACAGCAGGCCGAGGGCCGGGTGACGCTGACCAAGCACCCGGATGGCTGCCTGCTGCTGTTTCCCCGGCCCGAGTGGGAAAACTTCCGCACGCGCATTGCAGCGCTGCCGATGGATGCGCACTGGTGGAAGCGCATCTTCCTGGGCAACGCCGCCGACGTGGAAATGGACGGCGCGGGCCGGGTGCTGATCGCACCGGAGCTGCGCAGTGCCGCCTTGCTCGACAAGGAAGTCATGCTGCTCGGCATGGGCAGCCATTTCGAAGTGTGGGATGCCGCGACTTACGCCGCCAAGGAACAGCAGGCGATGGCGCAGGGCATGCCCGAAGCATTGAAGAATTTCTCTTTCTGACGAAGTCATGAGTCCTACCGGAACGCCGGCAACCCCCGCCCTGCACCATCGCACCGTGCTGCTGGACGAGGCCGTCGAGGCTCTGGTCTGGCGGCCCGACGGGGTCTACGTCGACGGCACCTTCGGCAGGGGAGGGCACAGCCGGGCGGTGCTTGCCCGGCTGGGGCCAGACGGGGCCCTGGTTGCGTTCGACAAGGACCCAGCAGCAATCGCAGAAGCGGGCACCATCAAGGATGCCCGCTTCTCCATTGAGCACGCGAGCTTTGCGGCCATGGCCGAACGCCTGTCGGGGCGCGGCCACGTGGCTGGCGTGCTGCTCGACCTGGGGATCAGCTCGCCCCAGATCGATGAGGCGGCGAGGGGGTTTTCCTTTCGTTTCGAGGGCCCGCTGGACATGCGCATGGACACCACGCGCGGCATCACTGCCGCCCAGTGGCTGGCGCAGGCGGATGAGCAGGACATTGCCAGGGTGATACGAGACTATGGGGAAGAACGGTTTGCTGTACAGATTGCAAAGGCGATTGTTGCTCGCCGGCGCGAACCCGGCGATGGCGGACCCATCGCCACTACTGCCGACCTTGCCGCGCTCGTGGCGAAAGCCGTCAAAACACGCGAGAAGGGTCAGGACCCTGCGACCCGCACCTTTCAGGCTCTACGGATTCACGTCAATCAAGAGCTTGAGGACCTCGAAAGAGGGCTGAAGGCGGCATATGAACTGCTGCAGGTCGGAGGGCGCCTGGTGGTGATCAGCTTCCACTCGCTGGAGGACCGCATCGTCAAGCGGTTCATGGCGGCGCACGCCCGTCCCCAGCAGGATGCCGACCCGGCGCTGCGCCGCGCGCCGCTGCGCGCGGCCGACCTGCCGCAACCGACGCTGCGCCTGCTCGGCCGCTACAAGCCCGGTGCCGAAGAGGTGGCCGCCAACCCGCGCGCGCGCTCGGCCGTGATGCGCGTGGCCGAGAAGCTGGCCCCGGTAGCGTCGCCTGCCGGCGGAGGTGCGCGCGCATGAACCGCCTGACCTTCTTCCTGCTCGCCGCGCTGATCCTGTGCGCGCTGTCGCTGGTGAGCGCGCAGCACCAGGCGCGCACGCTGTTCGTCGCACTGGAGCGGGCCCAGGCTGAAGAGAAGCAGCTCGATATCGACTGGTCGCGCCTGCAGTACCAGCAGAGCGCGCTGGGCAAGAGCGCGCGCATTGCCGATACGGCACGCGCGCAACTGAAGATGGCGCCGGTCAACCCCGGCAAGACCCAATACCTGTCCGGCATCGTGCTGCCGCCGCCCGCCGAGGCGGCGCCGGCCAGTGCCGCGGAGGCGCGCCGATGAGCATGGCCCGTCCCAACCCGCCCCGCCGCGACCGCAACGGCACCGCCTCGCGCCCGCGCAGCGGCCAGTTTTCGGCCAGCCCGGTGCTGGGCCTGCGCCTGCCGATGTGGCGTTCCAAGCTGGTGGTGTTCCTGATGTTCGCGGCCTTCGCCGCGCTGGCCGTGCGCGCGGCCTGGATCCAGGGCCCGGGCAACCAGTTCTACGAGGCCGAGGGCAAGAAGCGCTTCCAGCGCACGCTGGAGCTGCCCGCCACGCGCGGCAAGATCCTGGACCGCAATGGCCTGGTGCTGGCCACCAGCCTGCCGGTCAAGGCAATCTGGGCGGTGCCGGAAGACGTGCCCAACCAGGTCGACGCCGCCAAGATCAGCCAGCTGGCCAAGCTGCTCGGCATGTCCGAGAAGGACCTGGGCAAGAAGCTGTCCGAGGACAAGGGCTTTGTCTACCTGAAGCGCCAGGTGCTGCCTGACGTCGCCGACAAGATTGCCGCGCTGAAGATCGAAGGCATCCACCAGACCCGCGAATACAAGCGCTTCTACCCGGAAGGGGAGGCGATGGCGCATATCGTCGGCTTCACCAACGTGGAAGACCGCGGCCAGGAAGGCGTGGAACTGGCGCGCGAACCCGGCCTGGCCGGCCGTGCCGGCGCCCGCCAGGTGATCAAGGACCGCCTGGGCCGCGTGGTCGAGGACGTCGGCGTGCTGAAGACGCCGCGCGACGGCGAGGACATCCAGCTGTCGATCGACGCCAAGATCCAGTACCTGGCCTACAACGAGCTCAAGGCCGTGGTCGAGCGCCACAAGGCCAAGGCCGCCAGCGCGGTGGTGCTGGACGCCCAGACCGGCGAAGTGCTGGCGCTGGCCAACTGGCCCACCTACAACCCCAACGACCGCAGCCGGCTGTCCGGCGAGCAGCTGCGCAACCGCGTGCTGACCGACACCTTCGAGCCGGGCTCGATGATGAAGCCGATCACGATCGGCCTGGCGCTGCAGCTCAAGCGCGTGACGCCGTCCACGGTGGTCACCACCACCGGCAAGTACAACTTCGAAGGCGCGACCATCAGCGATACCCACAACTACGGGGCCCTGACGGTGAGCGGCGTGATCCAGAAGTCGAGCAACATCGGCACGACCAAGATCGCGATGCTGATGAAGCCACAGGAAATGTGGGACATGTTTACCAGCGTCGGCCTCGGCCAGGCGCCCAAGATCGGCTTCCCCGGCGCCGTGGCCGGCCGCGTGCGCCCGTTCAAGAGCTGGCGTCCGATCGAACAGGCCACCATGTCCTACGGCTACGGCCTGTCGGTCTCGCTGTTCCAGATGGCTCATGCCTACACCATCTTCGCGCATGACGGCGAGCTGATCCCGGTGTCGATGTTCCGCACCAACGGTCCGGTCACTGGCGAACGCATCCTGTCGCCGCAGGTGGCGCGCGATGTGCGCGCCATGCTCGAGACCGTGACCGCGCCCGGCGGCACCGCCCCCGAGGCGCAGGTGATGGGCTACCGCGTCGGCGGCAAGACCGGCACCGCGTACAAGCATGAAGGCCGCGGCTATAACCGCAGCAAGTACCGCGCTTCGTTCATCGGCCTGGCGCCGATGTCCAACCCGCGCGTCATCGTCGCCGTCAGCGTGGACGAGCCCACCGCCGGCAGCCACTACGGCGGCCTGGTGGCCGGCCCGGCGTTCGCGGCCATCACCGGCGGCACGCTGCGCGCACTGAATGTCCAGCCCGACTCGCCGATCCGCCAGCTGGTGGTCAGCGACAAGGTGCAGGAGAGCGAACCGTGGAGTTCGACCCAATGAGATCGACCCGATGACGGCCAAGCCCCTGCTCCCCCTCGAGGTCACCGCCCAGGCCAGCAACGCGCTGGCCTGGCTGCGTACCAACGTGTCCGCCGCGGCGCAGCTGAGCGGCGATACCCGGCGCCTGGCGCGCGGCGATGTGTTCTTTGCCTACGTGCTCGGCAACGAGCGCCTGGCCACCGACGGCCGGCCCCATATCGCCCAGGCGATTGCCGCCGGCGCCGGTGCCGTGGTCTATGAGGCCGACGGCTTCGACTGGCCGTTCGGCGACGTCGTGCCGCACCTGGCCCTGAGCCACCTGTACCAGCTGGCCGGCCCGGTCGCCGCCGGCTGGCATGGCAACCCGGCGCGCGGACTTGCAGTGACCGGTATCACCGGCACCAACGGCAAGACCTCGTGCAGCCAGTGGCTGGCGCGGGTGCTGCAGGCCGCCGGCACGCCTTGCGCGGCCATCGGTACGCTGGGCACCGGCTTCCCGGGCGCGCTGCAGGCCACCGGCTTCACCACGCCCGACGCGGTGCAGCTGCAGGCCAGCCTGGCCGCGCTGCACGACGCCGGCGCGCGCGCGGTGGCGATGGAAGTGTCCTCGCACGGCCTAGAGCAGGAACGCGTCGCCGGCACGCATTTCTCGGTGGCGGTGCTGACCAACCTGACCCAGGACCACCTCGACTACCACGGCTCGATGGCCGAGTACGAGGCCGCCAAGATCCGCCTGTTCCGCTGGGACGGCCTGCGCACCGCGGTCATCAACCGCGACGACGCCATGGGCCAGCGCCAGCTGGCGGCCGACGCCGCCGCCATTGCCGCGCCGCACGTGATCGAATACGGCATCGACGGCCCCGGCGCGGCCACGGTGCGCCGCCCGCGCGGCGAGTGGCTGCGCGCCACCAACCTGCGCGCCACGCCCACCGGCACCGCCTTCCATATCGACGGCAGCTTCGGCAGCGCCGACATGGCCACGCCGATGATCGGCGCCTTCAACGTCAGCAACCTGCTGGCGGTGCTGGGCGCGGCGCTGGCCAACGGCGTGGCGTGGGACGCGGCCATTGCCGCGCTGCGCGCGCTGACGCCGGTGGAAGGACGCATGGAGCTGTTCGGTGCCGGCGGCGGCCCCGATGCGCCGCTGGCCGTGGTCGACTACGCCCACACGCCCGACGCGCTGGAGCAGACCCTGGCCGCGCTGCGACCGGTGGCGCAGGCGCGCAACGGCCGCCTGTGGTGCGTGTTCGGCTGCGGCGGCGACCGCGATCCCATCAAGCGCCCGCTGATGGGCGCGGTGGCCGAGCGCCTGGCCGACAAGGTCATCCTGACCAGCGACAACCCGCGCAGCGAAGACCCGCAGGAGATCCTGGAAGCCATTGCCGACGGCATGGCTGAGCGCACGCGCGGGCGCCAGATCGAAGACCGCGCCGCCGCCATCCTCTATGCCGTCAGGCACGCAGCCGCGGCCGACGTGGTGCTGGTGGCGGGCAAGGGCCATGAGGCCACCCAGGAGATCCAGGGCCGCAAGCGCCCGTTCTCCGATCGCGAACATGTACGCCTGGCACTGGCCACACGCGGAGTATCGGCATGAGCCAGACCCCAATGACTACCTTGCAGCAAGCCGCCGGCTGGATCGCCGGCGCGCGCGTTTGCGGCGACGGCGCCGTGAAGTTTTCGCGCGTGCACACCGACAGCCGCAGCGTCGGGCCCGGCGACCTGTTCGTTGCCCTCAAGGGTGAGCGCTTCGACGCGCACGACTTTATCGCCGACGTGGTGGCGCGCGGCGCCGCCGCGGTGCTGGTCAGCCGTGAGGTCGATGCCGGTGTGCCGGCCATCGTCGCGCCCGATACCCGCGTCGCGCTGGGCGAGCTGGGTGCCGGCTGGCGCCGCCAGTTCACGCTGCCGGCGGTGGCGGTGACCGGCAGCAATGGCAAGACCACGGTCAAGGAAATGATCGCGGCCATCTTTGCCGCGGCGGTGGGCGAGGCGCAGCGCCTGGCCACCGGGGGCAACCTGAACAACGATATCGGCCTGCCGCTGACGGTGCTGCGCCTGCGCGCCACGCACAAGCTGGCGGTGCTTGAACTCGGCATGAACCATCCGGGCGAGACCGTCTACCTGGCCGGCATTGCCCAGCCCACCGTGGCGGTGATTACCAACGCGCAGCGCGAGCACCAGGAGTTCATGGTCAGCGTGGAAGCCGTCGCCCACGAGCACGCCGCCGCGATCGCGGCGCTGCCGGCCGGCGGCGTGGCGGTGTACCCGCTCGACGCGGAAAGCGGCGGCGCCCACGCGCCGGTGTGGCGCGAGGCTGCGGGCGCGCGCCGCGTGCTGTCGTTCGGCACCTCGCAGCGCGCCGATGTGCACGCCACTGTGACGCTGGTCGACGGTGCCCAGGTGATGCAGGTGCGCGCGCCTGGCCATGCCTTCGACGTGCGCCTGGCGCTGCTGGGTGCGCACAACGTGCGCAACGCACTCGCCGCCATCGCCTGCGCGCTGGCCGCGGGCGTGCACGTGCCGGCGATCCAGTCGGGCCTGGCCGGCTTCAATGCGGTCAAGGGCCGGCTGCAGGTCAAGTACACGACGGGTGGGACGGTCGTCATCGACGACACCTATAACGCCAACCCCGACTCCATGCGCGCCGCCATCGACGTGCTGGCCGGCTTTGCCGCGCCGCGCGTGCTGGTGCTGGGCGACATGGGCGAAGTGGGCGAGCAGGGGCCGGCATACCACGAAGAGATCGGTGCCTACGCGAAGGCGCGCGGCGTCGACACGCTGTGGGCCACCGGCGAACTGGCCGTGCATGCGGTGCAGGCGTTCGGTGCGGACGCCCGGCATTTCGGCGCCGCAGAAGACCTGGTGAAGGCACTGGAGGAAGACAGCGGGGGCATGGTGGCGCAAGCGGGCGCCGTGCTGGTGAAGGGATCGCGCTTCATGCGCATGGAACGGATGGTCGCGGCGCTGGTCGCAGACACTTCCGCACATTAAATAAGACAACACGATGTTATTGGCACTGGCCCAGTGGCTGCAAAACGACTACAGCTTCCTCCGGGTCGTCAACTACCTGACTTTCCGCGCGGTGATGGCCAACCTCACCGCGCTGCTGATCGGCCTGGCGTTCGGTCCGTGGGTGATCCGCAAGCTGACCGAGCTGAAGGTCGGCCAGGCGGTGCGCACCATCGGCCCGCAGACCCACCTGGTCAAGGCCGGCACGCCGACCATGGGCGGCGTGCTGGTACTGGTCTCGATCGCAGTGTCGACGCTGCTGTGGTGCGACTGGGGCAACCGTTTTATCTGGGTCGTGATGCTGGTCACCTTCGGCTACGGCGCGATCGGCTGGGTGGACGACTACCGCAAGGTGGTGTATCGCGATCCGCGCGGCATGTCGAGCCGCGAGAAGTTCTTCTGGCAGACGCTGATCGGCCTGGTGGCCGCGGTCTACCTGGCGTTCTCGGTGTCGGAAAGCAGCAACGTGAGGGTGTGGGACCTGTTCCTGAGCTGGGTCGAGGGCGGGCTGTCGCTGGACATGCCGTACAAGTCCAACCTGATCGTGCCTTTCTTCAAGGAGATCAGCTATCCGCTGGGCGTGGCCGGCTTCATCGTGCTGACCTACCTGGTGATCGTGGGCTCGAGCAACGCCGTGAACCTGACCGACGGCCTGGACGGGCTGGTGATCATGCCGGTGGTGCTGGTCGGCAGCGGGCTGGGTGTGTTTGCGTATGTGATGGGCAGCTCGGTCTACAGCAAGTACCTGCTGTTCCCGCATATCCCGGGCGCGGGCGAATTGCTGATCTTCTGCTCGGCGCTGGCCGGGGCGGGCCTGGCCTTCCTCTGGTTCAACGCGCACCCGGCGCAGGTATTCATGGGCGACGTCGGCGCGCTGGCGCTGGGCGGCGCGCTGGGCACGGTGGCGGTGATCGTGCGCCAGGAGATCGTGCTGTTCGTGATGGGCGGCATCTTCGTGGTGGAAACGCTGTCGGTGATGCTGCAGGTGACGTGGTTCAAGATCACCAAGCGCCGTTATGGCGAGGGCAGGCGGCTGTTCCGGATGGCGCCGCTGCACCACCATTTCGAGCTGGGCGGCTGGAAGGAAACGCAGGTCACGGTGCGCTTCTGGATCATCACCATGCTGCTGGTGCTGATCGGATTGTCGACGCTGAAGTTGCGGTAATGGTTGCGCAGGTCAGGGACTGACGGCGCTCTCTATATAGATACAGGAAACAAAAAGGCAGGAAATCGAAGTGTTTGGCGAGCTGCAGAAACCTCATGTGCTGGTACTGGGCCTCGGTGAGTCGGGGCTGGCCATGGCGCGCTGGTGTGGCCTGAACGGCTGCGCGGTGCGCGTGGCCGACACGCGCGAGGCCCCCGCCAATCTTGTCTTCCTGCAGGCCGAGCTGACTTCGGCCGAGTTCGTCGGCGGCCCGTTCGCCGAAAGCCTGCTCGACGGCATCGGCCTGGTGGCGATCAGCCCCGGCCTGTCGCCGCTGGAAGCCGGCACCGGCGCGCTGCTGGCCGCGGCGCAGGCGCGCGGCATCCCGGTGTGGGGCGAGATCGAACTGTTCGTGCGCGCGCTGCGCCACCTCGAGGCCGAGTCGGGCTACGCGCCGAAGATCCTGGCCATCACCGGCACCAATGGCAAGACCACCACCACCGCGCTGACCGGCCGGCTGGTGGAGCGCGCCGGCAAGAGCGTGGCGGTGGCGGGCAATATCAGCCCGTCGGCGCTGGACAAGCTGTCGGCCTGCATCGCCTCGGCGTCGTTGCCGGAGGTGTGGGTGCTGGAGCTGTCCAGCTTCCAGCTGGAAACCACGCACACGCTGGCACCCGCCGCGGCCACCGTGCTCAACGTCACCCAGGACCACCTGGACTGGCATGGCTCGATGGAAGCCTATGCCGCGTCCAAGGCCCGCATCTTCGGGCCGGCCGACAGCGGCTGCGTGCAGGTGCTCAACCGCAACGACCGCCTGACCATGGACATGGCGCGCCCCGGGCGCACGCTGCTGACCTTCGGCACCGAACTGCCGGAAACGCCGGGCAGCTTCGGCATCCTGCGCGAGGGCGGCATGCCCTGGATGGTGCTGGCCGAACCCGATTCGGAAGCGGAAGGGGAGGGCAAGTTGCGCCGCCGCAAGGCCGCCGACGTGGTCCAGGACGCCGTGCCGGTGCGCCACAAGCGGCTGATGCCGGCCGATGCGCTGCATATCCGCGGCATGCACAACGCCACCAACGCGATGGCCGCGCTGGCGCTGTGCCGTGCCATCGACCTGCCGATGAACGCACTGCTGCACGGCCTGCGCGAGTACCGCGGCGAGCCGCACCGCGTGGAGTGGGTCGCCACCATCGACGACGTCGAGTACTTCGACGACAGCAAGGGCACCAACGTGGGTGCCACCGTGGCCGCGCTGTCGGGGCTGGACAAGCGCGTGGTGCTGATCGCCGGCGGCGAAGGCAAGGGCCAGGATTTCTCGCCGCTGGCCGCGCCGGTGGCGCAGTACGCGCGCGCGGTGGTGCTGATCGGCCGCGCCGCGGGTGAGCTTCGCGACGCGTTGCAGGGCAGCGGCGCGAGCCTCGCCGACGCCGCCACGCTGGAAGAGGCGGTGACCAGGGCCGCCGAACTGGCCGAAGCCGGCGATGCGGTGCTGCTGTCGCCGGCGTGCGCCAGCCTCGACATGTTCCGCAATTACGTGCATCGCGCCGAGGTCTTCCGCGGCGCGGTGGAAGAACTGGCCCTGTCCCGGGGGATCCTGCCATGAGTGACGCACAGGTCAAGCGCAGCGGTTTTATCGGCGCCACCATCGGCAATGCCTGGGGTGGCCTGCGCGACGCGGTGTCGGGCGTCAAGCCGACGCGCTCGCGCATGATGGAGTACGACCAGCCCATGCTGTGGGTGTCGATCGTGCTGCTCGCGCTCGGCCTGGTGATGGTCTATTCGGCCTCGATCGCGCTGCCGGACTCGCCGCGCTACGCCAACTACCGCGAAAGCCACTTCCTGCTGCGGCACGCGTTTGCGCTCTTGATCGGGCTGTCGGTCGGGCTGGCCGCGTTCCAGATCCCGGTGAAAGTGTGGGACCGCTATGCGCCCAAGCTCTTTATCGTGGCGCTGGTCCTGTTGGTCATCGTGCTGGTGCCCTTCATCGGCAAGGGTGTGAACGGCGCGCGGCGCTGGATTCCACTGGGCGTGATGAACTTCCAGCCGTCGGAGCTGATGAAGCTGGCGGTGGTGCTGTATGCCGCCAACTACACCGTGCGCAAGCAGGAGTGGATGCAGACCGTGTCCAAGGGCTTTTTGCCGATGGGCGTGGCGGTGGTGGTGGTGGGCATGCTGCTGCTGCTGGAACCCGACATGGGCGCGTTCCTGGTGATCGCCGCCGTGGCAATGGGCATCCTGTTCCTGGGCGGCATCAACGGCAAGCTGTTCGCCGGGCTGGTCGGCGTGGCGGTGGGCGCGTTCGCGCTGCTGATCACCGCGTCGCCCTGGCGGCGCGAGCGGATCTTCGCCTACCTGAACCCGTGGGAAGAGAGCAATGCGCTGGGCAAGGCCTACCAGCTGACGCACTCGCTGATCGCCTTCGGCCGCGGCGAGTGGACGGGCGTGGGGCTGGGCGGCAGCATTGAGAAGCTGCACTACCTGCCCGAAGCGCATACCGACTTCATCCTGGCGGTGATCGGCGAGGAATTCGGCTTTATCGGCGTGCTGGTGGTGATCGTACTGTTCTACTGGCTGGTGCGCCGCGCCTTCAATATCGGCCGCACCGCGCTGCAGCTGGACCGCACCTTTGCCGGCCTGGTGGCCAAGGGCATCGGCGTGTGGGTCGGCTGGCAGACCTTTATCAATATGGGTGTGAACCTGGGCCTGCTGCCGACCAAGGGGCTGACGCTGCCGCTGGTGAGCTACGGCGGCTCGGGGATCCTGATGAACTGCGTGGCCCT
Organism: Cupriavidus lacunae; assembly: GCF_003353055.1. Lineage (GTDB taxonomy): Bacteria > Pseudomonadota > Gammaproteobacteria > Burkholderiales > Burkholderiaceae > Cupriavidus > Cupriavidus lacunae. Next base: position 36,066 of record NZ_QKWJ01000019.1, read on the forward strand.
GGCGATCCTGCTGCGCATTGACTATGAAAATCGAGTATTGATGCGCGGAGGGAAGGTATGACCGCACCGCGCACCCTGCTCGTGATGGCCGGCGGCACCGGGGGACATGTGTTCCCGGGGCTGGCGGTCGCACAGGCGCTGCGCGAGCAGGGCTGGAAAGTGGTGTGGCTGGGCAACCGCACCGGCATGGAAGCCACGCTGGTGCCGAAGCACGACATCCCGATGGAGTTCATCCAGTTCGGGGGCCTGCGTGGCAAGGGGCTGGTGACCAAGTTCCTGCTGCCGCTGAACCTGCTGCGCGCGTTCTGGCAAAGCATCGTCGCGCTACGCCGGGTGCGCCCGAGCGTGGTGCTGGGCATGGGCGGCTATATCACCTTCCCGGCCGGCATGATGGCGTCGCTGCTGGGACGCCCGCTGGTGCTGCACGAGCAGAACTCGATCGCGGGCCTGGCCAACAAGGTGCTGGCCAAGGTGGCCGATCGCGTGCTGTGCGCGTTCCCGGATGCGCTGCCCGGCAGTGAATGGACTGGCAACCCGGTGCGCGAGGAACTGGCGCACCTGGACGCCCCCGAGGCACGCTACGACCAGCGCAGCGGCCCGCTGCGCATCCTGGTGGTGGGCGGCAGCCTGGGCGCCGCGGCGCTCAACGAGGTGGTGCCCAGGGCCATCGCGCTGTTGCCGGAGGGCGAGCGCCCGGTGGTGACGCACCAGGCGGGCGCGAAGCAGATCGATACGCTGCGCGCCAACTATGCGGCCGCGCAGGTGCCGGCGCAGACCCTGCCGTTTATCGACGACATGGCCAGGGCCTATGCCGACGCGGACCTGGTGATCTGCCGCGCCGGCGCGATGACGGTCTCGGAAGTGGCCGCGGCGGGCGTGGCGGCGCTGTTCGTGCCGTTCCCGCACGCGGTGGACGACCACCAGACCACCAACGCAAAGTTTTTGTCGGGACAGGGCGCGGCCCTGCTCGTGCAGCAAAAAGACCTGACGGCCGAAGGCCTGGCGCGGACCATCGCCAGCCTGACCCGGCCGCAGTTGAAAGACATGGCGCGCCTGGCGCGCGGACTGGCCAGGCCAGAGGCTACCCGGCGCGTTGCCGAGGTATGCAGCGAGCTGGCCAGGGACTGAAGCCTATACAAGCAGCAATCGAATGAAGCATATCGTCAAAAACATCCACTTCGTAGGCATCGGCGGGGCCGGCATGAGCGGCATCGCCGAGGTCCTGCTGAACCTTGGATACAAGGTCTCGGGCTCCGACGTGGGCAACAATGCCGCCACGCGGCGCCTGGCGTCGCTGGGCGCCACGGTCATGCACGGGCATGACGCGGCCAACGTGACCGGCGCCAATGCCGTGGTGGTGTCGACCGCGGTCAGCGGCGACAACCCCGAAGTGCTGGCCGCCCGCAGCAAGCGCATCCCGGTGGTGCCGCGCGCGGTGATGCTGGCCGAGCTGATGCGCCTGAAGCAGGGCGTGGCCATCGCCGGCACGCACGGCAAGACCACCACCACCAGCCTGGTGGCGTCGGTGCTGGCCGAAGGCGGGCTGGACCCGACCTTCGTGATCGGCGGCCGCCTGAACTCGGCCGGCGCCAATGCGCGCCTGGGCACGGGCGACTTCATCGTGGCCGAGGCCGACGAGTCGGACGCATCGTTCCTGAACCTGTTCCCGGTCATCGAGGTCATTACCAATATCGATGCCGACCACATGGACACCTACGGGCACGATTTTGCCCGGCTCAAGCAGGCGTTCATCGAGTTCACCCAGCGGCTGCCGTTCTACGGCATCGCGGTGCTATGCGTGGATGACCCCAACGTGCGCGAGATCCTGCCGTTCGTGTCCAAGCCGGTGGTGCGCTACGGCTTTGCCGAAGACGCGCAGATCCGTGCCGTGGACGCGCGCGCCGTCGACGGCCAGATGCACTTCACCGTGCAGCGCCAGCTCAACGGCCATGCCGAGCCGCCGCTGGAGATCGTGCTGAACCTGCCCGGCCTGCACAACGTGCAGAACGCGCTGGCGGCGATCGCCATCGCCACCGAGCTGGAAGTACCCGATGCCGCCATCGTCAAGGCGCTGCGCGAATTCCACGGCGTGGGCCGGCGCTTCCAGCGCTACGGCGAGGTGGCCACGCCCGACGGCGCCGGCACCTTCACACTGGTGGACGACTACGGCCACCACCCGGTGGAGATGGCGGCCACGCTGGCCGCCGCGCGCGGCGCGTTCCCGGGACGCCGCCTGGTGCTGGCGTTCCAGCCGCACCGCTTTACCCGTACGCGGGATTGTTTTGAAGACTTCGTCAAGGTGCTGGGCACCGTCGATGCCCTGATGCTGGCCGAGGTCTATGCCGCCGGCGAGTCCCCGATCGTGGCCGCCGACGGCCGTGCGCTGACCCGCGCGCTGCGCGTGGCCGGCAAGGTAGAACCTGTTTTCGTGGAGCAGATGGAAGACATGCCGCAGGCCATCCTGAATGCCGTCCGGCCCGGCGATGTGGTCGTGACGATGGGCGCGGGCTCGATCGGAGGCGTGCCCGGACAACTGGTGTCGCACCAGCAAGGGAGCCAGGCATGAGCTTCGTCGCCCATCCCAATATCGATCCCAAATCGCTGGGCAAGGTCGGCGTGCTGCTGGGCGGGCGCTCGGCCGAGCGCGAGATCTCGCTGATGTCGGGCAACGGCGTGCTGGCCGCGCTGCAGTCGCGCGGCGTGGACGCGCATGGCTTTGACCCGGGCCTGCAGGGCGTGGCCGAGCTGGCCGCGGCCGGCTTTGACCGCGTCTTCATTGCGCTGCACGGCCGCTACGGCGAGGACGGCACCATCCAGGGCCTGCTCGAGCAGCTGGGCGTGCCGTACACCGGCAGCGGCGTGCTGGCCTCGGCCATGGCCATGGACAAGCAGGCCACCAAGCGCCTGTGGATGACCCACGACCTGGCCACGCCGCGCTTTGCCATGCTGCATGCCGGCACCGACTTCGACGCCGTGGCTGCCGACCTGGGCCTGCCGCTGATCGTCAAGCCGGCGCGCGAGGGCTCGTCGATCGGCCTGACCAAGGTCACCGCGGCGGACCAGATGCGCGCGGCCTTCGAGAAGGCCGCGGCGCTGGACAATGACGTCATCGCCGAGACCTTTATCGACGGCGCCGAGCTGACCTGCCCGATCGTGGGCGAGGGCGACACCGCCGAAGCGCTGCCGGTGATCCGCATCGTCGCGCCCGAAGCCAACTACGACTATCAAAATAAGTACTTTACTGACGATACCCAATACTTGTGCCCGTCGGGCCTGGACCCTGAAGTCGAAGGCGAAGTCCAGGCGCTGGCGGTGCAGGCCTACCGCGTGCTGGGCTGCCGCGGCTGGGCGCGCGCCGATGTGATGCTGCGCGCCGACGGCAAGCCTTTCCTGCTCGAGATGAATACCTCGCCCGGCATGACCGGCCATTCGCTGGTGCCGATGGCGGCGCGCGCGGTCGGCATCAGCTACGAGGACTTCGTGATGCAGGTGGTGGCCGCCGCAACGCTGGACCTGCATCCGAACGAGCATTGGAAACCCGAATAACGCAACCGAACAGGACCGTACCGGACCATGTGGCATAACGCACGCCTGCTTAACCTGATCGCCTCCGCGCTGTACGCGCTGGTGGTGCTGATGGCGCTCGCGGCAGGCCTGCTGTGGCTGGCGCAGCGGCCGGTGTTCGCCATCACCCATGTGGAGATCGGCCCGATGGACGGCGCCGCCCTGCGCCACGTGAACGCGCCCAGCGTGCGCGCCAGCGCGCTGGGCAAGCTGACCGGCAACTTCTTCACGCTGGACCTGAACACGGCGCGGCAGGCTTTCGAATCGGTGCCGTGGGTGCGGCGTGCCAGCGTGCGGCGCGAGTGGCCCAACGGCCTGGCGGTCGAGGTCGAGGAACACGAGGCGCTGGGCACCTGGGGCTCGCCCGAAAGCGGGCGCCTGATCAATACCTACGGCGAGGTCTTTGTCGCCAACACCGCCGAGGCGGAAGAAGACGCACAGCTGCTGGCGCTGGACGGGCCGCCGGACAGCGAGGGCGACGTGATCGAGAAGCTCGAGGTCATGCGCCAGTGGTTCAAGCCGCTCAAGGCCGAGCCGCTGGCAGTGGCGCTGTCCGGCCGCTATGCCTGGCGCGCCAGACTGTCCAACGGCATGGAGATCGAACTGGGCCGCGAGCAGAACGACGAGGAACGCGTGGCGATGGACCAGCGGGTCCGGCGCTTTGTCGCGGCCTGGCCGCAGGTCACCCAGCAATGGGGCAGCCAGATCGAGTATGCCGACCTGCGCTATCCCAACGGCTTTTCCATACGCGCCGCCAATGCCCGCTTCCTGACCGACGCGCAGATCGCGGCGGCGGTCAGGGCCGAGAAGGCAACGAAAACGGTGAAAGCAGCGAACGCGGCCAAGCCGGCGGCGGCAGCAGCGGTTTCAGGTACTTCCAACAGCAATCCGACGCGACTGAAGAGCAAGAACGCGGAGAAAACCCGATGAGCAAGGAATACAAGGACCTGTTGGTCGGTCTGGATATCGGCACCTCGAAGGTGGCGGCGGTGGTGGCAGAACTGCGCCCCGACGGCGGCTACGAGGTGATCGGGATGGGCCAGTCAGAGTCCAAGGGTCTGAAGAAAGGGGTCGTGGTCAATATCGAGGCCACCGTGCAGTCCATCCAGAAGGCGCTGGAAGAGGCCGAACTGATGGCCGACTGCAAGATTTCGGAGGTCTTCACCGGCATCGCCGGCAGCCACATCCGCAGCTTCAACTCCAGCGGCATGGTGGCGATCAAGGACAAGGAGGTCACGCAGACCGACGTGGCGCGCGTGATCGAGACCGCCAAGGCGGTCAATATCCCGACCGACCAGCAGATCCTGCACATCCTGACGCAGGAATTCATCATCGACGGCCAGGAAGACGTGCGCGAGCCCATCGGCATGAGCGGCATCCGCCTGGAAGTCAAGGTGCATATCGTCACCGGCGCGGTCAGCGCCGCGCAGAACATCGTCAAGTGCGTGCGCCGCTGCGGCCTGGAAGTGCACGACCTGATCCTGCAGCCGCTGGCCTCGAGCCTGGCGGTCCTGACCGAGGACGAGAAGGAGCTGGGTGTGGTGCTGGTCGACATCGGCGGCGGCACCACCGATATCGCCATCTTCAGCGAAGGCGCGATCCGGCATACGGCCGTGATCCCCATCGCCGGCGATCAGATCACCAACGACATCGCGATGGCGCTGCGCACGCCGACGCCCGATGCCGAGGACATCAAGATGCAGTACGGCATCGCCAAGCAGGCGATTGCCGACCCCGAAGACATGATCGAGGTGCCCGGCGTGGGCGACCGCGGCACGCGCACGCTCAGCCGCCAGGCGCTGGCGGCGGTGATCGAGCCGCGTATCGAAGAGCTGTACTCGCTGGTGCACCAGGTGGTGCGCGAGTCGGGCTATGAAGAACTGCTGTCGTCCGGCGTGGTCATCACCGGTGGCACTGCGATGATGCCGGGCATGGTCGAGCTGGGCGAGGACATCTTCCTCAAGCCCGTGCGCGTGGGCGTGCCCGAGTACCGCGGCAACCTGCACGAGGTGGTGAAGAGCCCGCGCTACGCAACCGTGATGGGACTGCTGCTGGAAGGCCGCGTGCAACGCATGCGCGGGCGCAAGGTCGCCGTGCAGAGCGGCTCGGTCAAGCAGGTGTGGACCCGCATGAAGGAATGGTTTGTCGGCAATTTCTGATCCATGCGGAAATTGACGCGCTGACGATGCAACGGCGCGCGGGCAGGGCGGTCTACCGGACAGGCCTGCGTGCTGAGTGGAAGTTTTCTGGTTTTCTTTTTTATTGGTTTCTTGTTCAGAAACCAGGGGTTGCGGCGGGGAGGCTGCATCGTCTGGGGACTGATTTTTCTCGGAGGCAGTGATGGACTTTGACATGATCGAAACGGAAGTGCAGGACGGCACCATCATCAAAGTGGTCGGCGTGGGCGGCGCGGGCGGTAATGCCGTGCAGCACATGATCAGCCGCGGCGTGCAAGGCGTCGAATTCATCTGCATGAACACCGACGCGCAGGCCCTGAAGCGCTCGAGCGCTTCGCGCGTGCTGCAACTGGGCAACACGGGTCTGGGCGCCGGCGCCAAGCCGGAAGTCGGCCGCAACTGCGCGGATCAGGCGCGCGAGCAGATTGCCGACTCCCTGCGTGGCGCGCACATGGTCTTCATCACTGCAGGCATGGGCGGCGGCACCGGTACCGGTGCCGCCCCGATCGTGGCGCAGGTTGCCAAGGAAATGGGCATCCTGACCGTGGGCGTGGTCAGCAAGCCGTTCGACTTCGAAGGCGCGCGCCGCGCCAAGGTGGCCGAACACGGTTCCAGCGAGCTGGAGTCGAGCGTCGACTCGCTGATCGTGGTGCTCAACGAGAAGCTGTTCGAAGTGATGGGCGACGACGCCGAGATGGACAAGTGCTTCCAGTGCGCCGACGACGTGCTGCACAACGCGGTGGCCGGCATTGCCGAGATCATCAACGTTGACGGCCTGGTGAACGTCGACTTCGAAGACGTGAAGACGGTGATGGGCGAGCAGGGCAAGGCCATGATGGGGACGGCCACCGTGTCGGGCGTGGACCGCGCGCGCCTGGCGGCCGAGCAGGCCGTTGCCAGCCCGCTGCTGGAAGGCGTGGACCTGTCCGGCGCGCGCGGCGTGCTGGTCAACATCACCGCCAGCCGTTCGCTGAAGCTGTCGGAAACCAAGGAAGTCATGAACACCATCCGCAGCTACGCCGCGGAAGATGCGACCGTGATTTTCGGTACGGTGTACGACGACTCGATGAGCGATGCGCTGCGCGTGACGGTGGTGGCCACGGGCCTGGGCCGCTCGGCCAAGAAGCAACAGCCGATGACCCTGCTCAAGACCGGCACCGACAACATGCCGGTGCAGATGATGGCCAGCATGAGCGCCGCCGCGGCCACGCACAGCTCGCCGGACTACAGCAACCTGGATACGCCGGCAGTGTGGCGCAGCTCGCGTGAGTCGGCATCGGCCCACGTCGCCGCGCTGCAGGAGAAGGGTGTGGATACGTACGATATCCCGGCCTTCCTGCGCAAGCAGGCAGACTGAGCCCTGCCTGGCGCGGCATCGGTGCCTCCACCGGCCGCCTGACGGAACGCGTCGCCTTGTCGCGATGCACGTGCGCTCCCTATCCGCGCGTGCCTTGCATGGACTGACGTGAACCGCCGGGCTGCTGGCGGCGCCGCGCCTGCGCCGGACTGAGCCTCACCCGCATCCCGTCGCCGGGACGGGCGTGCCGCCGGCCGCCTCCCCGGACTGGTTTCCCGCCTTCCCGGTCGGGATGTATCGTCGTCCGCGCGGCGCACCCAAAAGGTGCGTCGCGCGGACGTCTTTGTAGCAAGGTGTATCGGATTCGCGCGGGATGTCACCGGATGTGATCCGGCTTTGGCAATGCGGGCACGACGCCTATGATCCTGAGGTTGCCCTGCGCCGGGGCGCGACTCCGCACCCCGGCATCCGGACTATCCTTCAGAAAACCCAGGAGACCACGACTCATGATTACTGTCGGTTCCCGCGTCCCCGACGCCACGCTGCAGGAATTCTTCGATACCGAAGGCAATGGCTGCGCGCTCGGCCCCAATGCCTTCAAGGTGGCGGACCTGGTCCGCGGCCGCAAGATCGTGGTGTTCGGCCTGCCCGGCGCCTTTACGCCGACCTGCTCGGCAAAGCATGTGCCGGGCTTTGTACAGCACGCCGCCGCGCTGCGCGAAGCCGGCGTCGACGAGGTCTGGTGCGTGTCGGTCAACGACGCCTTTGTGATGGGCGCCTGGGGCCGTGAGCAGCACGCCGCCGGCACGGTGCGCATGATGGCCGACGGCAGCGCCGAGTGGACCCGCGCGCTGGGCCTGGATCAGGACCTGACCGGGCGCGGCATGGGCGTGCGCTCCAAGCGCTACGCCATGGTGATCGACGACGGCGTCGTCGCCCGGCTGGACCTCGAGGCACCGGGCGAATTCCGCGTCAGCAGTGCCGAGGCGGTGCTGGCAGCGTTGCGCGGCTGACACAGTGACCCGGGTAAACGTGGATAATACGTAACTTATTAATACTGTGTTAACAGCCGGAAACAAAACCCGGCTGCAACGCCCTTCAGGTGGTGGTAAAATCCCTTAATCAGAAAAATCATACGATAGATTTTAATAATAGTTGAGGCTGTCATGCTCAAACAGCGCACGATCAAATCCCTGGTGAAGACCGTTGGCATCGGCCTGCACTCGGGCCGCAAGGTCACGTTGACCCTGCGTCCCGCGCCGGCGGATACCGGCATCGTCTTTACCCGCGTCGACCTGCCCGAGGCCGTCGAGATTCCCGTGGCCGCGTCGGCCATCGGCGACACGCGCCTGGCGTCGGTGCTGCAGAAGGATGGCGCGCGGGTTTCGACCGTCGAGCACCTGATGTCGGCCTGTGCCGGCCTGGGCATCGACAACCTCTATGTCGACGTCGACGCCGAGGAAATCCCGATCATGGACGGCAGCGCCGCGTCCTTCGTGTTCCTGCTGCAGTCGGCCGGCATTGAAGAGCAGAACGCGCTGAAGACCTTCATCCGCGTCAAGAAGCCGGTGGAAGTGCGCGAGGGCGACAAGCTGGCGCGGCTCGAGCCGTTCTTCGGCTTCAAGCTGTCGTTCACCATCGACTTCCGCCACCCGGCGGTCGACAAGACCGGCCAGACCTTCTCGATCGACTTTGCCGACACCAGCTACGTGCGCGAGATCGCCCGCGCCCGCACCTTCGGCTTTGCGCACGAGGTCGAGGCCCTGCGCGAGATGGGCCTGGCGCGTGGCGGCAGCCTGGACAACGCGATCGTGCTGGACGAGCACCGCATGCTCAACAACGAAGAACTGCGCTACGGCGACGAATTCGTGCGCCACAAGATCCTGGATGCGATCGGCGACCTGTATGTGGTGGGCCATCCGCTGATCGGCGCCTACGTGGCGAACAAGTCGGGCCACGGCCTGAACAACCAGTTGCTGCGCGCGCTGCTGGCCGACCAGGAAGCCTACGAGCTGGTCACCTTCGACCGCGTCGAGGAAGCCCCGGCCGCGTTCCTGCCGCAGGCACAGCCGGCCTTCGCCTGAGGCGCCGCGCAGGCGTGAAAAAGCCGACCTTCGGGTCGGCTTTTCTATTTCAGGCGGCCCTCGCGTTCAGCGGTGGTGGGCCAGCAGGGTATTGAGCGCGTCGCGCAGCGGCGAGTCCGGCAGGCTGCGCGCGAGCTGGTCCAGGTTGGCCAGTCCCGTGGGCGTCATGCGGCCGCCGGTGCGCGGGCGTGCCACTGGCTCCACTTCCCAGTCCGAGTGGCGCTGCACTTCCGGCTGCACCCGCACCCGGATCGAGGTGACCGGCGAGCCGCGCTGCTGCAGCCGCCCGAGCAGCGTCGGCACGATCTGGCGCACCCGCGCCGCGGCCGCGCCATGGGCGGCCAGCAACAGCAGAACCTGGCCGTTGGGGTCGCCCGGGTCGCGCTTGATGCCTGCCACCGCCAGCCCGGCGTGCATGCCGGCGGGCAGCAGCGCCAGCACCTCGGCCTCCAGCACCGACAACTGGCGTGCGGTCTGCATCAGTGACGAAACCGGGCCGGCCTTGGCCAGCCAGTCGTTGAGCGGCTTGGCGGCGGGGGTCTGCAGGGCGTGGTGGGTGAAGCGGCGCATGCATCCATTCTAGCAAGGGGCGGCGCGTGCGCACGCCGGCCATGTCTGGATTGAAGCTGGCGCAATCACCCCAAACTGCGGCTGGCAAGCCCCGGGGACAATATTCAGGCGGGTGTGGCGGGTCCGGTGCAACACGGCCCACCCCCAGCCGGCCGTGACCCCGGCACATGATAAACTCGGCGTTTTGCGCCAATCTATCCATTTCCGCGCCCGGTCGCCGGAGCAGCCCGCCTTCCCTGGGGATGCCAGCCCGGTTCCGCGCAGGTGAAAGCAATCGATGATCACGGGCCTTCTCAAGAAAGTCTTCGGCAGCCGCAATGAGCGGCTGATCAAACAATATCTCCGCACGGTGGCGCAGATCAATGCGCTGGAGCCGAAGTTCGAGCAGCTCTCGGACGACGAACTGCGCGGCATGACGGAGACCTTCCGGCAGCGCCACGCCGGCGGCGAAGCGCTCGAGGCGCTGCTGCCCGAGGCCTTCGCCGTCTGCCGCGAGGCCAGCAAGCGTGTCATGAAGATGCGCCACTTCGACGTGCAGCTGATCGGCGGCATGGTGCTGAACGACAACAAGATCGCCGAAATGCGCACCGGCGAAGGCAAGACGCTGACCGCGACGCTGGCCGTGTACCTGAATGCCATCACCGGCAAGGGCGTGCACGTGGTCACCGTCAACGACTACCTGGCGCAGCGCGATGCCGAGTGGATGGGCCGGCTGTACAACTTCCTGGGCCTGTCGGTGGGCGTGAACCTGTCGCAGATGCCGCACGACGCCAAGCAGGCGGCGTACAACTCGGACATCACCTACGGCACCAACAACGAGTTCGGCTTCGACTACCTGCGCGACAACATGGTCTACGACCCGTCGCAGCGCGTGCAGCGCCCGCTGAACTACGCCATCGTCGATGAAGTGGACTCGATCCTGATCGACGAGGCCCGCACCCCGCTGATCATCTCCGGCCAGGCCGAGAACCAGACCGACCTGTACCAGCGCATGAACGGCATCCCCAAGCTGCTCGAGCGCCAGATCGGCGAGGAAAAGGCCGACGGCACCGGCGTCGAGAAGCCCGGCGACTACTACGTCGACGAGAAGGGCCACCAGGTCTACCTGACCGAGGCCGGCCACGAGAAGGCCGAAGAGATCCTGTCGCAGCTGGGCCTGATCGGCGAGGGCGAGTCGCTCTACGCGCCGCAGAACATCACGCTGATGCACCACCTGTATGCCGCCCTGCGCGCGCAGAGCCTGTTCCATCGCGACCAGCACTACGTGGTGCAGAACGACGAAGTCGTGATCGTCGACGAATTCACCGGCCGCCTGATGACCGGCCGCCGCTGGTCCGACGGCCTGCACCAGGCCGTGGAAGCCAAGGAAGGCGTCACCGTCCAGCAAGAGAACCAGACGCTGGCGACGATCACCTTCCAGAATTACTTCCGGATGTACAACAAGCTGGCCGGCATGACCGGCACGGCCGACACCGAAGCGTATGAGTTCCAGGAGATCTACGGCCTGGAAGTGGTGGTGATCCCGACCAACCGCCCGGCCCAGCGCAAGGACCAGCAGGACCAGATCTACAAGACTGGCAAGGAGCGCTACGACGCCGTGGTGCGCGATATCCGCGACTGCTACGAGCGTGGCCAGCCGGTGCTGGTGGGCACCACCTCGATCGAGACCTCGGAATACCTGTCGGGCCTGCTCGACCGAGAGAAGCTGCCGCACCAGGTGCTCAACGCCAAGCAGCACGCGCGCGAAGCCGAGATCGTGGCCCAGGCCGGCCGCCCCAAGATGATCACCATCGCCACCAACATGGCCGGGCGCGGTACCGACATCGTGCTGGGCGGCAATGTGGAGAAGCAGTCCGGCTTTATCGAGGCGGACCCGAACCTGTCCGACGCCGAGAAGGCCGCGCGCATCAAGCAGCTCGAGGATGAGTGGCATTCGCTGCACGAGCAGGTCAAGACCGCCGGCGGCCTGCATATCGTCGGCACCGAGCGCCATGAGTCGCGCCGTATCGACAACCAGCTGCGCGGCCGTGCCGGGCGCCAGGGCGACCCGGGTTCGTCGCGCTTCTACCTGTCGCTGGACGACCAGCTGCTGCGCATCTTCGCGGGCGACCGCGTGCGCGCCATCATGGAGCGCCTGAAGATGCCCGAGGGCGAGCCGATCGAAGCCGGCATCGTCACGCGCTCGATCGAATCGGCGCAGCGCAAGGTGGAAGGCCGCAACTTCGACATCCGCAAGCAGCTGCTGCAGTACGACGACGTCGCCAACGACCAGCGCAAGGAAATCTACAAGCTGCGCAACGACGTGCTGGAAGCCCAGGACGTCGGCGAGATGGTGGGCAACCTGCGCGAGAGCGTGATCGTCGAGCTGTTCCGCGACCACGTGCCGGCCGACACCATGGAAGAGCAGTGGAACATCACCGGCCTGGAAACGCGCCTGCGCGAGGACTGGGGCCTGGAAGTACCGCTGGCGCAGACCATCGAAGGCGCGCAGAGCATCGAGGACGAAGCGCTGCTCGACCTGATCATGAAGGCGGCCGCGGAGCGCTACGGCAGCAAGGTCGCGCTGGTCGGCCGCGAGTCGTTCGCCGGCTTCGAGCGCTCGGTCATGCTGCAGAGCATCGACACGCACTGGCGCGAGCACCTGGCCGCGCTGGACCACCTGCGCCAGGGCATCCACCTGCGCGGCTATGCGCAGAAGGATCCCAAGCAGGAATACAAGCGCGAGTCGTTCGAGCTGTTCGCGCGCCTGCTGGACCTGATCAAGAACGAAGTCACGCGCGTGACCTTCAACGTGCAGATCCAGTCGCCGGAAGAGCTGGAGCAGGCTTCGGAAGAGATCGAAGAAGGCCTGTCGCACCTGGAGAACCTGCAGTACAAGCACGACGAGTTCGCCGAAGGCCGCGAGCCGGTGGAAGAAGTGCCGTCGCCGCGCACCGGCGCGGCCATGGCCGCCGCCGAACTGGCGCTGGCGGAGATGCCCAAGGTCGGCCGCAACGACCCGTGTCCGTGCGGCTCGGGCAAGAAGTTCAAGCAGTGCCACGGCAAGCTCAGCTGAGCCGCGCACCGGTATGACGTTACGCCCGTCGCACGGGGCGTGCCGCGAATGGAAACGACATGCCCGCCCTTAGCGGGCATGTTCGTCTGAGACAAGCAATTCACTAGCAGAAAGCGCAAGCAGGAACAGAGGAGTCCACATGCCCGTCAATCTTCCGCTGCCCCAGGCAGAGAACCTGAAATCCGTCGCCGGCGTGGAGCTGGGCTGGGCCGAGGCGGGCATCCGCAAGGCCAACCGCAAGGACGTGCTGGTGGTGCGCGTGGCCGAAGGCAGCACCGTGGCCGGCGTCTTCACCAGCAACCGCTTCTGCGCCGCGCCGGTGCAGGTCTGCCGCGAGCATCTCGCCGCGGGCAAGGGCATCCGCGCGCTGGTGGTCAACACCGGCAATGCCAACGCCGGCACCGGCGAGCCGGGCCTGGCCAGTGCCCGCGCCACCTGCGACGCGCTGGCAGCGCAACTGGGGATTGCCGCCCAGCAGGTGCTGCCGTTCTCGACCGGCGTGATCCTGGAACCGCTGCCGGTTGATCGCCTCGTCGCCGGCCTGCCCGCCGCCATCGCCAATGCCAGGCCGGACAACTGGCTGGCCGCCGCCGAGGCCATCATGACCACCGACACGCAGCCCAAGGCCGCGTCGCGTACGGTGCAGATCGACGGCAAGACCGTGACGCTGTCGGGCATCAGCAAGGGCGCGGGCATGATCCGCCCGAACATGGCGACCATGCTCGGTTTTATCGCCATGGACGCCGCGGTGGCCCAGCCGGTGCTGCAGGCGCTGGTGTCGTACGCGGCCGACCACTCGTTCAACAGCATCACGATCGATGGCGATACCTCGACCAACGACTCGTTCGTGCTGATCGCGACGGCCAAGTCCGGCGCCGTGGTCGACCGCGCCGAAGGCCCGGCCTTCGAGGCGCTGCGCGACGCGGTGACCGCGCTGGCGCAGGAGCTGGCGCAGATGATCGTGCGCGACGGCGAAGGCGCCACCAAGCTGATGACCATCCGCGTCGAAGGCGGCAAGGATGTGGCCGAGTGCCGCCAGATCGCCTATGCCGTGGCGCACTCGCCGCTGGTCAAGACCGCGTTCTACGCCTCGGACCCCAACCTGGGCCGTATCCTGGCCGCGGTCGGCTACGCCGGTGTGAACGACCTCGACGTCGACCGCGTGAACCTGTGGCTGGACGATGTCTGGGTCGCCCGCGACGGCGGCCGCAATCCCGACTACCGCGAAGAAGACGGCCAGCGCGTAATGAAGCAGGCCGAGATCACCGTGCGCATCGCGCTCGGCCGCGGCAAGGCCGAAGCGACCGTATGGACCTGCGACCTGTCGCACGACTACGTGTCGATCAACGCTGACTATCGTTCTTAAGCCTGTCCGTCCTTCCCGCCCACGCGGGAAGGACATCGATTTCCCTGCCAGCCGATACCGCGCCGCTAGCGCGCCCCTGCCATGTCTGACCTCGCCGCCCGCCTCGACAACTTCCTCGCCCGACTCGAACAATGGCTGCCGCCGCAACTGAGCGACGCCGACTGGCAGGAGGCCGTGGCGTTCCGCTGGCGCAAGCGGCAGAGCCTGTTCGGCAATATCGGCTACCTGCAGCCGGTGCGCCAGCTGCCGCCGATCCACCTGGACGACCTGAAGAACATCGAGCGCCAGAAGGACGCCATCGTCGGCAATACGCGCCAGTTCGTGAATCAGCTGCCGGCCAATAATGTGCTGCTGACCGGCGCGCGCGGCACCGGCAAGTCGTCGCTGATCAAGGCCTGCCTCAATGCCTTCGTCAAGGACGGGCTGCGCCTGGTTGAGGTCGACAAGGATGACCTGGGCGACCTCGGCGATATCGTCGAGCTGGTCGCGCAGCGCCCCGAGCGTTTCGTGATCTTCTGCGACGACCTGTCGTTCGAGGAAGGCGAGTCGGGCTACAAGTCGCTCAAATCGGCGCTGGACGGCTCGGTGGCGGCGCAGTCGGACAACGTGCTGATCTACGCCACCTCCAACCGCCGGCACCTGCTGCCGGAGTACATGAAGGACAACGAGACCTACCGCCACACCGACGACGGCGAGATCCATCCCGGCGAAGTGGTGGAAGAGAAGATCTCGCTGTCCGAGCGCTTCGGGCTGTGGCTGTCGTTCTACCCGCCCAAGCAGGACGAGTACCTGGCCATCGTCGGCCACTGGCTCAGGCACTTCGGCTGCACCGAAGAGGACATCGCCGCGGCGCGCGGCGACGCGCTGGTGTGGGCGCTGGAGCGCGGCTCGCGCTCGGGCCGCGTGGCGTGGCAGTTCGCGCGCGACTGGGGCGGCAAGCACGGCAAGCCCTATATCGCCGATGTTGCCGGAGACACCAGGGCATGAGCGCGGGCACGCAGAACTCCGCGCAGAACCCTGCGCAGACCGGCGGCAACCCGCCGCGCAAGGTGACCGAGGTGGCGGTCGGCGTGCTGGTGCAGCCCGACGGCCGCTTTCTGCTGGCGCAGCGCCCGGCCGGCAAGCCCTACGAGGGCTACTGGGAATTCCCCGGCGGGAAGCTCGAGCCGGGCGAATCGGTGGAGGCAGCACTCGCCCGCGAGCTCCATGAAGAACTGGGTCTTGATGTCACGCAATGCGAGCGCTGGCACATCCTGGAACATGATTACCCGCACGCCTATGTGCGGCTGCATTTCTGCAAGGTCACCGACTGGCGGGGCGACCCCGTCGGCCGCGAAGGCCAGGCGTTCTCGTGGCAGCGCACGCCGGTGACGGTGGGGCCGCTGCTGCCCGCCACCATTCCCGTGGTGGAGTGGCTGGCCGAGGAATCCGGCAAAGGCTGATCCTGCCATTCCAGCGTGCAAGCGCCGCCGTCAGGCAAGCGGCCGCGGCGCCCGCTTTTGCGCCGCCAGGGCCTGACCAGGCCCTGACCCACAGGAAAGGAACCTGCATGCTACGTGTCGATCGTATCGCCGACGACGTTTCCCTGCCTGAACTGACCCTGCGCGGCATCATCCTCGGTGCGCTGATCACGGTCGTGTTCACCGCCTCCAACATCTACCTGGGCCTGAAGGTCGGCCTCACGTTCTCGTCGGCGATCCCGGCGGCCGTGATCTCGATGGCCGTGCTGCGGCTCTTCCCCGGCGCCAACATCCTGGAAAACAACATGGTGCAGACGCAGGCCTCGGCCGCGGGCACCTTGTCGTCGATCATCTTTATCCTGCCGGGCCTGGTGATGCTGGGCCACTGGCAGGGCTTCCCGTTCTGGCAGACGCTGGCGATCTGCGCGGCCGGCGGCATGCTGGGCGTGGTGTTCAGCATCCCGCTGCGTCATGCGATGGTGGTGCAGAGCGAGCTGCCTTACCCCGAGGGCGTGGCCGCCGCGGAGATCCTGCGCGTGGGCAGCGCCGTGCCCGACGAGGCCGCGCCGGGCCAGAAGCCGCAGGCGACCGGCCTGGCCGACCTGATGGCCGGCGGCCTGGTGGCGGGGCTGTTCAGCTTTGCCGCCGGCGGGCTGCGCGTGCTGGCCGAGGGTGCCAACTTCTGGCTGTCTGCCGGCGCCTCGGTGGTGCGGCTGTCGATGGGCTTCTCGCTGGCGCTGGTGGGCGCGGGCTACCTGGTCGGCATCGTCGGCGGGCTGGCCATGCTGCTCGGGCTGGTGCTGACCTGGGGCGTCGCGGTGCCGTGGCTGACGGCCATCACGCCGCGCCCGGACGGCGCCACGCTGTCGGCCTTCGGCACCATGGTGTGGAGCCAGCAGGCGCGCTTTATCGGCGCCGGCACCATCGGCATCGCGGCGATCTGGACGCTGCTGTCGCTGGCCGGGCCGATGCTGTACGGCATCCGCGCCTCGTTCGGCGCGCTGCAGGGTGGGCCGGCAGGGCAGGGCAAGATGCCGCGCACGCAGCAGGACATGCCGGCCAAATGGATCGGGCTGGTGATGCTGGCGCTGCTGGCGGTGCTGGTGACGGTGTTCGCGTGGTTCCTCGCGCCGGCGCCGCTCGATGGCGGTGCGCGCTGGCGCCTGGTGATCTATGCGGTGGTGTTCGCGTTTATCTTCGGCTTCCTGGTGGCGGCCGCGTGCGGCTACATGGCCGGGCTGGTGGGTTCGTCGGCCAGCCCGATCTCGGGCATCGGCATCATCGCGGTGATCCTGGTGTCGCTGCTGATCCTGGTGGCGGGCAAGGCCGACGGGCTGCTGGCCACGCCCGAGGGCAGCAAGTTCGCGATTGCGCTGGCGATCTTCACCACCTCGGCGGTGGTGGCGGTGGCGTCGATCGCCAACGACAACCTGCAGGACCTGAAGACCGGCTGGCTGGTCGGCGCCACGCCGTGGCGCCAGCAGGTGGCGCTGCTGATCGGCTGCGTGGTCGGCGCGGCGGTGATCCCGCCGGTGCTGGAGTTGCTCTACAGCGCATATGGCTTCGCGGGCGCGCTGCCGCGCGCGGGCATGGACCCGAACCAGGCGCTGGCCGCACCGCAGGCGACGCTGATGACGGCGATCGCCACCGGCATCTTCACCCACCAGCTCAACTGGACCATGATCCTGATCGGCATCGGGCTGGGCGCGGTGCTGATCGCCATCGACGAGGTGCTGCGCCGCCGCCGCGGCGCAGCGCGCCTGCCGGTGCTGGCGGTGGGCATCGGCATCTACCTGCCGCCGACGATCAGCTCGGCGCTGGTGGTGGGGGCGGTGCTGTCGTGGCTCCTGCTGCGCAGCGAACGCCGCCGCGCCACCGCGCGCGGCGACGACGTCAGGCTGGCGCTGGAACATGCCGAGCGGCGCGGCACGCTGCTGGCCTCGGGCCTGATCGTGGGGGAAAGCCTGGTCGGCGTGATGCTGGCCGCGGTAATCGGCCTGTCCGGCAGGGATGCGCCGCTGGCGCTGGTCGGGAGCGGGTTTGAAGCGGCCGCGCAGTGGCTGGGCCTGGCTGTGTTCGTGCTGGTGTGCGTGGGGTTCTACCGCCGCGTGCTGGCGGCGGCGCACTGAACGACTGGCGACGATGAAGGCGAGGGCGCTTCAGTCGTCCTCGTCTTCAGGCTGGTCGGCGGAGGTCTCGCCCGGCTTGCCGCCGATCACGTATTTCTCGGACGCCCAGGCGCCAAGATCGATCTGCTTGCAGCGTTCGGAACAGAAGGGGCGGAATTTGTTGTCGGCCACCCAGGCCACATCGGTGCCGCAGGTGGGGCATTTGACGACAGCAGGCATAGCGTTCAGCGCAGGCTTCAGAAGTTGCAGAGTTTCAGCAGGAAGGGGATATCCGCATCGACCGAGCGCGGACGCAGGTCGCCGTCCTGCTGCGTGAAACGCACCCACAGCATGTACTTGTTGGCGCTCATCTCGGGGATGAAGGCCAGCAGCGAATCGTCCAGCCAGACCTGCATCAGCTGGTAGCTGCGCCCGGACAGCATCTGCTGGTAGCTGCCGCCGGTGGCGATCACCTTGCCGCTCTGGCCGGCTTCGCGCAGCAGGCGCAGCACGATGGTGGTGCCCATGCGCAGCGACAGCAGCGGACGAACCCACTTCAGGATATCGGCGCGGCGGTCTTCGGCGGGGCGGTGCTGCCAGGCATAATAGGCCGGCAGGTCGAACTCGCAGGTGCCGCCGGGGATGATCGCGCGGCTGCGGATGCTGGTCAGCCACTCATTGTCGGTCAGCAGCTGGCCGGCCTTGCCCACGGTCTGGTTGAGCAGGCCGATGCCCTGCTCGATCTCGCCGATGATGGCGTCGAGCGCCTCCTGGTCGATCTGCGGGTTGGCGCGCAGCGGCGCCAGGGCCTGGCGCTGGCGTTCCAGTTCCTTGATCAGGTCGGTCTTGAGATCGGCGCGGCCGGCCACGTCGATGATCTCGAACAGCGTGGTCAGCGCGACATGGTGCTGATGGGCATGATCCTGGCCGAGAAAGTATTCCAGCCGATCGAACAGGTCCTCCAGGCGCAGGAGTGTCCTGATGCGTTCGTTGAAAGGGTATTCGTACAGAATCAAGTGCTATGTCCGTGCAGGGCGTCGGGCGCTTTCAGGAGCGGCCCGGTGCAGAATGAGGCCCGGGAAATGCCGGAAGGGGCGATATATGGCAGGCGGATACCGGCAGTATGCGGTGATTTCCCCGCTTATTCCAGCGCATTCTATGCGAGACAAGGGCCGAGGACAATGTCGCGTGCGTGATGCCATGCGCTGGCGTGCCGGGTCGCGCGTTATGGATTGACCCTGGCCGCGGCCGACAGTTCACGATAGTGGCGATCGAGCCGGTCGACCTGGGCCACCAGCGCCTCCACGGGCCCGTCGTTGTCGATGACGTCGTCGGCACATGCCAGGCGCGCGCCGCGTGTCGCCTGTCTGGCCATGATGGCCTGCACCTGCTCGCGGCTGAAGCCGTTGCGCGCCATCACGCGCGCCACCTGGGTGGCCTCGGTGCAGTCCACCACCAGCACGCGGCCCACGCGCTCGCGCCATGAGCCCGATTCCACCAGCAGCGGCACCACGTAGATCAGGTAGGGATGCTCGCCGGCATTGCGGATCGACTGGGCGCGCTCGGTGGTCAGCGCACGGATCAGCGGGTGCGTGATGGATTCAAGCCGCGCCTTGGCGGCGGGGTCGGCAAACACCAGTGCGCGCATCGCGTCGCGGTCCATGGCGCCGTCCGGGCGCAGGCAGGCGGGGCCGAAGGCCTCGACCAGCGCCGGGATGGCGCGCCCGCCCGGGGCGGTGATCTCATGCGCGAGCAGGTCGGTGTCGATGATCGCCGCGCCACGCGCGGCGAACATGTCGGCCACGCGGGTCTTGCCGCTGCCGATGCCGCCGGTCAGTCCGATTTCCAGCATGTGAGGTTCTGTTTGACGGTGTTGCCGCAACGATACCAGCTTCAGTGGCCAACGTCGGACAACGCCATGGCCGTCATGGCCAGGCAAACAGCGGCAGCACGCCGGGGCCGAACAGCAGCACCACCACGCCGGCCAGCGCGATGAAGGGCCCGAACGGGAACGGCGTATCGCGCTCCTGGCGGCGCAGCGCGATATTGGCCAGCCCGAACAGCACGCCGGCCACCGACGACAGCAGCACCAGCGCCGGCAGCGCCTGCCAGCCGAACCAGGCGCCCAGTGCCGCCATCAGCTTGAAGTCGCCGAAGCCCATGCCTTCCTTGCCGCGCACCAGCCGGAACAGCCAGTAGGCCGTCCACAGCGCCAGGTAGCCGGCAGCGGCGCCGATCACCGCGTCGGGCAGCGCCACGAACAGGCTGCCCAGGTTCAGCAGCAGGCCCAGCCACAGCAGCGGCAGCGTGATCTGGTCCGGCAGCAATTGCGTGTCGGCATCGATCATGGTCAGCGCCAGCAGCGCCCACACCAGCACCAGCGCGGCCAGCCCCTGCCCGCCGGGGCCGAAGCGCCACGCCACCAACGCGCTCAGCACGCCGCAGGCCAGCTCCACCAGCGGATAGCGCACGCTGATCGGCGCCTTGCACGCCGAGCAGCGTCCGCGCAGGAACAGGTAGCTCAGCACCGGCACGTTTTCCCAGGGCGCGATCGCGTGGCCGCAATGCGGGCAGGCCGAGCGCGGCACCATCAGGTTGTAGCGGCCGGGGTAGGGCAGCGGGTCGCCGCGCAGCTCGGCGATATAGTTGGCCTCGTCGCGCTCCATCATGCGCGGCATCCGGTGGATGACCACATTGAGGAAGCTGCCGACCACCAGCCCGAGCAACGCCGCGACCGCCACCAGGAAGGCGGGTGGCAGCGCCACCAGCGCCTGCAGCAGCGGCGCGCTACCAGTGGGGGTCGACGAAAGGTAGGGAGAAGCAGACCACGCAGACAACATCGCTTACACCACCTGTCCCAGCTTGAAGATCGGCAGGTACATCGCCACCACCATGCCGCCGATCAGCACACCCAGCACCACGATGATCAGCGGCTCGATCAGGCTGGAGATGGCGGCGACGGCGTCGTCGACCTCGCGCTCGTAGAACTCGGCCACCTTCAGCAGCATATTGTCCAGCGCGCCGGACTCCTCGCCGATCTGCGTCATCTGCAGCACCATGTTGTCGAACACATGGGTGGCCTGCATCGCGTTGGTCAGGCTGGTGCCGATGCGCACCGATTGCTCGATCTCGCGCGTGGCGTCGTAGTAGACCCAGTTGCCGGCCGCGCCGGCCACGGACTCCATCGACTCCACCAGCGGCGTGCCGGCGGCGAACATGGTGGCCAGCGTGCGGGTCCAGCGCGCGATCACGGCCTTGCGGAACAGGTTGCCGAAGATCGGCAGCTTGAGCAGCGCGCGGTCGGTGGTGCGCTGCACTTTTTCCGATTTCTTCAGCGCGCGCAGGTAGAAGGTGATGGCCGCCACCGGCACCCCGATCACCAGGTACCAGTACTGGACAAAGAAGTCCGAGATCGCGATCACCAGCAGCGTCGGCGCCGGCAGGTTGGCGCCGAAGCTGGAGAACACGCCCTTGAACGCCGGGATCACGAACAGCATCAGGATCACCGTGACGGCAAAGGCCACGGTCAGCACCGCGATCGGGTAGATCATCGCCGACTTGATCTGGCTCTTGAGCGCGATGGTCTTTTCCATGTAGAGCGACAGGCGCTCCAGCAGCGAGTCCAGGATACCGCCCTGTTCGCCGGCATCGATCAGGTTGCAGTAGAGCGTGTCGAAATACTTCGGATGGCGCCGGAATGCCGCGGCCATGCTGCTGCCGGCCTCGATATCGAAGCGGATGTCGGACAGCAGCTGGGTGAAGTTGGGGTTCACGTGCCCGCGCGCGATGATGTCGATCGACTGCAGCAGCGGAATGCCGGCCTTGAGCATGGTGGACAGTTGCCGGGTGAAGTAGGCAATGTCCTTCTCGGTGATCTTGCGCCCGCGCGCGGCCTTGCGCTTCTTCAGCTTGACGATGGTCAGGCCCTGCTTGCGCAGCGTGGCGGTGACCTCGGCCTGGTTTTCGGCGCGCAGCTCGCCGGTGAAGGTCTTGCCCTTGCGGTCCTTGCCTTCCCACTCGAAGTTGTACTGGGTGGGTGCCTTGCGCCCCTTCCCTGATTTCGCCCGTGACTGTGCCGCCGTCCGGGCGCCCGCCGCTGGTGCGCGCGTCGCCATGATATTGACCCCCGATGACAATGACGCTTGTTCTGCGTCTTGTATTTACGTTGTGTCCTGTTTCCCTAAGTATTTGTAGTCGCCAGCACTTCTTCGAGTGACGTGACGCCCTGCCTCACCTTCAGCAGCCCCGCTTCGCGCAACGATAGCACGCCGTCCTTGCGCGCCTGCTCGGCAATTTGCAAGGCGGTGCCGTGCGTCAGGATGATCTCCTGCATGGCCTCGGTGATCGGCATGACCTGGTAGATGCCGCAACGGCCCTTGTAGCCGGTGCCATTGCAGCGCTCGCAGCCGACCGGGTGGTAGGGCTGCCAGCTGCCATCCAGGTCTTGTTCGCGGAAGCCCGCCTCCAGCAGCGCCTCGCGCGGGATCTCGCCTTCGCCCTCGCGCTTGCAGGTGCACAGCCGCCGCGCCAGCCGCTGCGCGGTGATCATCAGCACGCTCGACGCAATATTGAAGGCCGCCACGCCCATGTTCATCAGGCGGGTCAGCGTGGTCGGCGCATCGTTGGTGTGCAGCGTCGACAACACCAGATGGCCGGTCTGCGCGGCCTTGATCGAGATATCGGCGGTTTCCAGGTCGCGGATTTCGCCGACCATGATGATGTCCGGATCCTGGCGCAGGAACGAGCGCAGCGCCGCGGCAAAGGTCAGGCCCGCCTTGTCGTTGACGTTGACCTGGTTGATGCCCGGCAGCTGGATTTCGGCCGGGTCCTCCGCCGTGGAGATATTGATGTCGCCCTGGTTCAGCAGGTTCAGGAAGGTGTACAGCGACACCGTCTTGCCGCTGCCGGTGGGGCCGGTCACCAGCACCATGCCGTAGGGGCGCTTGATCACATCCAGCAGCAGCGCCTTCTGCTCGGGCTCATAGCCGAGCTGGTCGATATCGAGCTTGTCGGACGACGATTCGAGAATCCGCATCACGATCTTTTCGCCAAACAGCGTCGGCAGCGTCGACACGCGGAAGTCCACCGCCCGCTCGACCGTCTCCTTGGCGTCCTTGTCCTTGGGCAGGGCGAGCAGCAACTTCATGCGGCCGTCCTGCGGCACGCGCTTTTCAGAAATATCCAGCCGCGACAGCACCTTGATGCGGGTGGCGATCTTGTCGCGGATATCCAGCGGCGGGCGCGCGACCTCCTGCAGCACGCCGTCGACACGGAAGCGCACGCGGTAGAAGGTCTCGAACGGCTCGAAGTGCAGGTCCGAGGCGCCGCGGTGGAAGGCCTCGGTCAGCAGCTTCTGCAGGAAACGCACCACCGGGGCGTCGTCGATGTTGTCGGCGGTGGTGCGGTTGCGCTGGTTGCCCGCCGCGGCCACCGGATCGTATTCGATCATCTTGCGCTCGGCCTGCACCGGCGAGATGTTCTTCATCGTGCCCAAGGCCTCGCCGGCGGAGCGCACATGCTTCATCAGCTTGTCGTGCTCGACCACCACCGCTTCAACTGGCAGCTTGTACTTTTCCTTGATGGCATCCAGCCCGGCCTGGTTGGACGGGTCGGACATCGCCAGCAACAGCCGGTTCTCGCGCCGGCCCAGCGGCAGCAGCCGGTGCGCGTGGAACTCACGGTTGCCGGCCAGCGCCGGCGGCACCTTGGTCAGGTTGTACTGGGCCAGGTCCAGCAGCGGCAGCTGATACTTGTCCGCGGCGAACAGCGCCAGGTCGTGCGCGCTCATGGTGCCGCTGCCGACGATCTCGTCGATCAGCTGCGATTGCTTTTCACGCGCGGCCTGCTCCAGCTGAGCAAGCAGGGCGGGCGCGATACGCCGGCTCTGGGCCAGGGCAAGACCGAGTGTCATGGCAGGTGCGCTGTGCGGTGCGGTTAGGCGATGGCGGATGCCACGCAGGCGGGGGCGGACGGACTCACGTCCCCGGATCGGGGCAGTTTGCCGCTGGGGTCACTTTTTGTAAAGGCGATGTCGGCGTGTTGTTGGCGTTTGCGCGACACGGGCGCAACCCCACTTGCGCAGGGGAGAAGGGGCCTTTCGGGCAACTTCCCTGCGCGCGGGCTGTTGTCCTTTTGAGAGGAATCCCGGCCCCTTCCCATGTTTCCATTGGCCGTTTCCACAACGGAAGACGTCACGCAGTATTGATCTGATATAGAATCAAAGATGCGTGCATAACATTGCATGGAGCCAATTTACAAGAAGCCCTTCGCGCATGGGCTCAAGCAGTACCTGAAGGCAGAGAGAAAGGAATGAACATCATGACCGCAGAAGACCTCATGAAGGTCGTCAGCAAGATGCCCGCGCAGGAGCGCGTCAAGTTCTTCACGCTGGTGGGCGAGCAGGCTTTCAAGGACGAGAGCTTTTCGCACGAGGAAGTCTTTGGCCACGTCGCTGAAGCAGACTTCACCGCCGCGGAGGCGGCCGAATACCTCGAGGTTTCGATTGCCACCTTCCGGCGGCTGGTGCGTGACGGCAAGCTGGTTCCGCATGCGGAAGTGGGCCGCAGCCAGCTGTTCTCCGCGCCCGACCTGAAGGCATTCAAGCGTCAGCGCAACGCGATCAAGGGATGAGTTGACGCTGAGCGGGGGGAGGAAGGGCAGAAAGACAAAAGGCCGAATCAACTGACGTTGATTCGGCCTTTTAAATCTGGTCGGGGTGAGAGGATTCGAACCTCCGGCCTCTACGTCCCGAACGCGGCTTATAGGTCCCTTACAGGTTTGTGCAGTATAGCACGTCCTTTAAGAATCAATAACTTGCGTTCGCCTGCGCCCCTTTGCGTGCCTATGCGCGCAAGCGAATCTGCGCCAGTTTGGCGCAGATTTGGCGCAGATTCCTCGTAAACAAGCTTCTTCGGGAGCGTCCAAATGGCTATGCATGCACCCGCCTAGTAGGTTGGGGTCAAATGCCTGCGCATGCCTGCGTTAATGAACTGGGCACAGTGATTCTGGCGCCGCTGGACTGTTGTCCCGTTCGACGTGGCTATCCAGTAAGTGGAGTGGACTATACTTGCCGCTGGAGCGATTGTGGGGGACTCTCCAGTCAGATGCGCCAACTGAGCCACTCAGTTGTGGCAGGATGCCAACGGTGGTCATTTCTAGCGTTCCTGCTGTTTAAGAGAACACGCTATAGAACCCAAAATAGCCGTCATGACTACTGCAACCTGGGTGGCCGAAGGCTGCCGAATTCTTCTCAAGAAGACATCAGGAGAGCGTGTGCTGCTCCCGGCCATGGACATCTTCAAGGCGGTCTTCGGCCATCTGCGTGTCTGTGCCGACGAGGTCGTCCGCAGCCCTGTGGATGACATCCCGTCGTTGACCTTCTCTCGACAGCCTGCACAGCCGGCTATTCGTCTTTCGGGGAATGATGGCCGCAACCTCCAGCTCTCTTTTGGTCTGTCCACGGACACGGGTTTTGTTCAGTTAGACGGGGCGGCCGACCAGCTCATTCACGACGGTCGGTGGTATCCCGTCAGAGCAGACCTCCTGCGGACAGCCCTTGACTGGCTGGCAGATGCACGAGTCAAGACACAGGGGGGCATCACTGTCGGTGACCTTGTCGCCCTGCGAGCCCAAACGGAAAAACCCTTTGCTGTATTCGATGAAGTAGCGTTCGATGCTTCAACTTCAGTCGTTGAACAGCCTCAGGCATTCATTCCGGGGTTTTCGGGAACACTCTACCCTTACCAGTCTTCCGGTGTAGCCTTTCTGTCCCTAGTGGCAGAGCAGGGTGTTGGGTGCATCCTTGGCGACGAGATGGGGCTGGGCAAGACGGCTCAGGTCATCGCAGTGCTCCAGATTGAGAAGAACGCTGGCCGTGGCCCAGCTCTTGTGGTTGCTCCTGCCACACTGCTTGAAAACTGGCGAAGGGAGCTCGCCTTCTTTGCACCTACGCTCACTGTCCTGCTACACGCGGGGGCAGACCGGGCGGGTGTAGCCGCCCGGCTACGAGGCGCTGACATCGTTATCGTATCCTATGACACGGCAATTCGTGACGAGGAAATCCTCAATCAGATTGAGTGGAACGTCATCGCACTTGACGAGGCGCAAGCCATCAAGAACCCTGAGGCCCAGCGGACAACTACCGTGAAGCGGCTGCCTCGCAGGGTCTCAATTGCCGTAACCGGCACGCCACTGGAGAACCGCATAGATGACCTTTGGTCCCTGGCAGACTTCGCCATGTCCGGGCTATTAGGGGAACGGGACACATTCCTCGCCCAGTTTGGCAACGAGCTGGAGGACGCCGCGCGGTTGGCGCCTATCATTGCCCCGATGCTGTTGCGGCGCAGGGTACTGGACGTAGCGCAGGACCTGCCCGAGCGGATTGACGTCTCGCAGGCCTTGCAGATGTCCTCGCCCCTTGCTCTGGCGTACGAGGCTCTACGCAAGCAGACGCTGGAGGAGTTTGGCCCAGCCGGTGGCCTAGTTGCTACCACGCGTCTTCGCATGCTTTGCGCTCACCCCTTACTGGTGGGTAACTGGCATGCGGACCCATCCATGGAGGTACCTAAATATGAGAGGACGGTGGAACTTCTCGAGGAAATCTTCAGTGGGGGTGAGAAGGCGCTCATTTTCTCGACATACCAGGCCATTGCCGACCTTTTCATGTCCGATATGCCGAGACGATTCCCTAAGGGATTTTTTGATTTTATCGATGGGCGAGTCGAGGGAGCTGTGCGACAGACAGTTGTGGACCGGTTCTTTGGGCACCAGGGATATGGCGTACTCTTTCTGAATCCGAAGGCAGCTGGCTCGGGCCTAAATATCACGACAGCCAACCATGTGATTCACTACAACCCGGAGTGGAACCCGGCACTGACAGCCCAGGCGTCGGCGCGTTCCTATAGAAGAAAGCAGACAAGGCCAGTAACGATTCATCATCTGTTCTACGTTCAGACAGTAGAGGAAGTGATTAGAAGCGCGGCAGCTTTCAAGCAGGACCTCGCCGGTGAGGCCGTGACTGGTCACAACGGAGATTTGGACCCAATGGCTATTGCGCAGGCCCTGCAGGTTTCACCACTGGCCTAAAACGGGAGTTATGTGAAGTGACAACAGAAATCCGGAAGAAGTTGAGCGCCAACGACGTCGGAGCTACCGGCGGCCATCAGGCAGGCATTCTGGTTCCCAAGGAAGAACAAATTCTTTCGTTCTTTCCTACCCTCGACAAGACCGTGAAAAACCCGAGGATGAAGCTCGTTGTGTTTGAACGTGAAAGTCGGGAGCGCTGGGAATTTAACTTCATCTACTACAACAACAAGCTTTTCAAGGAAGGCGCAGGTAAAGGTACACGTAACGAATACCGTATCACTGGCATGACAAAGTTCATGCGCGCAATTGACGCCAAGGTCGATGACGTGCTTGTCTTCTCCCGGGATGAAAACGCTTCCTTTGAGGTCGACATCGTTCGCTCGAATGCGTCGTTTAGTCTGCAAATGGATGGCGACACCCTTGTTCTCGGTGGAGGCTGGACGGTTATTCCATCGCGCTAACATATTTAAAGCACCCCATGACAGAAAGAAAAATCAGCGTTCCGCCCGACGTGGCCCGTATCAGTGAGGGCCTGCGAGACACAGGGTATGACTTCAACGCCGCCGTTGCTGACATCCTTGACAATTCCATTGCAGCTGGGGCCGATAAGATTTATGTCCGCCTGGAAGTCGACTTTGCCGACAGCGTCGTCATTTCCATCGTGGATAACGGCCACGGCATGAACGAGGAAGGTCTGGTCAACGCCATGAAGTATGGCTCCAGCAAGCGGGCCAGTGCCAAGAGCCTGGGCAAGTTTGGTCTGGGCCTGAAGACAGCTTCAACAGCCTTCTGCCGGCGTCTGTCGGTCATCTCCCGTGACTCCGGCTCGTCCCCAATGCTGCGTGCGACGTGGGACCTTGATGACATGGCTGCCCGGAACTCCTGGGACCTCGAGATTGCTGCCGCTGATGCGGCTCACCGCCAATTGCTCGACGAGATTGCGCCGGGAGCAGCTGGCACGGTTGTGCTTTGGGAAAACATTGACCGCGTGACTGCCCCTGAGGGCCAGCCCATCCGGAAAGCCGTTGAAAAGCTGGAGACAGGCCTCCGGGACCATATCGCGGTTGTCTTTCAGCGTTTTCTCGATGCCAATGACGGTCGCGAGCGAAACGTTCATATCCAGCTCAACGGGGAGTCCGTTGCCGCGTGGGACCCCTTCTGCATCGTCGAGGCCAAGGAGCCTGTTGCCGAGAAGAAGATGGAGGTCCGGCTGCCAGACGGAACACAGACCTCATTCGTCGTCCGGGCCTTCGTACTGCCACGAAAAGAGGAATTTTCTTCCGATGCGAATCGCATCGCAGCACGTATCTCCAACGAGCGTCAGGGCCTCTACATCTACCGTGAGAACCGGCTCATTCATGGCCCTGACTGGATGAACATGTTCAAGCAGGAGCCCCACTACTCGCTGCTTCGTGTTGAGCTGTCGTTCGACCACTCTCTGGATAACGCATTCCAGGTGGACATCAAGAAGTCCCGTATCGAGCTGAACTCCGGCCTTTACGAGTGGCTGCGCGACAAGTTTCTCGCGGGGCCTCGAAGAGAAGCAGAAACCCGCTACCGGAAGGGTGCCGCTGGAGTTGCCAAGGGTGCGGCCGTCCTGCTCCATACTCCGGCCAGCAACGTCATCGAACAGAAGGCTTCCGCTCTCAAAACGGCGGCGGTGGCGCAGGTGGATGAAAAGACCGGCAAGGTTACGGTCAACAACAATTCGGGTGTGACCACGACCACTGTCCGCCTCGTGAATCCGGATGACGTTGGCAGTGCCCACGTGGTTACCAGTGGAACCCTTGAACATGGGGTGCTGTGGGAGCCCACCATCGGCAAGAACAGCAAGGCGGCTGTCGCCCTTAACACGGGCCATCCCTTTTACACCAAGGCATATTTGCCCAACAAGGCCAACAGCACAGTCATCCAAGCCATGGACTACCTGCTTTGGGCCCTTGCCCAAGCGGAGCTGAACAATATTAACCCGGACAACCAGGAAGCATTTGAAGAGTTTCGTATCGAAGTTTCGCGTAATCTGAAGAAGCTGGTGGCCGACTTACCTGACCCAGTCGAGAACGGGAATAGCTGATGTCGGAAGGCCTTGATATCGAAGCGATGCGTCGCAAGCTCGAAGGCAGGTTTCAGGTTGCTCTCTATTCGCAACCAGAAACTGTTGACGGGGGGGAGTTTGACGCATTGCGTCCGGCCGAGTTGGAGCAGGGTAATGGCTTCGCTATCCTCCTGTCCCGGACGCACCGGCAGTTTGAGGCCTCTTTTAAAGCTGA
Organism: Cupriavidus lacunae; assembly: GCF_003353055.1. Classification (GTDB taxonomy): domain Bacteria; phylum Pseudomonadota; class Gammaproteobacteria; order Burkholderiales; family Burkholderiaceae; genus Cupriavidus; species Cupriavidus lacunae. The sequence goes on from NZ_QKWJ01000019.1 coordinate 65,101, forward strand.
CAATTTCGCGGGCGCGCTCCTGCGGGTCATGTCTGAGGCCACCGATGGTCAGAAAAAAGCGTTCGTTCGTGCCCGAGACGCTGCCGAAGCTTCAGGTACACACGTTTACGTGGCCATCAATGGCAACGATAGTCGGAACTGCCTTGACCTGAAGGACCGTTGGACTCGAGTGGAGATTGACGTCTCTCGTCGGTTCCCCTCGGGAAAGACGGCAGACGAGATGCTTGCAACGGCCTTACAGGTCGCTTCAACCTGCCTCACCCTTGTCCTTGCACTGACAGGCATTGGCGAGGAGGGCCAAGCCGTCCTGGACAATGCGGTGAAGGGGTTGCCTGAAGGTGCCAAGCTCCGGGTTGAGGTAAACCGCTATGAGCGAAGCCCTGTCAATAGGGCTGCCTGCATCGAATACTACGGGCTTAGGTGCCAGTGCTGCGACTTTGACTTTGCCGACTTCTACGGTGAGTTGGGAGATGGCTACATCGAGGTGCATCATCGCACGCCTGTCTCCAAGTTGGGGCCAGACTACATCGTCGACCCCGTCGAGGACCTAGTTCCACTGTGCGGCAACTGTCATTCAATGGTCCACCGGACAGACCCTCCAATGCCCGTGGAGCAGCTGAACGCGCTGGTCGAGGCCCGCAAAGCAGCCGGATTGCAGGGGCACTGAAAACTTCTCCTGGATTCCTGGCGAACGGGGGCAAGACCTGGTAAAGTCACATGGTTTGTCTGGAGGTCGCCAGGAATCCAGGAGGAAGAAAATTTCTTCGCTAGACAAGTGAACGAACAACCACTGAAAGCTACGCATGGCAGCTCCAAAATTCACCTTCATTGACCTCTTCGCAGGCATTGGTGGCATCCGAAAAGGGTTTGAACATATCGGCGGGAAGTGCGTCTTCACCAGCGAGTGGGACAAATTCGCCCGTATCACCTACGCAGCAAACCATGGCGAGAACGAAGAAGACATCGCCGGGGATATCTGGTCTGTTCCCCTGGATGTCATCCCAGACCATGACGTTCTCGTGGGCGGCTTCCCCTGCCAGCCGTTCTCGCTGGCTGGCGTGTCCAAGAAGAACGCGATGGGCCGAACTCATGGATTCGCATGTGATGCGCAAGGCACTCTTTTTTTCCGTATCGCTGAAATCCTCAAGGAGAAGCGTCCCGGGGCCTTCATGCTGGAGAATGTGAAGAACCTCATTTCCCACAACAAGGGGCACACCTTCCGTGTCATCCAACACGTGCTCGAAAAGGAGCTTGGCTATCACATCAGCTGGAAGGTCATCGACGGCAAGCGCTGGACCCCTCAGCATCGTGAACGGATTTACATTGTGGGCTTCCGTGAGGACGTTGGGTTCGAATGGCCCAATGAGTCGGCATGGCCAGAACCGGGTTCGGTCAAACTCGGCTCCATCCTGGAACCGGAAGCAACGGTCGACCCGAAATACATCCTCACCGACCGGCTCTGGGACTATCTGCAGGCCTACCGGGATAAACACACCAACGCAGGCAATGGCTTTGGTTGCTCTGTTGTGACTCGCGACGAGACGACCCGGACTCTGTCGGCCCGCTACCACAAGGATGGCTCAGAGATTCTCGTGCATCGCGGTCGGAGCCTGAATCCGCGTCGCCTTACTCCTCGTGAATGCGCGAGACTCATGGGCTTCGAGGACGATTTTGCGTTGCCTGTCTCGGACACACAGCTGTATCGCCAGTTTGGCAACTCGGTGGTCGTTCCAGCGGTCAAGGCAGTTGCCAAGGCAATGGAGCCCTATCTTAAGAAGGCCCTCAAGAACGGCAAAGCCTCAGGTGTGGCCAGGACCATGGAGAAACCCGCAGTCATCCTCAAGGGCACCCCGAACCTGCCGTCGCGGGCCGTTAAGATTCCGGTAGTGGTCTAGGCAATTGATATGGTGGACATCACGGACGTGGCCACACGTAGCCGGATGATGTCCGGTATCAGGGGCAAAAATACGAAGCCCGAGCTGGTTGTCCGAAAAGCCTTGCACCGGCTGGGCCTTCGCTACCGGCTGCATGTTCGACGTCTGGCTGGTGCTCCTGACCTTGTCTTTCCTCGCTACAGGGCAGTCGTGTTTGTCCATGGGTGCTTCTGGCACCAGCATAACTGCCCTCTGTTCAAGATGCCTTCGTCCCGGACGGAATTCTGGCAGGAGAAGCTGGACAGGAATCGGGAGAGGGACCGCGAGCACATGGCCAAGCTGCTTCAAGACGGCTGGAGAGTCGCGGTTGTGTGGGAGTGCACCCTGAGAACCGCCATCAAGTCAAATGACGAAGGCCTTTTCGAGCGACTTGCAGAGTGGATAAAGGGACGGGCATCTGCGTCGCTTGAGTTATGACTACGCTACAGGTCTATCGTGCGAAGCCCTTGTAAGCCCCTGATTTACAAGGGCTCGAAAATCGTCGGTAAGACTTATTCAGCATTGGCTTAGAGGACGCGGGGTACGGCAAGCTGAACCGGAAGGGAAGGTGGGATAAAACCGGGGGCTAGACAGGAATTCACATCTTTGAATTCGCCATGTCGATTGCCCCCTTTACCCCCATGACCAAGGAAGTTGTCGCGCAGGTGCTCGGCGTCTCCATCCGCACCATCGAAAATCTTGTGAACGCGGGCAAAATGCCGGCACCAGGCCGAATTGGCGGGCGTGTGCTGTGGCACCCGGACGTCTTTTATACTTGGCTGGACCAAGAGTTGCGAGCGCCAGGCGAAAGCGATGGCTTTCCTGCGCCGGTTTCGAGCGGGCCGCAATTGGCCGCGCCGGCAGCGCGCCGCCCGCCGGCCAAGCAGAGCGCAGTAGCGCGCATGCAGGAACGGCAGGCACACCGACTAAGCAGTGTTACCGAGGAAGCTCGGCCTTGAATTTCATGGCCACGGCGAACTTATGCGCCCGCGTGTCGCCATCAATCCTGTCCGTCTTGTCTGTTCGCGTGTGGGTCGGGCGTCAGTACCTGACCCGACTTGCTTTTCTCATCGTTCTTGGTGTGAGTTGGCGAGAAGCGTCAAGGGTAAGCGAACTTTCGCGTGCCAGTGAGGCCTAGCGCGTTTCGGGCCCCGGTTGCAATCCGCCGGGACGGAGTCGTGGCGGACGCTCGACATACATGCTTGGCGGCGGTGCCTCTTGTTACCTGTGTTACCGCAATGCATCGAAGAGATGACATACATAGTTCGGCTGAATCAGCGTCCCCGACATCGCGGGCAGCCATCTATCGGTTGTTGCACCTAGCGCGCTCCGGCAGAGTTGCTCGCTGCAGGCGCCAGGGGCGCTCAAGGGGGACTGGGCAAGGCCGAAGACTCATCGCGCGACTGCATGCTCAGCAAGGACTTTCGGTGGCGCCCACTCGTCTGAAATGCATCCGAGGCTTGTGAAGGGGCGGATGCCACTGCCCAACAGCGCCTCACCAGCCGGTGCGCTTCCGCTTCCGGGGAATGCAGGCCACAACATCCACATCGCCCAAGCTAGGCCACGGGGCTACGGGTTGCGAATCGCGTTATGCTAACGCTTCGGGCCGCACTGTTCGTCGACTACTAGTGGGGATAGCAGTCGACTGGGCCGGATACGCCTGTTCAGGCCGTGCCCTCTGCGTTGCAAGAAAGCCGGTCCAATCCAATCTAAGCACCCGGCCTGACCGGGGATGGGGTCATAGGGACGTCATGCCGAATCAACTCGAAGAAGTTGGTGTGCTCCGCGCGAACTTGGACGCGGTGTTGGCCGGTCCGGCAAAGTCCGCGACGGCAACCAATTGGTACAGCAGACTGGATACCTTCCTTCGGCAGACGCAGGCCGCCGTGCCAGAAAAACTCCGAGACCGGGTGTTCCTGAGTCGCCTATGGGATGATAATCCCGTGTCAGCCGTTGGTAATGGCACGATAAGAATGGCGCCGGCCTTGGACAACGACGAATTTGTAGATTGGTTTGCCGGTCGCGTATCCAGTCCGTTGCCTAACGACCTGGCCGACGCCGAAGCCTGCCTCACGGTCCTCTACGATGAAGCGTCGAAGCGACTTGGTGTTCTCTGTGGGCGGACCCCACGTCTGAAGCTCAATCGCGTTCTATGCGCGCTCTTTCCGGACTTCTTTACCACCATCGCTGATGTCGGTGTCTTGCTCTTCCTGCATCGGGAGATGGGAGGCTCGCGGAAGGACCACCCGGTACACGCACATGTGTCCCTGCGGCGCCGTATCGACGAGGTGCTCGAGCCGGTCGACCCATCGGACCGGCTGGAGCAGGTGCGTCGCATGTGTCTGCCGTGGCTCCTCAGTCAGCGACTGACGAATGAGGAACTGCCCGAGCAACCAGCATCAGTCGACCCGACGGAGTCCGACCTCAAGCCGCTTCCGGCAGCCCTGCGGCGCAAGGGATTGACGGCGATGAAGGGGGGCTTTCAGACCCTGCTCAGTTTCCTTCCGGCGCTGGATGAGGGACTGACGCGGGAGGAGTTCAGCGACCTCATCAGCCAAGCGAATTCCGAGCTAGCGCCACAAAGCATCGGCACGTCCATCAATGTGGTGATGCGAGAGTTTGACCTGTGTAGGCGGGAAGGGGACATCTATCGCTTGAGCCCACGTGGCATCAACCTATTGGATTCGCAGGACCCGCAAGAACTCGCGGACCATCTGCTAACACGCGTGCTCGGGGTCGACCATGTGTTGCAGGCGTTGTCGCACGAGCCGAAGGCAAAGCGGGCGTTGGTTGCACTGCTGCAGCAGGTGAACCCCGGCTGGACATCCGACTTTGCACCGACCTCACTGCTCGGTTGGCTTGTGAGCATCGATGTCGTGCGGCTCGATGCGGAGCGGAAGTATCAGCTCTCGGAACGCGGTCGGCGTTGGCGCGAGATGGTGACCTGGGAGCCGGAGCGTCTTCCCAAACCTGCCAGCACCATTGAGGAGCTCGAAATCACCGTCGACAAGGTGCAGTTGCCAACCTGGCCCGACTTGAGCGTGAACTTACAGGCAATTGTTGACGGGCGGCTCAGTCTGGACGAGACACTGGTCAAGCAGTTGCATGCTGGCCTTTGGTTTCACCCGGTGCGCCACTTCGCCGTGCTTACCGGCATCTCTGGCTCGGGCAAGACACAGCTGGCGCTGAACTACGGGCTGGCGCTCTGCGGCGAGCAAACCGCTGGTCAAGAAACGGTCAAGGTCGTCCCGATTCAGCCCGGCTGGTTCGACCCAAGTCCGTTGCTCGGTTATGTCAACCCAATCCAGCAATCGGCTTATCGGAGCGCGCCGTTTCTCGAACTTCTATTGCGCGCCGCCGAGAATCCCAGCCAACCTTATGTGGTGGTGCTCGACGAGATGAACCTATCACATCCCGAGCAGTATCTCGCCCCCATTCTCTCTGCCATGGAGACGCAGGGTGTGATAGACCTTCACCAACTGGCAGAGGGGACATCGGAAATACCACGATGTGTTCGCTATCCGGCCAACCTCGCCATTATTGGCACGGTCAACATGGATGAGACCACACATGGTCTCTCCGACAAGGTGCTCGACCGCGCCTTCACGCTCGAGTTTTGGAACATCAAGGTTTCAGACTTCCCACGCTGGGAGAATATCGGGCTCCCCGCGCCGCTACGCCACAAGGCGCAGGCCGTGCTCGAGAAGCTTGGACAAGTTTTGGCCCCAGTGCGTCTCCATTTTGGCTGGCGCACGATTGACGATGTGCTGAGCTACCTGCTATTTGCGGCCAGACTGGGAACCACAGATGCTCAGGCGCTGGATGACGCCCTCTATGCGAAGGTATTGCCCAAACTCCGTGGAGAAAGCTCCAAGCGCTTTGAGGGCGCACTGCACGCAGCCAGGGAGGTAATGAAGGAGCACGCGCTATTGCGATGCTACGAAAAGCTGGGGGACATGCAGAAGGACCTGGCCGAGTCGGGCTCGGCGCGCTTTTGGCGATGAGCATGGCAGAGGTGCCATGCTACCTAACGATTCGGCCTGCGGCGAACAGCGAGGCCGAGCAGGTCACGGTGCACGTCGGTGAAGTCGGGACGGGATTCTGTGAGGGCATCTCATATCTCATCAACGTGCACGGCGTGGATTCATGTCGACTGCTGCTGGACGATGTGGAACTGCCTAAGACTTCCGACGGGTGCTTCGCCTGGGCGCCCAATTTCTTCGCCGGTCGCGTCACAGCCGTCGTGCTTGCTGCGTCGGGGCAGGAATACGCCTTCCAGTTTGACGTTAGCCCTACACCGCAGAAGCTCGGTGCGGAACAGTTCGACGCGATGTTGTCGGAAATTCGAGACTTCGATACCACGTTGCTCGTCGGCGCTTCCGCTGCTGCGATTGGTTTCGGCCGCCAAGGTCGGCCGGGCAACTTCGAGGCGCTCGTACAGTTGGCCCGCTTGAGAGAGCATGGGTCGAGCTTTCTGGCGGCAGTCCATGAGATTGCGCGAGTTCCACAGCGGTTTTTGCGTTCGGCCTCACAGGCGGTGCCGCTCTCGCGCATCCGCCGCTTGGTGCCCTCCGCCTTGCGCGACCATCGGCTTGCATCGCTTGCGACCGGCCTATCGAATGACGATGCTTCACTGGAATCGCTAACTGTTCTATCGCAAGCGCCAGCTTTGACCGTTGATACCCCGGCGAATCGCACCATGCTCGCCTTGATAAAGCGCTTTCAGGCAGTCGTGCGTAGCCTGGCTGAAAAGACGGCAACCCTCTCTCTTGGCGGAAGCGTCGAAGACCAGGCTCAGCGCAAAGACCGTCGTCTGGAGGTGCTCCGTCAGTTCGCCGAGTCTGTCGAAAAGCTATTGGCATTGCCTCCATTCGCGGAAATTAGCCGCGCCGAAACGACTGCGGCTGGCCTGACGCAGATTTCGGCACACCCTTCCTATAGTCGTGCGTACCGAAAAGGAACGGACGCGCTGCGGACTGCTGTCGAAGGCGAGGATACGCAAGACCTATTGCAGGTGAGCCCGTCCTGGGGGGTCTATGAGGCCTGGTGCTTCGTGCGACTGGTGAGCATTCTTCGGGACGTCACAGGTTGCACATTGCAGCTGTGTGAGTCGAGCGTTGCGGCAGCCGACTTGGCAATGTCTGGAATATTATCTGACGGGCGAAGGCTGGACCTCTTGTTCCAGGCGGTCTTTCCCTCAGAATCACCGAGCGGTGGGCGATGCGCATGTAGCCTCTCAAGAGAGCGACGACCAGACGTTGTTCTTGCGGTCACCCAGGGTGCAGACAGGCGGTTCATCGTCTTTGATTCGAAGTACCGTAGTGGTCGAGAGAACACGTTGGATGCAATGGCGTCGGCGCACATCTACCACGATGCGTTGCGCTTGGGTGCCCATTCGCCAGAGTTGGTACTATTGCTGCTGCCAGGACAAAGTGCCGTGCCCTCGCTTGAGGCGGCGGACTTCTGGCGTACCAACGAGGTTGGTACGCTTAGCGAGTTCTCGATTGATGCGAAAGGTCTGAATCGGTGCGAGCAGGCAATTTTCGATTGGGTTGCGCCATACACGCATCTACAGCCTAAATTCGCTGCCGCCAGCGTCTGAACCCAACGACGACCTTGCGCCAATCATTTGAACTGGCTGTTTGGGCCGGGTGCTGGCGAAAGGCTACACTGGCGGTAATTTCAACTGGCCTGCTACCGCAGTAGACCATGACCGCTTTTCTTTTTGACGACGCAACAGAACCTTCCACGACGTCATTTGAGCGCGTCGCCCTTGCCAATGCCGAAGGGCACAGCGAACGCTGGTTGCAAGAAACGTTGTTTCGCCATCCCCAGTTGCTACCCATGTTCGAGATGTTCGGGCACGGTGAGAGTTTCGTTCCCCTGTGCCGAGAACTGCCGCTGCGCTTTGGCACGTCGACGGTCTATCTCGACCTGCTCGGCGTGTCGGCAACCGGGCGGTTAGTGCTCGTCGAATGTAAGCTCTGGCGAAACCCAGAAGCGCGCCGCGAAGTCATTGCCCAGCTCTTCGAGTACGCGTCGCTGCTGTCGGAATGGTCGTACGCCGACCTGGAGGCCAGGCTCAAGCAAAGCCGAGGCCTGAGCGGGGTCAACCCGATGTTCGCGCTGGCCAAGGCACGCCACCCCGCACTGCAGGAAGCCGCCTTTGTCGACGCAGTGTCTGCCTCATTGCGTGGCGGCGAATTCCTCCTGGCCATCGCCGGTGACGGTATCCGCAGCGACCTGCAATCACTGCGTCGGCTAGTGTCGGGCCAGAGTGGCCTGCTGTCCCGTCTGACCCTGGTTGAGTTGCGGCTGTATCGCGACCCGCACGGGCGCACGCTGCTGGTGCCGGCGGTTCCCTTCAAAACGGAGGTGGTACAGCACAGGGTGCTCGTGTCCAACGAGGGCGTGCCGTTGCTTCTCGACCGGGGCGGTGCGCCGGCGAGGATGGCTAGCGGGGAACTCAACGGGGAACCTGTCGAGACGGACCGGACCAGCAATCGCTTGGCCAATCGCGCCTTCTGGGACCGGTTTATCGCCAATGCGCGTTTCGACCATCCGGACCAGATGCCTCCGCGCCATGGCGGTAACAACTGGGTGCGCCTGGAGTTGCCGGGCCCGGTCGCGCCGCTAGTGGCCTACCGGGAAGCGGGCGGGAACGTGGGGCTCATGCTCAAGTTTATTGGCGCCGAGGGGCGAGAAGTCTTGCAGCGGCTTATCGATGACCAAGCCGCCTTGGAATCTGAGATTGGAAATGCGCTTCGATTCGAGGTAAGCCACACGGCAGAGCCAGACGGAAACACTGTGGGCCGTCTTCTCGTAGAGCCGTCCGATGGACGTCCTGTCAAAATCGGTGAAGCTGCACAACTGGCGTGGTTTCTGACAACGGCGAACGCGTTGGTCAATGCGCTGCGGCCGAGACTGGCCCAAGCCGGAAATGGCTAACGCCACGAGGTACTGCAGCCAGCGGTGCCCTGGGGCGGCTTCCCGTTCCTCGCGTGATAGCCGAAGTCGCGCAGGGGGGCAGGCTCGTTCAACCATGGCCCGACCAGAACGCTTCTTCCTCGCTGGCCCCGTTATCTGGCGACGTGTGGGTCTTACGCGTTAGGCAGCAGGTAACCGGGGGGATGTGCAGCATACCGCATTGGCCGTTCATTTTTCAATTTTGCGCTTTGAACGGCCAATTGTTAAAAATCAGTGGCTTAAGTCTCTAATGTGGCGGACTTCGAGCTGGTGGCCCGGTCATCCAGAGGGCACCGTCGATGGCAACGACCCGGCGGAGCTTGTACGCCTCGGCTCAGAGTCGCTGTAAATTTGACGAGCCGACAAGGCCCTTCGTTGCCCTGCCTACCTACGCTATTGCAAATCCGGCATTTCTGCGTGGAGTTCTCGGCCCAAGCGTGCGATATTCTCCGAAATATTCGCACCTCACGCTGCCACATCTTCGAGCATCAGGCCCTCATGCTCAAGGCAGAAAGCTAACGCTGGCAGAATCTGCATCAGCGCCGCGCCATTAGAAATGCCCCAATTTGGGTCGACGGCAGCCTCGCCGGCTTCCAAAGCCTTAAATAATTCAAAGGCGCTATTGGTGTTGCAGCAGGCCTCCCCAAAACTATTATCTTCAACGTCAACGCGAATCATCTGAATTTGCAGATGTTTCAGCCACCAGCCCCGCAGCGCCTCAGCATCGGGCATCACAGTGCCTTTTGCGCTGTTTGCATAGTCAGCCACAAGGGCTCGGAAGCGCGGCAGGTCGGGATTGGCGCGACCGCTGTCCGAGTACAGGCGGGATGTGAAAAACATCTCTTTAGTCTGCTCAATGGTATCGTTGATGGTATTCATTTTTAATTCTCCGTGAGGTTGATTTGTGCCGCTTTGTTGATTCTAGCGACGTGCTCTACCGGATTCAATGGGGCTTATCGTGCCTCAAACGAATACAAACAAAACCAAATGCAATTAGCTTGAATCAAATATCCTATGTTCTTAGCCACGAGATGCCGCGAGAATGGTTTATGACAGGCCTTCCGCTCAGCATTCTTTCGGCCTCCCTAGCTAGCAACCTTGACTTTTGCCAGATTTAATCGAGAGAACCATTCTTTCTGATTAGGTCCCTGTGTCTGACGATTGATTCGACTATCCATCAAATTCCTCCAACTCTTGCCTCGTGGTCGCTATACAAGTTGCGCCAGTCCGGCGCACTTATGAGGACACAGAAATGAACTTTGAACCCATTGCGCTGCACGGGGCGCTGGTGAGCATGGCGAGGCTGATGTCGCCCGAGGAGGTACGAGCGGCCACCGCCAATCATCCTGGATTGGCAAATCCCCTCAGTGGCTGGTGCTTATGTGGCGACGCGTCAGCGCAGTTGGTGGATGCGATTGTTCGGCATGGAGGCGACGTTGCTATCCGTCTGAGCGGTTGCGTCGGGTCATCCGGCGGCCACTATGCGGTGGTCACTCACCAGCTTGGAGAGAGTCAGCATCGCTTTCTGCTGCCCCTCTACGAACCCTCCATAGAGTCGTACCTGCGCTCCTTGGAGTCCGAGCCAGTTCGGGTGATGCTCGGTCGGCAGGGCGAGGATGACTCAGTCGTCCTGCAGAATCGTCTGCCGTGGAGGAGCATTGTGCCTTTGGTCGAGATGTGCCAGGCGCCTCGTTGCGCCTCCGTCGCAACGACGTTCAACGAAATGCGTACCGCAATGTACGCTGCCAGCCGGGTCGATACGATTCCAAGCGTGCTCGCTAATGTTACGGTCAACGATGTCAGCCTGTCGCTCGTCGTTCCGGTGGAATACTGCCTAGCGGGTATTCCGCATGACGGCTGCGACGACGGGGAGCGGAGATGAGCATCAAAGCAGCAGCACTGCCCAGTGAGACAAACTGCCGCTACTACCTCGTCACCGCCTCCGAGACATATGGAGTCATCGCAGTTGTGGAAGCGTGTGATGAGCCTGAGGCCTGGGAGTTCTTTTGGGCCGTGCGTGGGATGTTGGGTACGACACCGGACACCGAGGTGAGCATTATGAGCGGCGAATTGCTGCCTGACGGTGTTCCTGTGTTCAAGTTGACCTACTTAAAGGCAATGCAGGCTCGGGCAGAAGCGGAACGGCGCCAGGCTGACGCGACCCGACACTAAGGGCATAACAAGGCGGAAATTGTTGTTTGATTGCAGGGCGACCTCTCCCCACCCTGGGAGGGGCGCCATTTTCCCCGCCGCGCTGCCCGCTGGGCACCCGCGAACAGATAGGGGGAGTGAGGGTAGGGTAGCCATTCCGGGCTTTCAGTTTCCCTGGGGAAACTAATAGCGGCTCTCGTACAATCTGCTGGTCTGCGGCATAGAGCGGCCCGCGATAGCGTCGGCTCATCCGGTTTCTCCGGGGAAACAAATTGCGCAAATTTTGCGAAATATGGGTTGCACAGGTGATGGGCGTCCGGCTGCTACTCCTCAGGGTTGCATGCGACGCGCCACGTGTTCGGTTTCTCCGGGGAAACGCGGGAGAAATTTGCCAGGTTTGCCTCTGCCCTGGGCAAGAGTTCTTGGTGACGCGCTCAGTGTCGCTCGCATTCGATTTCTCCGGAGAAATCAGACGGGAGAAATTTGCGAAATCTGCCCTTGCCATGGCCGGTGGCTCCTCACGACGCGGTGGGCGTTGCACACCACGCGTTCCGCATGCAGTTTCTCCGGAGAAACTAAGCGCGGTTCTCGCGCACCATACAGGTCTGCGGCATAGAGTGGCCTGCGATAGTACCGGCACCTCTGGTTTCTCCGGGGAAACAAACCGCGCAAATTTTGTCAAATCGTGGCCTGCCACGGACAGTGGCTCCTGGCGCCGTCGTCAGCTTTGGGGGCTGCGCGCAGCGCATCGAGTTTCCCCGGGGAAACTTACTGCGACTCTCGCGCACCGTGCGGGTATGCGACAAGGGGCAGCCAGCGATAGCGCGGGCGCCTCTGGTTTCTCCGGGGAAACAAACCGCACAAATTTTGCCAAATCGTGGCTTGTCATGGCCGGTGGCTCCTTGGCGACGTCGTCAACATTGCGGGCTACGCGCTGCACGTCGAGTTTCCCCCCGGGGAAACTAACCGCCAAAAATTTGCCACGTCTGGGCCTGCGGTGGCTAGTTGTGATGCAGCAGCCCGCATGCAATCTGATGGCACGGCGACGCCCCATCGAAGTTTCTCCGGAGAAACTGGACGCGCAAATTTTGGCAAATCACAGCCGACACCTTGTTAGCATTCTCGCCAACGACGCCGGGATGAGCGGCCTATTCGCCTTGCATTCAATTCGCGGGAGGAAACTGGATGCTCATCGGTCATTCGCGAGACCGACAGGTGGCATTTCGTCCCAGCCTTTAACGCGTAGCAGACCATTCGGCATTTCTGCCATGAGGGTCGCCAGCTTGCAACGGGGGCGGCTACGAGCAACAGCGAATGTCGCAGGCTCGGAAGGCACGGGCAAGCCGTCTGACGGGATGAGTGGAGGCGTTGCCTGGTCGCCCAGCCGCTTGTGCTGCCTCATTCCCGTGCTCTTTTTTTGGCAGTGCCATCGGTTTGCTGAATGTGAGTGGTGGGTATCCACCACATTGCGCGCAGCTGGTCACTTGGTCATCACGGCTATGATAGTGGCGACGGCTACCAGCGCTCCGAGAACTGCAACGCCCGCGCCGAGTCGCATCGCGACCCGGGCGATATTTTCTTGCGACTCGGCGAAGTGGAGTAGTTTGGTCATAGCTCGGTCCACCAATTTCTTCACCATAGCATCGTCTCGTATGCGCCCCATCGCTCTGCTCACATAGGCACGAGCGATGGCAAACATAACAGCCGCAACGGCGGTTAGCCAAATTGAATCCCTTGACATCGCCGTGAGAGTTGCCCTTGCTCTCAGCAGATTGAGACATGCAACATCCTGGCGCGGGAAGCCGCTACCCGTGACTATTCGGAAGCCAGCCTTACGGCTCACAGGCTTCCGGCTCGTCAACCTCATGCCACCGGCCAGCCACGGTAGGGTCTAGCCAGTCCGCCGCTCGCCTTATCCACTGTGCGTCGATGACGCCGTCTTTTGACGACAGGCAGTTGCTTTCGAAAATGTTCGCCAAGCCCCTCAAGCGATTTGCCCGTTCTAGCCGCGTCGCCAACTCCTCGACTTGCTTCAGCCGCTCGAGGGCGACTCTGCGAACCTCTGCTCTCCGACGCTGTTCCTGCGCCCTGGCTTCGGCCACAATGCGGCGCTCAGCATCTATTTCGGCTCTAACGTGTCGGCGTATGGCCAGCTCGCGCAGGCGAACGACGAAGTCTGCTACCTTGGTCTCAACCCGAGTGGTTCGGCTGTCGCTAATCTTTGCGAGCTCATGCGTTCCATGGGGCTCGATTGCTGATATGTCGAATTCGTTTGTCGGATGGTACCGGTAATCTTCCCGGAAGAATTCATATCCCTTCTTTGTGTTGACGTCTTGCTGTTCGGGCGTCAATGGTACGATTTCCCTTTTGCTCCGCTCGCGAACTTTGAATGACACATCGAAGCCCAGTATGGAGGCGCACGCAGGACCTTCGGCCTTAGCGTTCGTGGAAACATCATAGCCGGCAGCGTCGAGCGATTCGAGCAGCAGGTTGAAGAGCAGCGCTGCGCGCAAACCGTTGGATTGGGATGCAGTCACGGACATAAGTCCCGGGCCCTCACATACCAGCCAGTCTCTGGCATCGCGCCCCTTACCCTGGAGCTTTTTCGCGACGCGCTTGGCCAATGGAAGACAGTCTTCCAGCGAAGTTCTTAGCGGCACTGTTTCGGTCGGAGGGCGTTGCTTCGAATCTCTTTCAAGCCTTTCACGATACCTGGCCTCGAACTCGTTGTCCGGCGGTGCGACGTATCGAGAACGGCGATATGTAGTAGGACCCTTCGTCGTCCCAAGCGGACTGCGCTTTACGGCACGGCCTGCCGCCAGCTTCGCCCAGTATCCTGCCGGCGGAAGTGGTATCTCGAGGTTCTGGCAGATTTTGCGAAGACCGACGTCGGACAGTAAGTATCGTTTGGCGACCTTTGTGACCGGCTCGGCCCAAACTTCCTCGTAAAGCTTCTCACGCTCGAAATTTGTATATTCCCAGCCCAATTTCGTTCCCCCCTGCTTAGCGAACACCCAAACGTTGCCTGAACGGATGGAAGTTTCGTCGGCAACCACAAATCAGACTATAGGGTGTATGTGTCGAAATTCGGTAGCAGCCTACGAAAGAGGCTGGGCAAATAGGATTGCACAGAGACCTAATAACGGTCGCAGGGATGGGGACTTGGCTTCGGGTGGCACATCAATCTGACACGCTGGCTTCGCATTTTTCTGGATTCTGTGATTCGTTAAAGGAGAAATTATATTTTCAATTTAATTAATTCAAAGTATTGAAAACATTGATGCAACTGGTTTATGTGGGCTAGAATTTATTTCATGGTGCCGAGAGTTGAGCGCGGGGTGATTCGCGGGAGTAAGCTAGTCGAGCTTGGTCAGGTGAGGGAGAGGGGGAACGATGGGCGCTGCAAGAGGCGAGTCCTCGAAGGGATGGGCTGTTGAGAAGAGTTCCCGGAAGAATGTGCTGTTCGTAGATTACGACAACTGCCTCCATCGGTCTGATGCCTACGTGGTAGGGGAGGATGTCGTCGCGAGCGAGCCCGGTGTCGTGCTGTTTGAATACGCTGGGATTCTTGAGCAGCTGCTCGAACCGTATCCTGATGTCAAGATAGTTCTTTCGACAGACTGGATTCAGGTGTTCGGCTTTGAGCGCGCACGCGATGCGTTGCCAATTGCGGCTTTGCGCGAGCGGGTTATCGGTGCCACCTACCCCGACGACGACACAAACGCGTTGCAGTTCTCCACCCTCACCCGGGGAGAGCAGGTTCTGCGATATGTCGCAAAACACCGGTTGAGAAGCTGGCTAGCCCTCGATGACCGCAAGGACGGATTTGAAAGCTGCATGCTCAATCTGGTTCACTGTCAGCGCAGTGTGGGCTTGGGGGATTGCGACGTGCAACGGATGCTGAGGGATAGGCTATATGTGACATTCCATGTGAAGGACTGGCGGTGAGTTGCAACTCCGGCGGCTAATTCCAGCGCGTGTTGGGTTGTAGTACTCGTCCCGAGCGATGCTCTATCGCACACTGATGGAGGGGAATATCTTGACGATATGGAAGGCGCATTCGATAGAGGAACTCCCGGAAGTCGTGTTGGTGCGGTGGCGAGTGTATGAGACCAATTGCGGGGAGCGGCATTTCCCTCGGGGCACGTCCAGACCGAGGAACTGGTCGAGTCAGCTCTGCAATCGTCGAATTCGATGCGCGTACCTGTGTCGGTGTAACCCGTTCCGGCCGGAGATATGTTCTTGACGGCGCGCCGGGCACTAGTATCGAGGGCGAGGTGACGTGGGCTGGTTGGTGCCGTGTCAACGGCGTGACCAGCTATCGTGATGTCACTGATGAGTCGCCACTGGGTGGTGCGGGCGAAGCTACGTGACAACTCGTGCCGGAAGGGGAGCAGTGTTCGATTAGTCTCTAAACGTAAGAAGCGCCAAGTGAGCACCATGTATAAGACGTTCAAATGTCCGGCCTGTGGCTGGGTCCATGTAGCAATTCCCCTGTCTGTTGCTGAGGCGCAGATTTGCGTAGCCAACAGCTATTTGGCATCTGAGGGGCTAGCGCGAACAGAAACACTGGAGAATTACTCTAGGTGTTTCCGCTGCAAGGCAAGCAGCGCAACATTCGTTCCAGCCGAGAAAGGTGATGCCCCAGCCGGCGCCACACTGCAAGCAGTAGTTGTCCCCGGCGCCTATCAATGTTAGCTGGCTGGCAGCTTGAGTGGTTCCCAGAAGCGTGGGGCCACAGCCTGATATCGCTTTGTGATGACGAGCACTGTCAGCCTGGTGTCGGAGCCGTGTGTCCGAGTATACCCCTGTCTTCGGCCTCGATAAGCGCAACGCCTTGGCTCATTGAGCAGAAGTTATGAACAATGTTCGGATAGGCATGGAGAAGGGGAGGGGATGGCAACAGAAATCTTCTGCTGGGGCTACACAGCTTGGCGTTCGCAACGCCGTGACGGCTATGACGTGTCTGGCTTCATCGACGGGCAGGAATTCCATGCCGTCAGAAGAACAGCAGATGCTGCTGAGCGCGCGTTCTGTCGCGCTGCGTGGAGGGCGTGGTTGCGTCGGAAGGTACGGGTCGCCTGCGGATTGCCTGCGCGTGAAACGGCACAGATTAGCTCAGCAGACACATACTACGAGGTCCGAATTGCGACAATTCTGTTCGTCGTGCTGCGAGAGAGTGCAAAAGGTATCCGCCGGCGGATTCGGGCAGTCGCGCGCTGGCTCCACAAATAGCTTGCTCGCGACGCAAACGGACCGATACTTTCAGCCATCATAGGGTAGCAGACATCGATGGATAACGCCGAGGTCGAAAGCCCATCAGTGCTTTAGGGACCGGGTGTAGGCGTCGTAATCGAATGTAGCTCGGTCGAAGCCGTGGAGGTCGCTCCACCGCTGTCGGACAATCGGCTCCAAGTCGGCAGGTGCAGGAGGCACACCTGCCGCAGCTAGCACGCGCTCGAATTCATCGCTATCGCGCTCGGCGAGCTCAGCCAACTCCACCAGCGTATAGCGACGCTCGGAGGACTTGCTCCGGGCGGTTGGGCGCCGAAACAGACCGGAGATTGCGTTCATAATCTTGGGGACAGTCATGTCTTGCACCTCGGACGCCACCAGTTGTGCTAACAATGTACTAGGTAGTCGGCGCGTCAACATAGGGCAATCTGTCGTCCCTCGTCGGTCGTGCCAGGTCCTCGCGCACAAGGCCTTGGACTTGGGGAACCGGCCTACGCCATTAGTAGCGCGCCGCTCGCCGAAACTCTTCCATGACAGCCTGGGTCATCGGCATGGCTTCGCGTGTCTTTTCCAGTTCTTGTGCGAAAGCGCCACGGTCCCATTTGGAGGCACGGATGCTGATGCCGCCATCGACGGTCAAGGTCGCTTGCACCCAGCTGCCTTCCTTGAGGCCGGTTTGGCGAACGTAATCAGCCGGGATGCGCAGCGCAAGGCTGTTTCCCCACTTTGCGATTTGCAGAATCATCAAGCCTCCGTCGACATGCACTACATCTTGTTCTCAGGATAGCTTGCCGGCCGAGTGCCAAACGGTCAGTCCGCTGACTCCGGGTTGGGCAGGGCCTAATAAGCGCCTCCTCGCTCGCTCCGGTGCTATCATCGCATGCGAAAGGCTATGCGGAGCGGGTGAAACAGCATAGTGCCGCCTCGAGTAGGGGGTTCCACCTGGAGTGGAAGTTCTGCTGCGGCAGATAGAGAACCTCGCATGCGACGGCTACCCACGGGTAGCCGTTGGTGTATGCGCAGGTGCCTTCCTTCTTCAGGCGACTGCATTTCCGTTTCACGAATGGCTGAGGATGACGGCTACCAGCCCGAATCCAATAGTGCCGCCTACCAATGTGCGGACATGTTGTCATCGTCGTGTCGGCGTCAGCGGACCACCTTCTTTAATCACTTTCGCAACGGCACCTCCGCGCTCGGCTCCGCATTTAAGTCTTCTCGTGCCTGGTCTGCAGTTTTTTTGCCGCCTGAGCACGAAGTGCTGCGCACTCGCAGTACACTTTTCGACACACCGAGCAGGGCTGGTAGTGTGCTTTCTCATCGTCCTGTTCGCGTGGTGGCGAATTTCTCAAATCAAAGTAGTGGGAATTCCATTTGTAGAGTACCTCACCGGGTACAGCCTTCAGGTCGTCCTGGCGTACGGCGATATTGGGTCGCAGTTGGATTGAACCGATATCGTGGTCGCCGATAATGGTGAGCGGTTCATCGTCAAGCTTCTTGGCTCCATCTTCCGATGACCCGGCAGCTACGCTTAAACCGAATTCGAGATTGTGCAATTCAAGCGAATCGGACTTTCCAGCAATCGTGGAACGGGCGGTCGCATTTAGCACTAGATTTTCATCGATGGCGGCGTCAAGAAGGAGGCGCTCAAGTAGAGGCCGTTTCTGCGCATCCACATCGACGGAAAGCACGCCAAGAAAATTCCGCTCATCGGTGATTTGTATACTGCGCCCGGTTCGTTTGGGTGCCATCAACTGAAATTTGGCCACACCATCGGTAGGGTCACTGCAGTAGAAGGCCAGCGGCTCGGGTAGGCGTTGAACTTCGCCTTCACGGGGCATTAATGTGCCTGCCCTGATAATTGGAAAGTGCAAGGACCTCGATACCAAGACCTCGATGTTTTTCGCGAGCATCAGTTGGGCACAGTCATGCGCAATCCACGCCGCACCTTCGGAAATGATGGTGTTGCCTCGCTCAGAGATTTGAACTCGGCGCGCTCCAAAAATTTCGTGCAGTCGCTCCTGAATCAGGGGCATGTTCACCATACCACCCGTTGCCAGGCACAACTCTATGTTCGAGGGGTCAATGCGAGTCGCGCGCAGGAGTGATTCGATTCGTGAAATTGCCTGCGAGACTTTTTCTGAAACGATTTCTTGCAGTTCCTGGCGAGTGATGCGGTATTCGAGGTCGACGTCCCCCACTTCCGATTGAAAATAGTCCAACACTAAGACTGAATAAACCTCCTTTGAGGACAGTGCAATCTTAGCCCGCTCGGCCTCTTCCCGAAGGCGAGCAACAGCTCCAACTTGTCGGCCTACTTCACGGCTGATGCCTCTCTTCGCTAGGGCTCGGGACTCAATTTCATTGACGAGCATGTCATCAATCACGTCGCCGCCAACTTCACTGCAACCATCGTTTAGGACTTGCACTAGCATCCCATCGGCGACCCGGCACAGCGTGAGGTCCAACGTGCCTCCGCCCCAGTCAAACACTAATACCAGTTCCCGGTTCAGGCGATTGAACTCCTCCTTGAAGTCAGGCAGACTCCGCAGGTGACCGTAGAGCGCTGCGAGCGGTTCGTGCACGAACTGGTAAATGCTCAAGCCGGCCATTCGACACGCTTCCCGAAGCTCCTGCCTTCGCGCACCATTCATGTCGACTGGAATAGTTACAACAGCTCGGGAAAAGTCTTCCCCGCTACTCTTGGCAACCCGGTCGTCCCGCGCGTGCATCATGACGTGCGCCACAACATCGCGGACAACAGCTTTGGGGCTGTAGCTAGTTCCGTCTATCACGACGCTGCCTTGGCCGAGCATGGTCTTTGGGGACTTAACGGTGTTACCGACAACGCCGGATGTGGCGCTGGCCAGGGCCTTTTTCGCCTCGCGTCCCACCACGACCTCCCCGCCGCGATATGAGACGACAGAAGGATGAGGGAATCCCTCATCGAGAATGGGGATGCACCGGTTACCAGCGACAATGGACATCACGCTGTTGGTTGTCCCAAAGTCAAAACCTACAATCCCCATCAGGCGTTCTCCAGTTTTTTGTTGGTAACCTTGAGCGCGTCCATTACGGCATCAATCTTGTCGCGGGCGCTTTCGACCTTCGGGACGTCTC
Source organism: Cupriavidus lacunae (assembly GCF_003353055.1). GTDB lineage: Bacteria > Pseudomonadota > Gammaproteobacteria > Burkholderiales > Burkholderiaceae > Cupriavidus > Cupriavidus lacunae. The sequence goes on from NZ_QKWJ01000019.1 coordinate 84,483, forward strand.
TCTTGAGCGCTTCCGAAACTACGTCCAATTGAGCAACTGCGTCCCTGATAGCCTTTAGCGATGTCGCTCGCAATTCTTCGAAGTCTGCTTGACCGTGCGTTTTGACCACACCAAGCGCCTCGTCTGAGGCCGCGCGAGCGGCGCGCTCCTCGGACAACTGACTCTCAAGCTTATCGGCATGTTCAACTGAGGACTGCAGCTGTTGTTCGATTGCTGTTATGTGGGATTGCAGCTCTTCTGTCAGCCTGAGCGCGTTGTTAAGCTTGTTTAAGCTATCCGTCTGCAGTCGGTTTGACCATTCCAGCAGATACGCGAAGCGTTCATCTTCTTTCTCAGAAAGCGTCGTGATGGCGGTGATGAGTTCGGTCTCAAGCGATTGAGGCCTCTTGGAAAGAGCAAAAACTGTAGCGCGTAGCCCCCGCATCATCTCCGGGAAAGTGCAATGGCTGTGATACAAGCGCCAAACAGCTGAGCAAAGCAATGCATTGCGCCGCGCACTAGCAGCGAGCCCCTTCACGGGCCCCGTCCGGTCGCTCTTGCCTTTACGCTTGTCGCGAGCGCCGCCGTTGGCTCCCGGCGTCCCAGGTGTTTGCCTAGCGGCGTCTGGTTCCTCTTCGGGGCTCGTCACATTTCTGTTGCTGACCTGGCTAAGCGGAGGCAGTGACATCAGCCCTTGCCAAGCGTCTTCCAGACGGGTGCTATCAGCGTAGCCGGGAAAGAGCAACGCCTTCATTCCGTTGGAGTGGACCGCAGGATTCAGCAGCACGCACTCTGCACAGAACTCCATCAGTATGTCGCCAACCGTTTTCAGCGCCCGATTTTCGAGAGCCAGCTGCATCAATTTTCGGGTCTTATCAAGGACAGGGTCCACCTCCTGGACGCATCGAAGTAGCTCACCTCGCACGGCCGGCGGTATAGGAATTGTTGTGCCTCTGAGCCGCTTGGCGACTATGTCGGACAAGGTCTTGGCCTTGCCGTTGAAAAAGGCGTCGATGAACTCCTGCACGTTCTGAGGTTCCGGGCGCTTTTCTTTTCTTTCTGGCGCTGCAGCGTTTTCCATGGCGGAACCTTCGGAACTGCTTAAGCTCTGGCGTAAGCCCACTGTCTGTGCAAGTTCAGGTTTTTGAGGGCTTGATGTCGAACCACTGACGACATCGGCAGCGGTAGATTCAAGCGGTTCCGGACCAGACGTCGATGTGACGACGCCCCTCTCGTCTGCGCCACCGATGGGTGCAACAGCCGCTCCGACCTGCGGCTCCTCCGTATTCGTATGTACCACTTCAGAGGGAGGGTTATGCATGCCGCCGGATGATGTCATTTCCTCGCGCTGGGGGCGCGCTTGCCCATACTTCTCGTTCACCCATCGAGGGTAGCCCTTGTTCGAACTCTTACTACCTCCAGGTTTCTGTGGTCGGTGCTTACTCATCTGCTGAATCTTTCTTATCCGAAATTAGCCGCTCAGCCAACCTACCAAAGACCGGGTCATGACGGAATCCACGGGCTACCTGCGCGGCCTTGGTGATGGCACCCTCTGACTCGTAGATGCTCGCGAGGAGCACCTTAGCCTTAATTCGGTCCTCGGGTAGCCAGTCGTCCTGTTGCATTCGCTTCTCAATCTGCCTCGTGAGAGCGCTTATTTTGCTTGGCGAAAGTCCCATCCATGTAAGAACTTCATCGGTAGAAGAGTCAAGAGGCACATGGGCGGTCGGCGCTAGCGTGCTGTCACACTCCTCGATAGCCCCCAGAAGGCCAGTCTTCCTGACTGAATCAAACCAGCGCATGGCAACCCGCAGACGCGGCACGGCAACCAGACCTTCGTTCTTGGAGAATGCATTCAATTGGAAACTAACGATGCCGGCGACTACTGTTGCAAGAGGGCGGTCGATTTCGGCGAGAGCCTGGTGCGCCTCGTTAAACCTGGCCCGCCCCTGTTCCTGAGAAAGTATCGTTCCACCCCGCTGGTCTTTTGCGAGGAGTCCGTAAAGATAGGCGGCCAGGCCGTCAACATATCGCTGTGCAGTGCGAGCTCCGGCAGTCGCTTGAATGAATCCACTGATGCTTGTCACCGAGACGCCCCCGGACGTGTAGAGGCGAGCAAATTCCTGCTCGACTAATGAGGCATGCTCGGTTGTTGCAATTTCAATGGAAATTTCATATTCGACCTTAAGCTTCCCTTCGGCGCCAACCAGTTCTACCTTGAAAAATCCGGACTTCGCGGTGGCAAGGCGATGCGCGAGTGTCGCCGGGGAGATTGTTTGGCCATCTAGGCGACATATCTCCGCGTTAATCGCTTGTATCTGCTTAGGCTTTAGTGTCGTGGTTACGACAAACCGTGGTGTATTGACCTCTCTTGAGCCAAGTACAAGGAGCGGTCGCCGGTAGGGATGCGCCTCAAACCGATGTTGGAACCAGTGCTCGTACGAAGGAAAATCCTCGTGACACAGGGAGCATGTGAACACTTGCGGTCTGTCCAGAACCGGACGTGGAAGCTCCGGTATCACCATTGACGAGCCGCCCTGACCGGGGTCAATGTGGTCGTAATAGGGAAGAAATGGCATTCTATGGTCAGTCCGAGCGTATCGTTTGTTGGTCTGCTGGCTGCTGCATTTCGGTCCAAGGCGACAGTGTATCCCCAAATCGAGCTCCACGAAGCTTGAAATTTGGGGCTTCTGTAGGCCCTGCATCTTCAGGCCCCCAGGTAGGATAGCTAACGTGGGAGTATCCTAGTCAACAGGCTAATTGGGGCCCATTTTGGGGGGGCATATGGTCCTAACTTTCTCAAGCCGACTAGGCTCACATTATTGTGTGGAGCAATGGTATGCTGGTCCGAAGCCCGACGATTCGTTCCCTTCTTAAGTGGGGTGGTGATGCTCTTGCAACTTAGGGCATGTCTAGGCTAGACCCTCGCACTGGACTGATGCCTCTCTGCGATATAGTTATTGATAAATGGGGTAAAGATGAAAAAAGAAGATAATAAACCGGTCATTTTGAGGGCAGTCGAGTTGGTCCTGGCAGAGCCTGAAAAGATAAAAGAAGAGGCTTTGGCGTTGTTGGGAAAATATACGAAAGCTAACCCTCGGAAGGGTCGTCGGGAAGTTCGGCGGTTAGCGGTGGAGAAAATCATCTCAAACTATTCATACTTTGCCGCTTTTTCTGGTGGAGCTACGTCGCTTGCTGGTGTGATTCCTGGCCTCGGGACTGCTGTAGCAGCTTTTGGCGGAGCTACTGCGGATGCGGCGTTATGCATGAAATACCAAATTGAGATGGTTATGGCGATTGCCTCGGTCTATGAACACGACATTCTTCAGGAAGAGGAGAAGAGGTTGTGTTTGATGATAGCCGGATTAGGTACTATTGGCGAGGCAGCCAAGGAGGGCGGAAAGGCATTGACCTCGAAGGCATTTGTTAAGATGACAAAAGAATACCTTAAGGGTGCCACACTTCAGGCGGTAAAGGAGATATTCAAAAAAGTAGGTATAACGTTTACGAGAAAAGCTGTTGAGAAAGCTATCCCATTTGGAGTTGGGGTCATAATTGGGTTTAGTGCAAACAAGGGATTGACCTGGTATGTTGGCACAAAGGCCAGGGATTTTTTTGAGGCCGAAAGTGATGATGAAGAATCGGCTTTGGCGGCTTAGCGGGTTATCTTATTCATCAAATGTTACTGCGTAGATAAAGAAGATTGCTCATTTGGTCGATAACCTAGGGTTACTCATGGCTTGAGGGCGGTTGCAAGAGATGGAGACGGGTCAACATGAACAGACGTTCAATAATGAGTGTCGTCAGCTCGGTGAGGCTTGTGCCAGTTATCGGCTGCGCCGTGACACCGGCGTGCCCGATGAATTTCTTGTCGCGTACGACGCCTATCGCGGTCCAGTACTGAAGGCCGACTATTACGTAAGAAAGTGGCTCGGGCTGCGGTGCAACGCCGTGAAGCGTAACTTCGTCGTTGACCCTGCCGTGACGCCAGATTTTCTTCGCGGCATTACTGGCAAGACCTGTCCCGTCTCCCTTGTCCCTTTCGTTATGAGCGGTCAGTCGCAGGCGAATCCCTCAGTTGACCGAATTCTCAATGACGGCACGTATGCGCTAGGCAACTTAGTAGTGTTCTCTCAGCGCGTCAACCGGGCGAAGGGCGACAAAACGTTTGAAGAGGTCGCTGCGCTGGCCAAAAGAGGGGAGGTAGCTGAAGGGCTGGCGGGCATCGAATGGGCCCGCCTTGCGTCGCTGATGTATGGCAACTGGAGCGTTGCGCGCAACGATGACCGATTCGTCGTCCCACTGGCCGTGGTGCCGCCGGAGCATGTCTTCACGCCAACCTCGCAGGTGGTGCAACTCCTCCTAATGCAGTGGTGTGGCATGACGCCGGCCGACAACAGGCGCCAATTTTTGCTGGCCTCAATGCGCTCTTGCTCTCCATCGAGGGAGGCCGAAGCGCAATTTGACAATCTGGTGACATGCCTCAGCGAGGGCGTCCGGGCAGAAAAGCACGCGCCCAACGTTTGGCTTCGGCCGCGAATTTTTGCTCCTTTTCTGTCGTGGTATCTGACGAGTCAGTGCGCGATTGAGACGATGCTGCGGTCGAGCCGCGAACGCCTCCAGACTGGGGTGGACCGCGACAAAATTGTGTCTCGATGGCGCCTCAACGGCTAGGCCGGCGAGAATGTATGTGTCTTCCGGGCCGCTGGTAACGCAGGTAACACCAGTAGCAGAGGCGTGGACCCGGGCCGGCGGCATAAGTCCATGTCCGCAATGTATCTCGCGCCAAAAGAATTTGCCGCGCACTAAAGTTTTCTCGGGAGCCAGCCGTTATGACCCATTCCGGGGGAATGACTTTTCCTCGGGACCGCTCTTTCACATTCTGAAAACCGAACACTCCAGCGGAGGTGTGGGTGCCTGCAGGGTCGGAAGACCCTGCGTCTCGAAGTCCTGGTTGGTGCTTCGTGCCGTCAACTGACGGCCGACCAGGCAGCGCGTTCCCGGCTGCCTCATTGACCCATTACCGGGCGGCATATGCCCGGCTACTGAAAAAAGGATAAAGCATGAGCAAAATCATCAACGTAGATGGCACCCCCATGGGTTCGAACGGCACCGGCACCCTCGGGGGCTATGTGGCACTCGGAACTATGGGTAACAAGTGCGTCCTGCTCAGCAAGCTCTCGAAGAGGGTTATCAGGCTATCTCCGTCAGAGATGAAGGAGATGGAATTGAAGACCATCTGCGGGGCTGACTGGTGCGAGGAGCACTACACACACCTTCACCCGAAAAAAGAAATCATGGTGTTTGACCATCGTGCTCTGGCGACGCACATCATTCGCGATTGCCAGGCGCAAGGTCCGTACGTCGAGTCATATGAGCGGGCGGCCGGCATTTGGCGGATGAGTGATGGCGGCCTGGTGGTTAATGGCCGCAGCGTGTGGCGCCCGGATGGTACCGTGATGGAGCATGGCATCCACGAAGGCCGGGTTTATCCAGCCAGCGGGGATGTTGGCTTCGACCTGTCAACTCCGGAAGCGGATGATAGCGAGGTGCAGCGCATTCTCAGCGCCTTCGGCGCAATCCAATGGCGTCACGCACTCGGTGCGGAACTCATATTGGGGCAGGTCGCTCTGATGTTTGTCTGCTCTGCATTGCGTCGTCGGCCGCATGTTCTGCTAACCGGCGCAGCCGGGGTTGGGAAATCGACAGTATTGGAGCTCGTCAAGTGGCTCGTGGGCCCATGCGCGCATGTTTGCACGGGTCCGCAGACCCTCGCAGGCTACTATCAAGCGGTCGGCGGGACGTCGAAGGCCATCATTCTTGACGAGTTTGAAGCAGACCCGAAGAAGGCCAACGTCGCCGTTACCTTTGAAGTGGCGCGCATGGCGTACAGTCTACAAGAGGGGGATGAAGGGATTGTCCGGGGCACGCCGGGCGGGGCAAAGAAGAGCTATCGCTTCTTCTCGCCCTTCATGGCAGCAGGCGTGTCACCCGGAAAGATGGAGCCGGCGGACCTCACCCGCTGGGTCGTGCTGGAGGCCGTTGCTCGAAAGGGCGATGGTCCGCAGCTGACCGAAGAAGAGGCTCGAGTCATGGGGCCTCGTCTTGCTCGTCGCTTCATCAGCCGCTGGGGTGTATTTCAGGCAACGGAGGGGATGATTCGTGAATGCGTCGTGGCGGCTGGCGGTGATGGCCGCATGGCTGACACGGTCGGGACCCTTCTTGCATGCTACTGGACGATGGTGTCATCGAAGCCGGCAACGGCCGAGGATGCCGAGGTTCTCGTCGGGATGCTGGACATCAAGGCTCGCGTCGAAATGCACGGTGAGACCGACGAGCAGCGTTGCCTGGAAGCGCTATTCACGAGGGTGCTGCCATTCAAATTCATGAGTGACGACGCTCTGGTGACACGAAGCTTGGCCATTTCGGAGGCAGTTCAGCGGGTCTGTGACGACCCGACGGGAACTCCGGAGATTGTGGCGCGGCTTGCCCAGTTGGGTATTCGCGTTGCGATGGTCAAAGGCGAGTGGAAGGTGTTCATTGCCAACAGTCCGGAGCATCAGGAGCTGAAGCGCCTGTTCGCTGGGACCAAGTGGGCGACCGGTGGCTGGTCGACAGTCTTGCGTCGGCTGCGGGGCGGCGAGGAGAGCACACAGCGCATTGGCAGCGGATTCAAGGCTGCCAAGGTCACGGTTTTCGACGTGCCGCAGGAACTCCTGCCGGCGCAGAATGATTTTGAGCAGCTGTTGGCTGCATGAGCGGTAGATGGCGAGTTCTCGAAAGGGAGCTCGCCTTTTTTTCTTCGCGGTGCCGGCGCTAGACGGGCGGTCTGGTGGCGCACCGTTACTGCGTTACCTACGTTACGCGTCGGGCGGTGGAGACGGACTGTTGTGTTCGCACCGAAGGCAGTAGACCTGCCCAGTGAGGAAAGAAATTGCAGGAGCTTGACTGTACATTGGGCACGCGAATACTAGTGTACCGAGTCTGGTGTAGCGACGTAGCGACGCACGTCCCATTACCGAAGTATGTACGCAAGGCAACAAATGGATGTACGAATTTCCGACGCCTGCGTCAAGCAGTCGACGGCGTGCATCGGGATGACGCGTATTTCTGACTAAGTGGCTTCCTTGAAAAACGCGATTTGACCATCTAAAAATAGGGATGGATTGAGGATGATGCAACCTGCCTTCCTAGACAAGGCGTACGCCCAAGTCAAGATGCGTTCAGCAAATTTTTCCTGAGGAATAACATGGATAAGACGCAGGAATCCAAATATTGGGCGTTGTTTTGGAGCTACAGGGCCGCGTCAGAGCCAATTGCTGAATTGGTGCGAGATGCCGTTGTAAGCAATCTTCATAAGGAGAATTTTGCGCCGCTCCGAGGGGACGCCGCGTTTTTTCTTCTTCTAAATTTTGACCAGATGATTGGTGCGGTTTACTCTGAACCATTTAGGCCTCCGGGAGGCTATCCGTCCAGCGAAAGCCTCGCAAAGCCCGGGCCACAAGTACTGAAAAACGTTAGTTACGCGCTGGATAAGATTTTTGATAAATTGTACGAACGACAGCCGACAGACCCTTTTGGCTATTCGTCCCATAATGTCATGCGCTCAATTGATGAAGTTTGGGGCGATTTGGTGCCGCTATTCGCATGGGCGTGAAATATGAGCGCAGCTGATAATGCCGACACGAAACTAGATGCGGCCAAGCAACGAGTAAAGTCGACTCTTGCCAAAGAGAACGAACTCGCCTTTGCCGAGGCGAAGAGCCTAATTCAGCGTGCGAGGGAAATTTCCAACTTCTCGAGCCAAGTCGACGCCGCATGCAACGAGCTAGCATCAAATTTCTCCTCCGCGACCGATGCAGACTATGGAGCTGTCATAAAGACAGCTCATGAGAGACTATTCACTCTTCTGAATGCCTCAAATGAGGACAGGCGTGCCGCAGTCCAAATTACAGCAGACTTGCCAAAGGTTTTTATTACGATGTCTCTCGCAGTAATAGTTGCGCTTGGCACTCTTTTTCAGTTGGGGTGGAGTACATTTATTCGTGATAATCAAATAGTTGTCCTGTTGTGCATTTTGAGTGGTGTGGCGAGCTTTTTTAGCGCATATTTTGGATTGCGTGCGCTGCGGGAATTGGCTTATAGTGGGTTTAGGGATAGGGGGCGATGGATAATTGATAATTCGATTAGACGTCTTTTAAACTTTCAAGCGATTATTGGTGCTTTTTCTGTGATATCTTTCGTCGCGTCCATTGTGCTGGCACAGACCTCCTCGCCAGGCGGTGGTGGTGGCGTTATTATTACTATCCCGGGCGGCCTAACTGCAACCGTCCCCAATGAGATTACGTTTCGTGGCTCTTGGAGCAAGTTGTCTGCAGAAAATAGCAACGGAACGAAGTTGGAGTTACCTGCTCAGCTCTCTGGTCCGCAACAGTCATTCACGGTCAGGTCAGGAAAGTAAGAGTTGTGTGTTGGGTAGCCGGAGGGTGATGTTTTGGAAAGAATCAGCGACTGCGCCGCCCCGTCGCGGCGGTGCATGAACGAAAAGCCAGTGTCTGTCGGCATAGAATCCAAAGCGTCCTTGGCAATTCAAGGAGCCGTCATTCTAGCAATCTGCGTCAACGGTACATGACTGCGCGGCGACCAGACCCGCGAGGGGCATGGTCGCCGTTCCTTTTTAGGGGGAGGCGATATCGGCAGCGGTCTTGCGTCGTTCCTTCGTCACGCCGGCCTTCTTAGCGAGCTGCTCGAATTCTTTGATGGCGGCGTGCACTTCGAGGTAGGACTTGCGCAGGTGGTCCCAAGGCTCCTGCCCACGCAAACGGCAATCCTCGGCGAACTTGCGCAGCATCTCGCCAGCGGCGGGGAGCAGCTTGACCACCTGAGCGAGTGGGTTGCCGTCGGTCTCCGCGTTTGCTCGGAGCCGTTCGAGCACATCTCTCTCGACACGTGTATCGCGGGCACGCCGCAGTTCCCGGGCCTTAGTATCACCGTGTTCCATTAGCCAGCTCCTTATGTAGACCAGGTCATCCACAGTGAGCAGCGACTCAAAATCCGCGTTCCTGTACTTCTTGGCGACGCGTATGTGGGACCTTACGTCGTCAGGGTCGGCGTCGACTTGAATCGACCCGTATGTGTGAGTTACCTTCTTTTTGAGCTCACGGGAGTACGGGTAGCGAACAAGGGCGACCGTTTTGCCGTCCTTTCGCGGCTTACAGCTGATGCGAGGCATTAGCAGTCCTCCCTGACCACGGCCGACAGCGGGACATGCGCACCCGTGACGATATCTTGCAGGGTCTTCGGCGATTCACCAAAAACCTTTTTCCGCGTCATCTTCGGCAACTCCTTTGCCACGACTACTCGAATGGGGGTAAGGGCACCAGCGGACTGCTTGTATTGCTCGGCGTAAGCTGGGTGCTGTTCGCACCAAAGCTGCTGTCTCGGCTTCCATAGGTCACGCGCATCTCTGTGCAATTCCAGAACCTGCGAACGAACGCCCGAGAATAGGGGGCGAGAGCGCATGGTCGCAAGTAGTCCGCGTAGGCCCCATGCCTTCTTGCCATTGCCACCTTCACTGCCGTATTCAAGCTGTTCACAGCAGCGCTCAATGCCGAGCTTCAGTTCCCGCATGACTTCAGTGCGAAGCTTCCACGTCCAAGTCGACGTCTGCTTATGAAAGCCACGGGGCTTCTTAGTCTTGGGACACTGAACTTCCCGCCACTCGCGCTTTGTCGCGTACAGGAGTACATAGTCGCCAAAGACAATGTGTCCATCGGCGGACATTGCGTCGCGCGCCACACGGGCGTCTTCACTTGACTGGTCGGCAAGACCGCCTTTGCCGGCGTCGGAGAGGAGCCACCAGTGCACTTTGTCGCCGACGGGGTAGGCCACGAAATGCACGACCGCGAGGCCAAGCGAGCGGTCGTAGGTGCGCTGCCGGGTGCTCCGGGTGATGGGGTATCGTGCCGCCATTTTTGTGATGAAGGCCGCCAGTTTTGTGCGGCCGATGACCCCGCCGCACCAAATCCGATGCCCCTCTCTGCCAACAATAAGTTGGAGGTGCTGCATCAGGGCAGTCTGATTTCGGGGGACGGCGAGGTCGAGGGGCCTGAGTTTTGTTGCCATTGAGAGGTCTCCTGTTGTTTTGTAGACAGATACCTCTCGTATAGGCACCACTGCCCCGAAGGGGCCATTTGGAGACAAGAAAGAGTTCGCAGACTATGAACCCATTAAAAAATTTTCAGGTGGACCCAGCTCGACCGAGACCACCTGAAAATTTTTCGCGATTCGACAGAATCGCCATCCTGTCTCCAAGCATTCCGCGCAACTTGTGCGGCACTACCGCGCATGCTGTGTGGCATGCCGCAATGCTTGTGCGGGTACATTCGCCTCTTGACCCCGCTGCAACCGACATCACAAAGCCTTGGTACATTGGCTAGAATGCGCATAGACGTGCAAATAGGGGACGCTGTGCAGCTATTGACGCTAAGCATTCGGAACTTTCGGGGAATCCGCCAGGCGGATATTTCGCTCGGGTTGCACAACGTCTTCATCGGCGCCAATAATTGTGGCAAGACTACTGTCATCGAGGCGCTGGCCTTGCTCTTCGGCCGAGACCGACTTGTGCGTGCCCTCACAGAGCATGACTTCTTTGGTGGCAACCCTGTTGCGACTGACCGCATCAAGCTAACGGCGACAATCGTAGGATTTCCCGGCAATGACCCAGCCAAGAATACTGACTGGTTCACTCCTGATAGAGCCGTTCCCAAGTGGATTGACCCTGAGACCAGACAGCTCATCCCAGAGCCGAGGGACGCAAAATCGCTCCTCGCGTGCCAGATTGAGTTTGCCGCCAGGTTCGACCGCCAGAACCTTGAAATCGAAACCGCGCGCTACTTCGTTGACGACGAAGATTGCGACGTGTTTGACGAAGAAAACTACCATTCCGTTCCTCAACGTCTTCTAAGGGAGTTGGGGTTCTTCCTGATACCGGCAAATCGCGCCTGGGACCGAGTCATCTCTTTTGGTAGCGAACTCTTCCGTCGAGTGGTGAGTTCGGGAGATGGCCTTCCCTCTCAGTCCGTCTTAGCGGAGCGTGACCGTCTGAGAGCGCCAACCGAGCCGGTGGAGAATGACAGACAGATATCTCCAATCATCACGGCGCTCAACAATGAGCTTCACGGCTTTTTTCAGACCGTACCGTCGCTGCGGTTGAGAGTCACCTCGACGGATAGCGAGGGGGTCCTAGATGCGTTGGTCCCGCACTTTGCTCATGGCGTCGACGGTCCAGTCATACCTGCGCGTCGCCAAGGTACAGGCTTGGTTTCGCTACAGAGCCTATTGCTACTTCTCCAGTTAGGACGCCGTCGCGCTGAGGCTGGTCAGAGCTTCTGGATGGCAATGGAAGAGCCTGAATTGCACATTCCTCCCCCTTTGCAACGCCGCGTGGTCCAGCGATTGCAGTCTTTATCCAGACAGACATTCATTTCCACTCATTCGCCGACCGTGGCAGGGATGTCTGACCCACGGGCGCTAGCTGTTCTCCGAAACATCGACGGTGTTCTAACCTCTACTTCTCTGGACTCTGTCAAGTCTCAGGCCAGTGACAAGAACGGAGTGAGGAAGTTATTCGAGTTGCATCGGCAGGACACCATTGCTGCCTTGATGCACGATGCGGTGCTTATTCCCGAAGGCCTAACTGATGGCGAACTGTTGGAGCTCCTGACCGCTGCGGTTGACGCACAGCAGACTTGGGAAAGCGATGACGAGTCGCGATTCTCAGCCCACGTGGGACTCGTTCGCACTCGAGACGCGGCGGTAGTTGACACCTACAAGCGCCTACGTTCTCTACATCCGAAGACTCTCTGTTTGGTTGATGGCGACGTCAAGGGTAAGGAATACATTGCCGGGCTCGGCGCACTCCCTGAGCCGCCATCGCGTGCATTGAGGTGGTGCGATGACTGGACCATCGAGGACGTTGTTGGGTGGGTTGTCGATGCTGCTCCCGAGTTGGTCAATGGTATCGAGGACATCGCGCCGCCTATCGCATCAGTTCAGGAACTTGTTGCCCGCCTTAAGAGCGATGACCGGTCCGACGGTGGATTGAAACAGAACAGAGTTGCGTATGAGGGCGTGGCGCAAGCGATTGCGTCGACACCTGCGGCCCGCTATCGCGCCCGCGAACTTCTGAACGCGGTGACCGAGGAAGCTCTCGGGAAGCGCTCAACGCTCTTCTCCGACGGAGTGGAAGGGAAGGCCAACTTCCTTGTACGGGTTTTCAAGCCATGAGTGTATGGGGTGTGAGCGGAGCAGCAGGATATGGCAAGACATTCAGGCTCATGGAGAAACTGGAGGAGGAGTTGCTCGCGAACCCACTCAAGCCTGGACAGTCCATTTTGGCGTTGACGTTTATGCATGGTGCGCGTCAGCGCCTCGACCAGAGACTTCGTGGTATTCCGGGACTGAGGGGCCGCTATAACTGTGTAACCGTTGACGGGTTCGCAAGAAACATTCGAGAACGCTGGCGGCAGCTTGCGACCCACCTTTGCCAGCCCTCCACCGATGAAGTCGATTTCGACCAGCAATGCAGTCTCGCCGCCGACTTGCTCGAGCGGGCGGTGGTCGGAGGCTGGGTTGGTGCAGGGTACCCGTTGGTACTCTTGGACGAAGCTCAAGACCTTGATGAGGGACGGGTGCGTCTTGTCTCTTCTCTGGGTGACCATGCCAAAGTCTTGGTGGCGTTTGACGATTTCCAGTGTCTGGACAAGGAGCGGCGCCCGAGTCCAATTGTTAATTGGATATCTAGAGCCTGTGAGGTGGAGGTTCTCGACAAGCCGCAGCGCACGAACGTCCAAGAACTTCTGGATGCAGCCACTGCGATTCGCGATGGCAGGCCCCCAACCCCTGGCAAGGTCTTCGACGTCATTGGGTTCAAAGCGCCTGCTATGGCCGCCGCTTATATAGCGTCGAAGCTGACTTACGCAAAACCCCGCAGAAGCATCGCCATCATTACTCCATCTAGGTCAAGGGGGCATGCCGAGCAGCTCGTCACTTACATCTCCACTAAACAACGCGGGCAGAGGAAGCTTGGCCCCTTTCCCACAACGTGGGAGGAACTCGATTCGGGTGCCCTGCACCAATTGAAAGGGTTGCTGTCCACTGAGATTGACAGCCTTGAAGCAACCCGGAGGGGCATTGCAGGTATGCCAGATTCGACACTGCGTACTTCGCTCTTGAGGTGGCTCCAGCGGCAGGAGAACGTCGCTGGGCGTTCAAGTGTTTCTGCGGCAGAGGTCTTGGTGAGGGCGAAGCGTATCGTCGCGTCTCATCGCGCGCGGGCGTACAAGTCAGACTTGGGGCGCCGGGCGTTGACGGTTCATCAGGCGAAGAACCGCGAGTTTGATGGCGTCATTGTTATCTGGCCCTATACCGTAGGTTCTGACGACGAAGGCAAACGGCGCCTCCTCTATAACGCAGTGACGCGAGCCAAGAATTGGTGTTTTGTTGTAGTTCAGGGAGAAGAGAGCGTGAAGAAGGCGCCTTTTGCCTGATGTCCCACAAGAGCGGGATGTGCGACCGCTGCTAATGGGCGGAACCGCCAGCCCGACATTCCAGGCGCAGTTGCAGTCAAGATGAATGAGGGAGAAGAGGATGACATTCGTGAATCACATCTCGATTCGGGTCCCCTGGCATGACGACCAGTGGCGGGGTACCGTATGCAAGAAACCACGTGACAATGGCGCGTGCGTAGTACTGCCAGAAATCGCTGAGGCCAAGCGTGATGAAGCCGAGATATGTATCGCGGGCCGCCGTTTTGACGAGATTGAGGAAAGCATGTTGCCGCCTTGCCTAAAGGAGCGGGCAACCTTCATGGCCCCCTTCACCTTGCGGCGCAACCTTACACACCCGTACAAACATTCGGATAGTGCCGCGCACAACGACCTGCAGACGATGGGACTGCAGCAACCTCCTTTCTCCGCAGCGTGCATTCCGTTCAAATGGATGCGTCGCGAGTTTGCCGACGACATCGCCAAGGGCTGGCGCTTGGACTATGACCTCGCACGCGAGCCCACCCAACCAAGCTGGTTGACCGAAGGCGGTTGGGTTCAAAATGGTCGCAACCAGCGGGCAATGCTCGATGGCTTCTTCTCTGCCATCAAGGTAGAGCGCTCGCTGTGCTTCTTTTATGCCAAACAGACGCCATTCTCGGATGACCCAAGACGCGTGCTAATCGGCGTTGGGCGTGTAGAGCAAGTCGGCAAGCCTCTCCAGTACGAACGCGAAGGAAAGTTGGCAGATGCAGACACCTCTTATGTCTGGGACGTGGTAGTCCGCCATTCGATTCGTGCGGAGGTCGGCGATGGTGGGTTCTTGATGCCGTATGCTGAGCTAGCGGCAGCTCAAGAACAAGGGGCGGACGTGGACTGGAGCCGGTGTTTGGCGTTTTCGCCGGCGGACCGGCTTTCGGAGTTCTCATACGGAGCCGAGCATGTCACCCACGATGGCGCCTTGTCTTCGCTGCTCGAGTGCCGGTTGGCGCTTGAAGCGGCGAAAGAGGTGCTCCACCGGGCGGACGGTGTCGCGCAAGCGCTGCGCTGGATTGACGCGAGAATCTCCGAGCTGTGGAAGCTGCGGGGCCCCTATCCTGGACTTGGCGCAGCATTGTCTGCATTTGGAGTCCAGCACGGGAACTTCTTGGCGCTGCATTTGGCAGAGCACTTGAACGAGAACGACGACCCGTGGCCACTTGTTGACAAGGTCATGCGCAAGCCAGCGTCCCTGCCACCGACGCTGGCCAAGCTGGTCACTGGTGACCTGACTGGCCAGTGGAAGGCGCTCAAGGCTAGTCGTCTGGACTTGCTCAAACTCCTAGCTCGCTTTGCATTGACAAACGAACAGGCGGCCCGACTTTACGTTCGAGCCGAGCGCGGCGCTGCCGGGCTTGAGTACGAAGATTCGCAGCTGCTCGAGAATCCGTATCTTATCTATGAAGGCGACCGCTTCTCTGTCCCGACGTCGGATGAGGGAAAACTGGAGCGCGTGACACTGGAAACCATTGACCGGGGCGCGTATCCGGCGGACGTGGTTGCCCAGAAGCACCCACTGCCAGACCCGTCGCGAATGTCTGGACCTTTGGACAAGCGCAGAGTGCGGGCCCTCGTCATTGGGCAGCTTGAAGCGGCCGCGCTCTCCGGCGGTCACACCATGCTTCCTGAAGACATTGTGGTTCTCGGAATTCGCAACGCGAAGCTGGAGCCGCCGTGCCCGGCTTCGGAGGACGTCATCGATGCTGTCGCCGAGTTTCTTCCCTACGAAGTTAGCAGGGTAGTACTGAAAGGTGGCAAGCCCGCGTTGCAGCTCTTGCGATACGTCGCCTTCAAGAAGCTGCTTTCAAAGCAAATCTCTGACCGGGTCCACCAAGGCAAGAGGTTCACGTTCCAGGACGATTGGCGAGCACGCCTGGATAGGCTTCTTCCAGAACTTGATGAGGCGGACAAAGACGAGGTGAGGGCACGTGAGGAAAAGGCAGCCGCCTTGGCTGAGCTTGCTGCCTCGCGCTTCTCCGTCCTGGTCGGGCCGGCTGGCGCGGGCAAGACGACTGTGCTCCGAGCGCTGTGTCAGCACGAACAAATCGCGGCAACGGGCGTCCTCTTGCTGGCACCTACGGGCAAGGCGCGTGTGCAGTTATCGCAAAAATGCGGCCATGACGCTCAGACAGTGGCTCAGTTTCTTGCCGGCTGCGGAAAGCGCTACGACAGTCGGACGGGTGTCTACAAGACCGTTTCTGGCGCGCCTTATAAAGGCTGTAAGACTGTCATTGTCGACGAAGCCTCGATGCTCACGGAAGATATGCTGGGTGCGTTGTTCGATGCGGTAAAGACTAGCGTGGACCGACTCATCCTGGTCGGTGACCCTCGGCAGCTGCCGCCAATCGGTGCCGGCAAGCCTTTCTTCGATGCAGTCACGTACCTCACGCACGACAAGCCCAATGTCGTGTTTCCAATGGTCAGGAGAGGGTATGCCGAGTTGACCATTCAGCGTCGGCACAAGCAATCGGGCGAGCAGGATAGCTACCCGGTCGACTTGCAGCTTGCTAATTGGTTCAGTGGCAGACCGCTGGCACCTGGCGAGGACGAAATCTGGTCCATTCTGGAAGGGGCGGGGGATACTACTGGGCGTGTCGTGACGCACCGCTGGGATACGACGGAAGAACTCCGTACGAAGTTGTTAGAAGTCCTGCGCACAGAACTTGAATTGCAGTCGCTCGAGGACCAGCAGACATTTGCAACCAGTTACGGTGGCGTGTTAGGCGACAAGACCGTGGAATTCAATCCAGGCGCAGCCACGAAGGTCGAAGCGTGGCAGGTGCTGACCCCTCTTCGCAATGATGTGCTGGGTGCAAAGGACATCAATCGCCTGTTACACAAGACCTTCCGCAAGGATGCTGTGGCGTGGGCAGGCAGACGGTCTGACAAGCGGGGTCGAATCACGCCTGCGCGCGGTCAGGAAGGTATCGTCTACGGGGACAAGGTTATCAACGTGCGGAATCACAATCGCAAGTACGTCACCCCGCAGGAAGAGGCGCTCGAGTACATCGCCAATGGCGAGATTGGTGTCGTCGTAGGCGAAATGCTGAGCGCTGGCGCGAAGGGCAATGCGCCTTGGCTAACAAAGGTGGAATTCTCTTCGCAACCTGGATTCGTCTATAACTTCGCGCCGTGGGATTTTGATGATGAGCGCAGCGCGCTGCTCGAACTGGCCTATGCAGTGACAGTTCACAAGGCCCAGGGGAGTGAATTCGGTACCACCATTCTGGTCTTGCCCAAGAAGAGCCGGCTCATCACCCGCGAAATGCTCTACACGGCGCTGACCCGCCAGCAGCGCCGAGTGGTCGTCCTCCATCAAGGTGATTTGTCGGAGCTGCAACAGCTGGCCACCGATGAGAACGCCGTTATTCCGGGGCGCTTCACGAATTTGTTCGAGAAGGAAGACCCCTCGATGCTTCCGGCACCCGTGGAAGTGAACGGAAAATGGATGGACGAGAAGCTCATACACCGCTCGCGTCGAGGCACCGCGCTACGCTCGAAGTCGGAGGTCATCATCGACGACGCTTTGGCAGCGCACGATGTGGTTGCGGGGTATGAGGTGCCGTTCTACAGCGCAGACGGCCTGCATTACCGGTTGCCGGATTTCACCATCGAGGACCAGGCGCTAGGACGCACCATTCTATGGGAGCACTGTGGAATGTTGTCCGATGAGGGATACCGGAAGCGCTGGGAGAACAAGCTGCAGTGGTACCGGGAGAACGGCGTCCGCCTGCTCGAGGAAGGTGGCGGTGACAGGGCAACGCTGGTCGTAACCCACGACGATGAGAAAGGCGGAATCGACGGACAAAAGATAGATGCGCTGATTGAAGAGCTCTTTGGCTGACTGACACGTTCCTATACGTCACAGGACAGCTGCGAAATGTGCCAACACTTCGCACGAGGTCAGAGGCGCTGCCAACGCCTGCCATTGCCAACGTTCATCGTCATGCAGTGAGCAGGTCGGCCGCCAACCGACCTCGCTCACTATCTCGTCATTTCTTCCGGCGCTCATCAGTTAGCCACCGATGCCGCAGCGCGTGATGCGTCTTAAAAGGGCGCCCGTCACGTGCCGGAAGGGGGGCGGGGAGTAATCCCCAGCGGTTTCCGCTGGGAGTAATCCCCCGCCTCTACTTCATGAACGAAGCCACGGATAACCCGTGCGATTCGGAAACGGACAGCCGGCGCATTGCGCGAGGCTGGGGCATTCGCCTGTGACCACCGGACTCATCACCCGGTGCGAGCTCCTGATTTGTTGAATGCGGTATGGCGGCGCGTATTCGCGCCGCTGAAGCCCGCCGTCGGCGTGCTACCTGGCGCCCCTGAAAAGGCCCAGATGCACGACGAAAAGCCCCCACGTAGACAGGCAGGGCAGCGCGAGGCCGGTCAACAGTACGTTGACGGGTCGAAGCCTGCAGGGCCAGACATGACACCGAGTGAGAATCGGTGGAGGAGTCTGGCACGGGAGTGAAGGATGACCGGGGTCGCGCCCGGAAGTGCTTCACCTCGCCGAGAGCAAAAGCGTGTAAGTGCCCGCGAGGGCATGGGGAGAGTAAGAACCAGCTAGGGCCTGAAGTGCCTGGAATTCCTGGAAACGAGCCGAGAATGTTGCGATGAGTACCACCCCGCTTAATGGGTTCGGGGGTGCGAAATCTGGAGATGCGCCAGAAAGCAAGACGGTTCGTGAGGGACTGGTGGTCTGCTCGCCAAGCTCAACACTTCTAACGAAGGCAAAATGGGCGGCGGTCCGGGGAGATGGCTACCCCGGAAACCAACGCCTATAAGACAACTGCTCGCGACGAAGGTCGGGCCACCAGCAATGGTGGGTCAGTCCCGAGATGCAAACTGGAGCGTGCGGTTGAGCGGCCGGCCGTTGGCATACAACGGTCGAGTCGGAAGAGTCGTGACGAGACTCGTGATGAACGAGAGCCCCGGGTGGCACCGGGCTCAAGGGGAATGGGCGCCGATGACAAGGCGCCCACCGTCCATAGTCCTGCCTACACACTTCCTATCGGCTGGCACCGAGACGAGGATGGCAGTGACCTATGGGGTGGAAGTTGGGGCTGGCACCCTAACGAACCGCCAGTGAAGGAGAGGGAAATGCTCGGCAACGGGCGCAGGGGTTTCGCCCCCTCCCTTGATTCATGATTCGGATACCGGCGGCGTCCCGCCGCCGGTTTTCTTTCAGGACTCAAGCAAAGCGAGACAAAAGCGCCGACAAAAGAGCCCGCCACCTGGTGGGCTCTTCCCCTTCGCAAACGTGCAGCGCGGTCGGCGAAGGCGGCTGCGGGTGCGGCTTTCACGGAGGGAGCATCGATGACCTGGATGGTCGCCGGTGCTGAAGGATAAAACGGTTGGTTACACCCAGAGCCACGTCGTGGCACCTGCGAGCGCGTAGAGCCCTGTTGCCCAACGTGCTCCAGCGAAACGCTTCTCTGGAGTGAACATCCCATGTCGAAACTGTTAGACATTCATGAACTCGGGGCCCTGCTCGGTCGCAGCCCTGAAACGATTAAAAAGGATTTGCGCCGAAATCCTCTGGCCGTCCCGCCCCGTCTTCATATCCCCGGCACGCGCCTGCTCCGGTGGCGCCAGGCTGATGTCGATGCTTGGCTCGCGGAGCATGTCGTGGGAGGTGGGCAATGACCACACTCGCAGACCTGCGCATGAATATTCGGCAAATCCTGCGTACCCCACCTCCGGCGTTGAAGTACGTTCTCCCGGGGTTGCTGGCGGGAACGGTTGGCTCGTTGATTGCTCCTGGCGGGCTTGGCAAGACGACGCTCCTGACGCAAATCTGCGGCGCCATTGCATGCGGCCAGCCCGTTCTTGGAGGGGCGCTGGATGGCACCGACCGGTCTCCGGCCAAGGTCGCGCTGTTCTTGGCCGAGGAAACGTTGGCCGTCATGCACCACAAGGTCCACGAGGCCACAGAGCAATTGGCCTCGTCTATGGCATCCAGAAGCCGCGAAGACCGGCACGCCTTGCTGGAGCTATTGGACGCCAATCTGGGCATGTATCCCATGGGTGGCCACGGGTCACTGGTCCGAATGGGGGACGGCACAAAGGAATACCGCCTGCTGGTGGAGTTGTGCAAGGGTGCCCGCCTGATTGTGTTCGACCCGCTGCGACAGTTTCATGAGGGCGACGAAATCGATACGGCGTTCATGACTGCGGTGGTCATGCAATTTCAGCGTCTGGCACGCGAAACAGGTAGCGCGGTTCTTCTTGCACATCACGCCAATCGCAGTTCCATTTCGAGCGGTACGGGGGAGCAGGTCGGCGCGTCACGAGGATGTACGGCCCTCACGGACGGCGTCCGCTGGCAAGCCAATCTATCGCCGGTGTCCGAATCGTTGGCGAATGAATTCGGCATTGACAGGGCCGATTTGCGTCAATTTGTTCGATTTGATATCTCGAAGTCCAACTATTCGGGCCCACGCGATACCGTGGTGCTGCGCAAGGCGCCTCAGTCCGGGATGATGTCGCTCTGGGTGCCGAATCAGCCATCGACGCGTGCAGTGACACCGAGGAAGCGAGCGGGAGCAACGCAATGAAGTGGACGCCCCGGGAAAAGCGTATCGTGCGGTACGACCCTATGTTGCCGACGGCTGCGATATTCGGTTCACTCAGCAAAGGCCCGCGCCCGAAGTTGGACGCCAGATGCGAATTTGGTGGGGTTGAGTGGCGGTTGCGCGGACCGGATATGCTCGGCATGCCTGAGCAGACCTTGCTGTTGGTATTGCTCGAGTTGGCCACGGAGCAGTATTCGGCAGGACACGCCGGCCTGAGTGATTGGAACGCATTGGTCGGCGCTCTTGCAAATGGGGCTGACAGCCCCGACGCGATGCCGCCGGTGCCAACCCGTGAGGGTGAGCCTGTGGCGCTGGCTACGCTAGCTGTCAGCTACAGCGAGTTGATACGGCGTTGCGGCCGGCAGGCCGAGGGCGGCAACGCCGCCCGGCAAATTCGCCTAGAACTGGAGCGACTTTGCGAGGTGACGGTATGGGCGACCTCACCATCTGGGGTGCAGGTCTGTTCTCGGCTCCTGCAGTGGCGGCGTGGCGACAGCAATGGCGTGCAGGTCGTGCTCAATTGGCGACTGACTGAGATACTCGTGGGCCGGCAGTTCTCGCCCGTCTCGCTGACTGAACGTCTGGCATTGCGCTCGGACGCTGCACGCGCCTTGCACTGTGCGTTGTCGGTGCGAATCAGGCTGGGGAATACCATGTCTTTCAGGCTGGACACGCTGGCCTCCTATGTCTGGCCAGACGGGCGCCCGGTTGCGGCATCGACGCTGCGGCGCCGGCGTCAGTTGTTGCGGGTTGCATTGAGCGACATCAGCCAGCTTCCGGGATGGACGTTGAAAGCGTCTGCTGGGTCATGCCTGGCACAGGCCGAATCTGTGACAGTCACTCGGCAGCGTTTTCAGGATGAGGCGCGTGCGTCCATACCGAAGCGCTCGCCGCGTTGCCACAAGCAGCCACCTAATAGCAAGTTGGAGGCTGCTGAGCAAAGCGTCCCAAAGACGCCGACTGACGTCTCTGGCTGGTTCACTTGATATGCGGGCCAAGCGCGTTCACGAAAAGACGGGGCGTAGCACGACAACCAGCCCGTCGTCCTCGTAGACGACCTTACCCCGCGCGGGGCGTTCACATAAGTCCCCCGTCTTTACGTGAACGAAACCCTGTCATTATGTGAACGCTCGGGCAGACGGAAGGTCTTGTGAAATAAGGGTTTTCAGGCGATTTCGGCGTTCGCTCTAATCTTTCTCTAGAAAGATTAGTCTCAACAGGGCGGAGTGTGGCCGGCGGGGCGTTCGGCCTCCGCCAGCCACCTCAAGCGGTGCAAGGCACCGGTCTATGTTAGGGCACGCCAGAGGCGTGCCGAACTACGCCCAGGAAGCAGTCTTTGGGCGAAGCCCTGGCAAATATCCCAGTACGTTTCGATTGCGGCTTTTCGTGTCAATCGGTTGGCCAACGTTACCGTGATGGAAGGCGTTCGGATACGGGAGTGCTGGATTTCACAGTTCAAGGACCCTCATCAGGCGGGCGATGCGATATGCAATGCCAGGGCGCTGCGCGCTGGACTGTCTCGGGGCGCAGCGCTGCAATTGCTCGAACCCAATTAGTCGGAACCGACCCCGAGAATCCAGCCCTCGATTTCCGCAATCGCTCGCTCTGCAGGGGGTAGCCGGGGGTGAAGCGCCGCCTGCAATCGACCATTATGGTCAGCCCGCCGTAGCCACTCCGCAACGGTGTACGCGTCGTGCTGGTCGCTTGTCATTCCGCCCTGCGCGGTGAACACGTGCCTCCACATCGACGGATACGCTTCGACGATTGCAGAGCGCCCCGCTGGAACGTCCCAGCCGTCGAACGGCCAGAAATGAACCCTATCGCCAAGCTGTCTGTGGAGATACAGCAGCCACGGGAGGCCGGAATGCGTCGATTTGGCCACCGAGCCCTGCACGTCGAAGTGGAACGACGACTTGGCCTTGCAGCGCTCTTCGGTGATGCGTCGCCACCTGGAATTCCCTTGCCGGGCGGCGCCGTTGCCGGCGAGACCATGGCGGACGAAGTCAACGTTGACGTGCGCCTCGTCGGTCGGCCAGTGTCGTTGAAAGTCTTCCAGGAACACGTACCAGTCGGGCTCCAAGTGATGGACCTCGAAGTACCGTAGCGGGAACGAGAAGCTGTGGTCGATGCCGACGATGGTAGGAACGTCTTCTCGTAGAAGGTCCGCCAGCCAAATAGCAATGCCACGCCGTGTCCAGTACTTGCGAGGACTCGGGGGAGGGAGGACTTCCACTGGGTCAGCATTCTGATGGGTGGCCATGTAAGCCCGTAGGCCCTTCAAGCTGTCGCCGGGAGTCTGGGCTCCAGAATAGTCGATGCCCACGTAGCGTCGAAAAGCGGCTGACATGCTGAGTGGCCCTCCAAAGTTTGGGTCTGTTACGAGATGGACAACGCCGCTGCGGCGAGACTTACTGGAAAGCGTGTAGTGAGCCATTCCGACTTAGGCGTTACCTCGTGTCCCATCCCATGGGCCTGCCCTGCAGGAGGTAGAAAAACCAACGGCCGCTTTTCCGGCGGCCGTCGCATGCAGGGTTCTCTATCTGCCTTTCGGCAGAATTCCTACTCCAGGTCGGACCCGGATGCCCGGGCGGCGCTGCGTTTTTGCACCCGCTTTACGCAGTCTTCGGCGCCCATGATACGCAGCAAAAGATGCCTAGCCAAGTACGGCTTCAGCGACTTGCTCCGCCAGCAATTCCGGGCCTTCTTCTGCTGACGCACGCAGCACATCAAGATACTCGCCGTACTCTGCGACTCGCTTGGGTTGATTCCCCTGGAAGACGTTAACGTGTGTGAAATCTGAATAGAAGCAACAATTTTTTTAATGAACTCACGTTGAGGGGCGGCGGCGAGGAGGGCGCCTGAGGCTTGCTGCTTTTGGCTCGTGGCACCTCAGCGTCCCAGTCGTGGTCGCACTCATCGCGGTCGTCAGCACTTGTGTGGTCGTAGAGAAAGCCACGGTACTGCCGGAAAGCGACAAGCAAGTGTTGCTTTCTTGCGACGAAGCAACCGAAGATAAAAAAAATATTGCAAGCACTCAACAACGCAGCCAAATAGAAACAAACGCTGATTAATGTAGAAAAATAAAGTTAGGTGAGTGCATCTGATTGGATGCAGTTTTCAAGAAGGCGCTTCTTATCTACACTTATCTCGTTATCCAGGAATATTGGATTTCTGGAGATAATCTGAATTGAAAGGCTTGTAAATGAAAATTGCTTCGGTAGAGCTGACGCGGGTGTGTACCATTGGTGGAGAGTGGAACGGGCTTGGGCATGACGGTGTGAATACTTTCTGGGAAGAGCCGTATGCGTCTGAGAGTCTCGCAAGTTTCGACACGTTTCGAGCTGCTCTGGTGGCTAGTATCAACGCCTTCCCGTACATCCATTACGACGATGATGCACAGCAAATCGTGCAAGTCAGCGACGACTGGGAACTCTTCGGGTATGACAAAGACGGTAATTGGACCGCTCGCACAGGACTCGAAGTGCTCAAGCTCAAGGTACCGGACGACAAATTCTTGCTGGATTGGTATCAGGACCTCAAGGCATCGAGGGGCGCTTAGACTCCTCAAAGGGTATCCCTGCGGCCGCGTCAATATGGCGCCGCGCGCGTCGTTTCCGGTAGAGAAGCTCCGCAAGCTGTCAGCGCTTGAGCGGGTCACGCTGGCGGATGCGCTTGAGCAGGCGTGGTATCGCGCCACAGAGGACGGGAAAGACCCCCTCGAAATCCTCGCAGACCTAGGTATCGACGTGCAATGATTCAAAAATGGCCCCATGCGGGGCCATTTCTTCTGCTAGACGCAAAACGTGGCGGCGCACAGGCGTGACCACGCTGCCCGGAGCCTGGGCAGCAGGATGTAAGGCTCGCTGAAGGGCGCACCCGCTTCGATTTCCTCGACAGTCTGCCTCGGTTCATGCCACAGGGACCGCTCGAGCCGTACGCGCTCATACAGCAGGGCCCAGCGGCCGCGCAGCGCTTCCGGCGCGCTGTTGGCCACCTGCGCGAACAGGTCGGCGCATGCCAGAGACCATGGCGCCACCGCATCGAGCCCGCTATCAAGCATGACGCTGTCATCGGCCATCGCGTAGCCGACACGGTCTTCAAGCCATTCTTGCAGGCTCTGTCCGGATTGCTGGGCCGCTGACAGCGCAGCGGCGCACACGGCGGGAGACAAGTGGAGGACCGTGCGGACGCCGGTGAACTCGGTAGTCTTATTCATCTACATTTCCCTTTAAAAATAATGCCAAAACAGCATGCACAAAGAAGGTCGGGAACGCACCAAATTTAGATTACGAAATTCAACTATCGATTACGTAATCCGACGTCTTTGCCTATACGTGCTATGCGCCCATGGGCGGATTTCAGAGGAGGGCAAATAATGGCAGGACGACCGGGCATCACCTTGGTCGACGTCGTGCAAGCCTGCGTCGCGCTCAGGCACCAAAAGCGCCGCGTCGGCCCGAGCAATGTGCGCTCGCAGCTGGGGCGGGGCAGCATGACAACGATTAGCCGGCATCTGCGGCGCTTGGCGCTACGGCAGGAGCCTCGCCCATCGCGAGGCTGACGGATGATTCAGAAGGCACGGCCCACCCTTTGGTGGGCCGCTTTCCTTGCGGTGAAGTGGCGCCCTGGCGGTGCCATGCGCCGGCCTTGAGGTTTCCCGCGCTATCGCCACGCCGTGGGGGCTGGCGCCACTGCCTCAATGGCCGAGGGCGCGGCGGCCGGGGAAGGGGATGATGTTGGTCGTCGCGGCGCCTGGCGCGGCAACGGGCGCAGGCGCGGCGGGAGCAGGCTGCGGCCCGTCGGCCAGCACGTCGGAAATCGACGGCCCCGTGCCACTGCGCAGACGCAGGCGGCCACGGTGGACGACCGTGGCCTGGCCTTCCCCCTTTGCCGAGAAGGCCTCGTCCAGCGAGTGGGCCAGCTTCGTCGTGCAGAGGTGGGCGTAGCGCATCAGCATGCGCGTATCGCGGTGGCCGCTGAAGGCCTGCAGGTCGACCAGCGAGAACTTGCGCGTCTCGGCCACCCGGCTGATGCCCTCGTGGCGCAGGTCGTGGAGGTGCAGGTCGTCGAGGCCGGCGCGCGCCGCGATGCGCTTCCAGGCCTTCTGCAGCGTCGAGTCGTTAATCGGAAACACGAGTTCGCTGTCCCGGCCCAGGGTTTCGAGCCACGCGACCAGGTCGGCGCGCAGCGGCAGCTTGCGCGAGCGGCCGTTCTTGGTTTCGGGCAGAAACGCCGTGCGGCCTTCCAGGTCGACATTGTCCCAGGTCAGCGACAGGGCCTCGCCCCGGCGCGCGGCGGTCATCAGCAGAAACTGGGTGAGGGTCTCGTGCAGGGCCACGTGCACGTAGTCCTGTTCGGCCTGGGCCCGGCACGCTTCCAGGGCCACCTTGATGTGCCCCTTGCGCTGGTAGACGGTGGGCAGCTGTGCGGCGTGGGCCCGGGCTTCGGCCATCAGCGCCTCGGTGCGCAGCTCGATGGAGCGCAGCCGGTCCTCCTCGCGGGCGGCGGCGAGCAGCCGCGCCTCCTCGCCCGATTTGAGCCGGCGGTCGCGCTCGTTGAAGTAGCGCGGGCGCCGGACGCCGGTCATTGGATTTTCGGCGACGCGGTACTTCCAGACCGTGATGGCGACCTTGCAGATGGCCGACAGCACGTCGACCTCGCGGTCGACCGTGGCGGGCGCGGCCACCTCGAGGCGGTCGTTGATGTAGCGCTCGAGGTCGAGGGTCTCGACCTCGGCGAACGGCTTGTTCATCCAGTCGAGGTCGCTGGCCGGCGTGCGCATGGCGCCGCGCGCGGTGGTGGCGCGGCCGCCGGCGGCCTGTTCGGCCGCGCGCTGGAGGTCGCGCCTGGCCAGCGTGCCGTCGAGGTCCTCGAGCCAGCCGAGGCACTTGTACTTCTCGACCTTTTCCCAGCCCTTCTTCTTCGGGCCCTCCTCCTTGATGTAGCGGCGGATGAGGTCGGCGAAGCTGACCTGGTGCGCCTTGGTGTAGTCGACGAACAGGCCCCGGCTGCGTTCCTCCTCGATTTTCTGGACCAGCCTGTCGGCCTCGTCGAGCGACCTGGCAGTGTAGTTCAGGTCCCGGTGGCCCTTCTGGCGGATGCGGATGGCGATGGTGTCCTCGCGCTGGCCGAGGCTCGGCTTGTAGCCCTGGCGGCGCAGTTCGGCGTGGTAGGCCTTGGCCTGCTCGAGCTGGCTGTAGGGAAAGGTGCGCGCGAGCGCGTCGTTGTTCTTGACGGTGACGGTGTAGCGGCTGCGGTTCTCGATGTTGGCCATCTGCGGTGTCCTCAAAGCATGGTTGAAAACCAGTGCAGGAACCGTTTTTATCCGTGCGCGGAAGTGGCACGAAAGCCATGGGCGGTGGCGCAGATTTGGCGCAGACGACCCCAGAAAGCAAAAAACCGCACAGTCTCCTGTGCGGTTTCGCCCTTGATTCACAAGGATAATTCTGGTCGGGGTGAGAGGATTCGAACCTCCGGCCTCTACGTCCCGAACGTAGCGCTCTACCAGGCTAAGCTACACCCCGATTTGGTTCGCTGGCAGACGTTTGACCGTCAGCAGCAAAGAACGTAAGTTTAGCAGCGTTTTTTTGGGAATGGAAGAGGGCGAGGAAAATCGCCGTTCGTCCCGCTTCCGCTGCCTTCAACGTCGTCAGGACTGACGCTGCAGCGAGAACGCGCAGAGCTGGATCAGGGTTTCCTTCAGCTCGGACGGCGGGAACTGCCGTGCCGCCTGCTCTGCGGCCTCGGCCTCGCGCCGTGCGGCCTCGAAGGTGACGTCGAGCGCGCCGCTGGCGTGGATCGCGGCGAACACGGCGTCGAAGTGCTCGGTGCCGCCCTGCACGATGGCATCGCGCGCCAGCTGGCGCTGCTCGGGCGTGCCATGTTCCAGCAGGTGCAGCAGCGGCAGGGTGGGCTTGCCTTCGCGCAGGTCGTCGCCGGCGTTCTTGCCCATCTGCTCGGCGCTGGCGGTGTAGTCCAGCATGTCGTCGATCAGCTGGAAGGCGGTGCCGATGCGCCGCCCGTATTCGGCTGCGGCTTCTTCCATCTGGGCGTCGGCGCCCGCCAGCACGGCGCCGAGTTGCGCGGCGGCCTCGAACAGCTTGGCGGTCTTGTAGCGGATCACCTGCAGGTAGCGCTCGACGGTGACGTCGGGGTCGTGCATGTTCAGCAGCTGCAGGACCTCGCCCTCGGCGATCACGTTGGTCGCGTTGGACAGGATCTCCATGATGCGCATGCTGCCAGCATCGACCATCATCTGGAACGCGCGCGAATAGAGGAAGTCGCCCACCAGCACGCTGGCGGCGTTGCCGAACACGGCGTTGGCGGTGTCGCGGCCGCGCCGCAGTTCGGACTCGTCGACGACGTCGTCGTGCAGCAGGGTGGCGGTGTGGATGAATTCCACGACGGCGGCCAGCTCATGGTGGCGGTTGCCGTCGTAGCCCATCGCGCGTGCCATCAGCAGCAGGATCACCGGGCGCAGGCGCTTGCCGCCCGCGCTGATGATGTATTCGCCGATCTGTTCGATCAGGGGGACTTCAGAAGACAGCCGCTGGCGGATAACAGCATCGACCGCGCGCATGTCTGCAGCGACCGGGGCAAGCAAGGCAGTGGCGGAAGGCTGGGGCAAGATGATCACCGTTACGCAAAACCGGACGATTATATGCGATGCACGCGGCGTTCTACGTATGGCCCACTATCTAAAAGTACCCGATCGGGGGATGCGCCCAGGGGGTTCGGATGGGGCGCATCTATAATGCTGCCATGAACAAGCACGCACCCCGTCGCCCGTTGCGCCGCACCGCGCTATGGGTGGCGTTTGCCGCACTGGCGGGATTCCTTCTCGCCGACCTGATCTGAGCCGCACGCCGCACTTGCTGTGGCGAGGCCGCCGCTCACAGGCTATGTGCCTGTTTTCTTTGCGCTTTTCCAGGATCTCGTTTACAATTGCCGGTTTCCTCCGGTTGTTGTGCTCGCTTTGCGGGTTCTGACCGGCGGGAGATAACCGGGCCGCAGTGAGCCCGCCCATGTGCTACGCCGTGCTTTGACCGGTTGCGCAGGGCGCGCCAGTGCCGGCAAGGCGTTTTATTCACATCCGAGAGGTTCGACAATGTACGCGGTCGTAAAAACCGGCGGCAAGCAATACAAGGTTGCTGCTGGCGAAAAACTTAAAGTAGAACAGATACCGGCAGACATTGGCGCAGAAATCACGCTCGACCAGGTGCTCGCAGTGGGCGCCGGCGACCAAATCAAGTTTGGTACGCCGCTGGTTAGCGGGGCTTCCGTCAAGGCTACCGTTATCTCCCAAGGTCGTCACGACAAGGTGAAGATCTTCAAGATGCGCCGTCGCAAGCACTACCAGAAGCGTCAGGGCCATCGTCAGAATTACACCGAACTGCGCATCGAAGCGATCGTTGCCTGATCGATCGAGCGTAACCAGGTAAAGCGACAGGAGTAAGACATGGCACAGAAAAAAGGCGGCGGTTCCACGCGGAACGGCCGTGATTCCGAATCGAAGCGTCTGGGCGTGAAGGTGTTTGGTGGCCAGGCCATCAACGCCGGCGGCATCATCATCCGCCAACGCGGTACCCGCGTGCATGCCGGCGACAACGTCGGCGTGGGCAAGGACCACACGCTGTTTGCCCTGGTGGACGGCCACGTGCAGTTCGCCGTCAAGGGCCCTGCCAAGAAGCAGCAAGTCAGCGTCGTTCCGGCGGCCTGATAACAGCCTTTGCAGGATGAAGGCCCCGCAACCCTTGCGGGGCTTTTTCTTTTCTGGCCACAATTAGAGGCACTATCAAAACGGTCCCGGCGCCGCAGCACCTGCGCCGCGTTTCGATAGCGCCTTTTGCGGTGTGCCCGGCCGGGTAGGCGGCATCCCGCCGCCCATGCGCCGATCCATCACGGAAAACCCATCATGAAGTTCATCGACGAAGCCCGAATCGAAGCCATCGCCGGCAACGGCGGCAATGGCAGCGCCTCGTTCCGGCGCGAAAAGTTTGTGCCCTTCGGCGGCCCGGATGGTGGCGATGGCGGCCGCGGCGGCAGCGTGTTCGCCGTGGCGGACCGCAACATCAATACCCTGATCGACTTCCGCTACGCCAGGAAGCACGTCGCCCGCAACGGCGAGAACGGCCGCGGCTCCGACTGCTACGGCGCCGCCGGCGAGGACATCACGCTGCGCATGCCGGTGGGCACGCTGATCATGGACATGGACACCGGCGAAGTCATCGCCGACCTGACCGAGCATGGCCAGCGCGTCTGCCTGGCCGAAGGCGGCATGGGCGGCTGGGGCAACCTGCATTTCAAGTCCAGTACCAACCGCGCGCCGCGCCAGCAGGTGGACGGCAAGCCGGGCGAGCGCCGCATGCTCAAGCTCGAACTCAAGGTGCTGGCCGACGTCGGCCTGCTGGGCATGCCCAATGCCGGCAAGTCGACCCTTATCTCGCATATCTCCAACGCGCGGCCGAAGGTGGCGGACTATCCGTTCACCACGCTGCACCCGAACCTGGGCGTGGTGCGGGTGGACCATGAGCAATCGTTCGTGGTCGCCGACATCCCCGGCCTGATCGAAGGCGCCGCCGAAGGCGCGGGCCTGGGCCACCAGTTCCTGCGCCACCTGCAGCGCACCGGCCTGCTGCTGCATATCGTGGACCTGGCGCCGTTCGACGAAGCGGTTGACCCGGTGGCCGAGGCCAAGGCTATCGTCAACGAACTGAAGAAGTACGACGAGACCCTGTACGACAAGCCGCGCTGGCTGGTGCTGAACAAGTTCGACGTGGTCCCCGAGGATGAGCGCGCGGCCAGGGTGAAGGATTTCCTCAAGCGCTACAAGTGGAAGGGTCCGGTGTTCCAGATCTCGGCGCTGACCGGCGAAGGCTGCCGCGAGCTGATCTACGCGATCAAGGATCACCTGCAGGCGATCAAGGCCGCAGAGGCCGCGGCGCTGGCCGAGCCGGACATCCGCCTGGACGGGCGGCTGCACAACGTCGACCAGGGGCAGGACGAAGCATAAGCGGGACGGCCGCCGGCGCGTCCCAACCCAGAAGAATACCCACGGACAATTCGGGCGCGGCGCCCGCCGCCGGCTGCCCGGGAGACAGGATTCCCGTCATGCAATCGGTCATCGCGCAGGCAAAGCGCATCGTCGTCAAAGTCGGTTCCAGCCTGGTCACCAACGACGGCAAGGGTCTGGACCACGACGCCATCGCCCGCTGGGCGGCCCAGATCGCCAAGCTGCGCGTGGCCGGCAAGGAAGTGGTGCTGGTCAGCTCCGGCGCCATCGCCGAAGGCATGCAGCGCCTGGGCTGGGTGCGCCGCCCGAAGGAAATCCACGAGTTGCAGGCTGCCGCCGCCGTCGGCCAGATGGGCCTGGCGCAGGTCTATGAAAGCCAGTTCGGCCGCTACGGCATCCGTACCGCGCAGGTGCTGCTGACCCACGCCGACCTGGCCGACCGCGAACGCTACCTGAACGCGCGCTCGACCCTCCTGACGCTGCTGTCGCTGGGCGTGGTGCCCATCATCAACGAGAACGACACCGTGGTCACCGACGAAATCAAGTTCGGCGACAACGACACGCTGGGCGCGCTGGTCACCAACCTGATCGAGGGCGATGTGCTGGTGATCCTGACCGACCAGCGCGGCCTGTACACCGCCGACCCGCGCAAGGACCCGGCCGCGCAGTTCGTGGACGAGGCCCTGGCCGGCAAGCCCGAGCTGGAAGCCATGGCCGGCGGCGCCGGCACGTCGATCGGGCGCGGCGGCATGCTGACCAAGATCCTGGCAGCCAAGCGCGCGGCCAAGTCCGGTGCCCATACCACCATTGCCTCCGGGCGCGAGGCCAACGTGCTGGAGCGCCTCGCCGCGGGCGAGGCCATCGGCACCCAGCTGCTGGCGCCGACGGGGCGGCTCACGGCGCGCAAGCAATGGATGGCCGACCACCTGCAGCTGCGCGGCCGGGTCGTGATCGACAACGGCGCGGTCGAGAAGCTCACCAGTGGGGGCAAGTCGCTGCTGCCGATCGGGGTGACGGAAGTGCAGGGCGAGTTCGCCCGCGGCGAGGTGATCGCCTGCGTCGATGCCCAGGGCAAGGAGGTCGCGCGCGGCATCACCAACTATTCCAGCGCCGAGGCGCGGCTGATCGCACGCAAGCCCTCGTCCGAGATCGAATCCGTGCTCGGCCACCTGAACGAGCCCGAGCTGATCCACCGCGACAACCTGGTGCTGGTCTGACCCGGCATCGCGGCTGAAAGGCCAGGCGCAAACAAAAACGGCGGGGCTGCCAGGCAGTCCCGCCGTTTTTTTTGTCGATGCCGCGCGCTTCAGCGCTTGCGCGGCGCGCGCGATTGCAGGTCGCGCACCATGGCCTCGGCGGTGCCGGCCACGGTATGGGCATCGCAGAAGAAATCGATCGCCAGCGTGGCCGCGTAGGCGTTGCGCGCGCCGCTTTCCATGCGGTGCCAGGTCTCGCCGTAGTCGCTGCTGTTGGGCACCCACTCGGTCGCGCCCTTGGGCAGGGTGGCGTAGAGCTTGCGCTCGAACACGTCGCAGCGCATGCCTTCAAAGGTCACGTTGCGTGCGCCGCTGTCGCTGGTGGTGACGACGGTGTAGCGCACCACTTTGTCCTTGCCCACCGAGACCGACTTGCCGTCCACCGCAAACGACAGCGAGCCGGTGCCCGACACTGAGAACGGGATCAGGTTGGCGTCCTGCGGCGGCGCCGGCAGCATGGCCTTGGCCTCCTCGAAGGTCTTGGGCGCGAACGGGTTGATCCAGGTGCTTTCTTCCTGCGCCATCTCCTTGCCGGTGGTCTTGCAGCCGGCCAGCGCAAGGCTGGCTGCGGCAAGCAGCAATCCGGCAGCGCTCAGGCCGCCGCGGCGGCCCAGGCCGGTCAAACTAGTCATCAGTGCTCCGTGAAGTGGAAACCGGCGTCGCCGGCGATACGTGTTCCGCCGCGTGCCCGGCCTCGGCATTGCAGTCGGCGTCGGCCTGCTGCGCCTGCTGGGCGCGGCTGAGTGCCTGGCTGCGCGGCCCGCCGTGCCGGCCATGCACGCCGTGGGGGCCATGCATGCCGTGCGTACCATAAGGACTCAGCGGCACGCGCGGGTGCCGGTTCAGGAAGCGCGACAATTCCGTCAGCGCCAACTGGTAGACATCGCGCTTGAACTCGATCACCGCCTCCAGCGGCACCCAGTAATGGCTCCAGCGCCAGGCGTCGAATTCCGGGTGCTCGGTGGCGCGCAAGTGGATATCGCAGTCCCTGCCGGCCATGCGCAGCAGGAACCAGATTTGTTTCTGGCCCTTGTAGTGGCCGCGGATCTCGCGGCGGATGAACTTGTCCGGCACCTCGTAACGCAGCCAGTCGCGCGTGCGACCGACGATCCTGACGTGCTCCGGAAGCAGGCCGGTTTCCTCATGCAGTTCGCGGTACATGGCCTGTTCCGGCGTTTCGCCGTACTTGATGCCACCTTGCGGGAACTGCCAGGAGTGTTCGCCGATTCGCTTGCCCCAGAAAACCTCGTTTCTTGCGTTGAGGAGGATGATGCCGACGTTCGGGCGAAAGCCTTCACGATCGAGCATGACTGCACCTCGAATCCTTTAGAATTACGCTGATTATAAAGGAAGCGCGCAGCCGGGCCCGGACCGGGGGATGCTGGTTTTCCCCGAGCGGAAGGGCAGTTTCAGGCGCGTGCGCATAATTCAGTGCCGCCGGCCCCCCCGGATTCCGCCGGGACGGATTTTTCCGACCTCAGCGGCCCAGAGAGAAATTACGGATGAAAGCCTCGCAATTCTTCATTTCCACCCTCAAGGAAGCGCCCGCCGACGCGGAAATTGTTTCGCACAAGCTGATGATGCGCGCCGGCATGATCAAGAAGCTGGGTGCCGGCATCTACAACTACATGCCGATCGGGCTGCGCGTGATCCGCAAGGTGGAGAACATCGTCCGCGAGGAAATGAACCGGGCCGGCGCGGTGGAGCTGGCCATGCCGGTGATCCAGCCGGCCGAGCTGTGGCAGGAAACCGGCCGCTGGGACAAGATGGGCCCCGAGCTGCTGCGCCTGAAGGACCGCCATGAGCGCGACTTCGCGGTCCAGCCGACCTCGGAAGAGGTGGTGACCGACATCGCCCGCTCGGAAATCCGCAGCTACAAGCAACTGCCGGTCAATTTCTACCAGATCCAGACCAAGTTCCGCGACGAGCGCCGGCCGCGCTTCGGCATCATGCGCGGGCGCGAGTTCACCATGAAGGATGCCTATTCCTTCGACCGCGACACCGACGGTCTGCGCAAGTCGTACGAGAACATGTACGACGCTTACGTGCGCATCTTTCGCCGCTTTGGCCTGGAATTCCGCGCCGTGGCGGCCGACAACGGCGCCATCGGCGGTTCCGGCTCGCATGAATTCCACGTGATCGCCGACACCGGCGAAGACGCCATCGTCTACTGCCCGACCTCGGACTACGCCGCCAACATGGAGGCCGCCGAGGCGCTGCCGCTGGTGGCCGAGCGCCCCGCGCCCAAGGATGACCTGGTCAAGACCTTCACCCCGGAAAAGGTCAAGTGCGAGCAGGTGGCGGAATTCCTGAACATCCCGCTGGAGCGCAACGTCAAGTCCATCGTGCTGGCCAAGGACACCGAAGTCGGCGCCGAGATCTGGCTGCTGCTGATCCGCGCCGACCACGAACTGAACGAGGTCAAGGCGTCCAAGGTGCCGGGCCTGGCCGACTTCCGCTTTGCCACCGAGAACGAGATCGTCGACGCCTTCGGCTCGCCGCCGGGCTACCTGGGCCCGATCGGCATGAAGAAGCCGGTCAAGGTGGTGGCCGACCGCACCGTCGCCAACATGAGTGACTTCGTCTGCGGCGCCAACTACCGCGACTACCACTACACCGGCGTCAACTGGGGCCGCGACCTGCCCGAGCCGGTCGTCGCCGACCTGCGCAACGTGGTCGCCGGCGACGCCTCGCCGGACGGCCAGGGCACGCTGGAAATCTGCCGCGGCATCGAGGTGGGCCACGTGTTCATGCTCGGCACCCGCTATTCCGAGTCCATGAACGCCACCTTCCTGGATGAGAACGGCAAGACCCAGCCGATGCAGATGGGCTGCTATGGCATTGGCGTCACCCGTATCCTGGGTGCGGCGATCGAACAGAACTTCGACGAGCGCGGCATCATCTGGCCGGCCGCGATCGCCCCGTTCGCGGTGGTGATCTGCCCGGTCGGCTACGACCGTTCCGAAGCCGTCAAGGCCGAGGCCGACCGCATCCACGCGGAGCTGGTCGCCGCCGGCGTGGACGTCATCCTGGACGACCGCGGCGAGCGCCCGGGCGTGATGTTTGCCGACTGGGAGCTGATCGGCGTGCCGCACCGCGTGGTGGTGGGCGACCGCGGCCTGAAGGAAGGCAAGGTCGAGTACCAGGGCCGGCGCGACGCGCAGGCCACCGCCGTCAGCGTGGCCGACGTGGTCGGCCACGTGCGCAGCCAGCTGGCGAACTGAGCCCCATGCGCGCCGCCCGCGGCATAGCCGACGCCGCCCGCCGCTTGGGCGCAGGGCTGCTGCTGGCCCTGGCGGCCATGGCAGCCCACGCCGGCGCGCAAAAGGAAGAAGACCTGGCCGATTCCGTGCGCGGCGCGCTGGCCGCCGCCATTGCCGATGACCGGCCCGCGCGGCCGGTGTTTGCGTCCGGCGGCGAGCGCCTGGCCTACCTGAAATGGCTGGGCGAGATGTCCACCCGCCTGGCCTCGCGCATCCCCGAGCCGCAGATGCGCGTGGAACTGATCGAGGTGGCCTACTACGAGGCCAAGCGCGCCGGGCTGGAGCCCGCGCTGGTGCTGGGCCTGGTCCAGGTCGAGAGCAACTTCCGCAAGTACGCGATCAGCTCGGCCGGTGCGCGCGGCCTGATGCAGGTGATGCCGTTCTGGGTGCGCACCATCGGCGACAGCGACGCGCGCAAGCTCTTCCACCTGCAGAGCAACCTGCGCTACGGCTGCACCATCCTGCGCTACTACCTCGACCGCGAGCAGGGCGACCTGTACCTGGCCCTGGGCCGCTACAACGGCAGCCGCGGCCGCCCCGAGTACCCCAACGCCGTGCTGGCGGCGTGGAAGCGCTGGCAGTATTCCGAAGCCACCGTCACCGTGGCCGGCGAACCCGAGATCGCGCCGCCGCGCCCGCGCGCGCCGGTGGCGGAGCCGCCTGCCCGCAACCCGTTCTCGCCGCAACGCGTCGCAGCCAATCCGTCATGATCCGCGAAGCATCCGTTGCCGGCAGCAGGGCCGGCTACACCGAATCCTCGCCCGAACTCGAACAATGGCTGGCCCGGCATATCGCGCAGGGCTTTGCTGCCGATGCGCTGGTGCTGTCGATGCTGCGCTCGGGCTATGACGATGCCTTCGCGCGCCAGGCCGTGGCCGCGGCGTTTGCACCTGGCGCCGATGACCCCACGCCGGCTCAGCCGGCCCGGCCCGCACGGGCCCGCTCCGCCTCCGCAGCAGCAGCCGACGCGCCCGCGGTCTACGCGGCCGATGGCGGCGACCGGCAGGTCCCGATCCTGTTCCGGCTGGCGTCGCCGCAGGTCCGGCTGTTCCAGCAATTGCTGACCGATGACGAGTGCGATGCCCTGGTGGCGCTGTCGCGCGGCCGGCTGGCGCGCTCGCCGGTGGTCAACCCCGACACCGGCGACGAGAACCTGATCGACGCCCGCACCAGCATGGGCGCGATGTTCCAGGTGGCCGAGCATGCCCTGATCGGGCGCATCGAGGCCCGCATCGCCGCGGTCACCGGCGTGCCGGCCGAGCACGGCGAAGGGCTGCAGATCCTCAACTACAAGCCCGGCGGCGAGTACCAGCCGCACTTCGACTACTTCAACCCTCAGCGCCCCGGCGAGGCGCGGCAGCTGTCCGTCGGCGGGCAGCGCATCGCCACCCTGGTGATCTACCTGAACACGCCGGAGGCGGGCGGCGCCACCGCGTTCCCGCGCGTGGGGCTTGAGGTGGCGCCGGTCAAGGGCAACGCGGTGTACTTCAGCTACCTGCTGCCCGACGGCACGCTGGACGACCGTACCCTGCACGCGGGCCTGCCGGTGGCCTCCGGCGAGAAGTGGATCGCTACCAAATGGCTGCGCGAACGCCCGTACCGGAGCGAGCGCTGAGCCGCCCCACGGCCGCGCCTGCCGCCGCCCGCTGGTGGGCCGATCCCGCGCTGCCGTTTGCCGAAAGCCGGCGCGCCAGCCACAGCAGCGCCAGCTACCTGCCGCATGCCCATCCCACCCTGTCGGTCGGCGCCGTCGACAGCGGCACCAGCCGCTTTGCCTGCGGCGACGATGCGGCGCTGATCGGGCCCGGCGCGGTGGTGGTGATCCCGGCGGGCCAGGTGCATGCCTGCAATCCGGTGCCGGACGGGCGCTGGAGCTACCAGATGCTGCATTTCGATCCAGCGTGGGTCGCCACCGTGCTGGATGAGGACGGCGCGGCACGGACCGGGCTGCCCGCGTGCGTGACGGAGTCGCTGCCGGTCTATCGGCTGGTCTGCGGGCTGAACCGCACGCTGTTCTCGGCCGCGGACGGCGTCGAGAAAGAGGCCGCGCTGGTTGCCTTCATCGGCGACCTGCATGCTGCCATGAATACCGGCGCAGCCACGCGGACAATGCCGGCGCCCGCTGCCGTATCCGCACGGGTGGCGCAGCTGCGCGAGCTGCTGCGCGCGCGCCACGCCGAACGGCTGCCGCTGGCCGAACTGGCGCGCGCCTGCGGCCTGAGCCGCTACCACCTGATCCGTGCCTTCCGCGCCGAGACCGGCATGACGCCGCACGCCTACCAGCTCGACCTTCGCATCCAGCACGGCCGCCGCCTGCTGCGGCAGGGTGCGGCGCTGGCGGAGGTGGCGCTGGCATTGGGCTTTGCCGACCAGAGCCACTTCCAGCGCGCCTTCAAGCAGCGCGTGGCCATGACGCCGCGCGGCTACCAGCGCGCTGCCTGACCCGGCCTGCCGCCACCGCAACTTTCTACAAGACCGCTCACATCCCGGCGCACGACACTGCGGGCTCTTCACGGAGGGTCGGCATGGACATGGTGGCTTTTGAACTCGGCGCGCGGGCGCTGCCCTGGCAGCAGTTCGTCATGGTGGCCGGCGCGCATGCGCTGGCGCTGCTCAGCCCGGGGCCGGATTTTTTCCTGGTGGTGCGCAGCGCGCTGGTGCACGGGCCGCGGCGCGCCAGCGGCGTATGCCTGGGCATCGCGCTCGGCAATGGCGTCTTTATCGGCCTGGCGCTGGCCGGGTTTGCCGCGATGCGCGACTATCCGCTGCTGTTCGCGGCATTGCAGTGGGCGGGCTGCGCTTACCTGGTGTGGCTGGGCTGGCGGCTGCTGCGCGCCAGCGGCGCGTTGACCATTCCCGCGGCCGACGCCGCCGCACGCGCCGCGCCCGCGCCGTGGCTCACCCAGCTGGCCAGCGGCTTCCTTTCCGCCGTCCTGAATCCCAAGAACGGGCTGTTCTATGCCAGCCTGTTCTCGGTGCTGGCCGCCAGCCGCACGCCTGCCGCGGTGCAACTTGCCTACGGCGCATGGATGTTTGCCGTGGTACTGGGCTGGGACCTGCTGGTGGCGTATGGCATCGGGCATCCGGCGGTGGCGGCGCGCTTCGGGCGCTCGGTGCGGTGGGTGGAGCGCATAACCGGCGCGGTGCTGTGGCTGCTCGCGTTTGCCGTCGCTTGGCACGCGCTGCGCTGAACCAGCCAGCAGGCCTGGCCCGTATCGGCATAAATCGAAAAAATTGTACCGGTACTGTACTGCAAACTGACCGTAGACTGATTTCCCTGAAAGCATCTGAACGCCCCTGGAGTCAGTCATGGAAGTGTCCCAATTCGCCGCCGGAACCGGTGTCTTTGCCGCGTTTGCCGGCTTTGCGCTGGTGTCGTCGATCACCCCCGGTCCCAACAACACGATGCTGCTCGCTTCGGGCGTGAACTTCGGCTTCGTGCGCACGTTGCCGCACCTGCTCGGCGTCAGCATCGGCTTTGCGTTGATGGTGGGGCTGGTCGGGCTGGGGCTGGGATCGCTGTTCCACGCCTTCCCGTGGACCTGGCAGATGCTGCGCGTGGTGGCGACGGTCTACCTGGTGTGGCTGGCATGGAAGCTGGCCACCGCCGGCGGCGTGCAGGACCAGCAGGTGAAGCGGCCGATGGGCTTCTGGGCCGCGGCGGCGTTCCAGTGGGTCAATCCCAAGGCGTGGGTGATGGCGGTGGGCGCATGCAGCACCTACGTGCTGCACGGCAACCTGTGGCTCAACGTACTGCTGCTGGCGGGGATCTTCGGGGTGGTCAACCTGCCGAGCGTGGCGATGTGGGCGTTGTGCGGCTCGGCGCTGCGGCGCTGGCTGGCGCGCCCGAAGGTGCTGCGCGCCTTCAATATCGGCATGGCCGTGCTGCTGCTGGCCTCGCTGTGGCCGATTTTGGCGCCGCACCAGGCGTAGCCAATGGGGTTGCTCCCCTCTCCCGCCTGCGGGAGAGGGGCGGGGGAGAGGGCCGGACTCTCCACGAAGTGAGGGCCGTCGCTCTTGCAAGCGCCGGCCCTCTCCCCCAACCCCTCTCCCATAAATGCTTGCCTTTACCCACATCTCGATAGGAAAGGTTGTAAACCGGATTGGACGGTGTTAACTTCGGGTGAAGTTGACAATCAGTGGTGGCAATTTTGCCTGATACGGAA
>NZ_QKWJ01000190.1 GCF_003353055.1 Cupriavidus lacunae
AAAGGGCGAGAGGCTACGCGAGCGGATCGAGGAGCAACTCGCCGACGTCCAGAATAAGCCGCGTCTTGTCCGTTC
Organism: Cupriavidus lacunae; assembly: GCF_003353055.1. GTDB lineage: Bacteria > Pseudomonadota > Gammaproteobacteria > Burkholderiales > Burkholderiaceae > Cupriavidus > Cupriavidus lacunae. The sequence goes on from NZ_QKWJ01000190.1 coordinate 76, forward strand.
ATTCTTCGACGCTCCATCTGTCGCCTATATTTCCGACTGCTGAGTAACTTGCAAGCGTGCCACTACAAGGCAATTTGCATCAACGTCCCGACCTCGGTTGGGGGACGGTTGAGTTCCTGCGAGTGCATGACGGCAGGCGGCAGGTCAGAAAGGTTGATTGGCGCGAAGCCGAGGCGCGCGAAATAGCCGGATGCGGTCTTGGTCTGCAACACTATTGATGCGACCCCTTGCTGCCGGACGTCGGCCACGATTGCGGACAGCAGAAGCTCGCCGAGACCTGCAGACCTTGCGCGCGGCGCAACAGCCAGTCCTCGAAGAAGTCCCGTTGTCCCATAGCGTTCCAGGCCGGCACATCCGAGAAGCCCGGCATTGTCGCGGACCATGATGTAATGGGTGATATGCTCGCGTACCCCCTCGACGCACAGTGAGGAAGCACGCAGGAGTGCCTCAACCTCAGGCCAATCCTTCTCAGTCGCATAGCGGGGACGCATGACATATTCCTTCATGCAAAGTTCGTCCCTTCATCCTACTTTTGCCAGGACGCTTCCGCCCGTAGGGATTCTTCTTAAGTAGATTTGCTATCTCCCGGAAGCGGTCTGGCTGGCATATCGGGAAAACAACATTTTTGCTCTTCAGAGGAGTCTTCTTGCGATCGTATGCGAGCGCGAAGTCTCTTGCATGCGCCAGCCGGTGGCCTGACATGCGAGAGGCCGCCCAACGTATCGCTGTTGGGACAGCGGAAACTGACTAGTCCCAGATGAGCGTGGCCTCTTGCAGCAAATGACCAGGCAGGATGTAATCGCCGTGCTCGATGGCGAGTGCCTCGAGTTCGCACAGACAGTCCTCGGATAATGCCGTCATGTCGAACCGGCAGTAGAGGTACCGCTGTCGGAATGTGAGTTTTTCTCCCCGGAGCCCTCGGGCTAGTGCATCTGCAGACTCCACACAGACATGTTCGATGGTTCGAAACTGTACGACGATGCCCCGCCGTTGCCCAAGTCGTCCGAGTTCGAGCGCGTCTTCCCACGCGGTTTCATAGTCTAGATCGACAGTACTATCTACGCGCGAACTGATGTGCTCAAGCGCGCTTGCTCGGTCACGTGCGACGTATACGCTCATAGGGGAGTCTCCCCGATGGGTTCATTGTGGAGGAGAATATATTCCGAAATAGGAGGCAGGGCAACCCAACGCAGGCGCCAGCCGCAGCCTGAACGCATCAGATATCGTGGGCATCGGAAAATGGCCCATTCTGATTGCGCCGGGGGCATCGGCGAAGAAGCCCGGCAGACGCAGATGAATATCCGCACCACGCTGGAAGCCTACGGGCTCAAGCTCGGCGATGTGGCCGAGCGCACCATCATGCTGGCGGATACGGGCGAGTGGCAGATGTTCAACGAGGTCTACAAAGGCTTCTTCGGGCCGCGTTATCCGGCGCGCAGCCCGCTGGGTATCAATGGCCTGGCGCTGGGGGCGCGGGTCGAATTGGAGTGCATGGCGGTCTTTGCCAGCTGAGCGCTGCCCGGCGTACTGGTCATCAGCAAAATCGCGTATGCTTCGCCCTGCCTCCCGCGGGCGCAGGAAGGTCTTGCGTCCGTAGTTTCCCCAATGCACTGCCTCTGCGGTGGGATTGCCGGTCTCCACGTGTCACGGCTAGCCTTGCAGGGTGCAATGCCAGCTTGATTGGGCACACGCACATGACCGCATTTCCTACAGGATCCCGACCTGTCACCGGCCACGGTAAATCCTGTATCTCCACGGCTGACAAATGCTAAACCTGGACTTGCGCTCCATGTCGGCGATGACGGGAATGATCAATATCGCCCTGGGCATCATCCTGTTGGCCTTTCGCCGCGCCTATCCTGGCTCCATCAAAGGGTTGCTGCCCTGGGCGCTGGCACCGATGCTTTGCGCGGCTTCCACGGCCTTCTATGCCATGGACGGGCAGTGGCCGGCCGCGCTCGTCGCGCTCGGCGGTAACGCGCTGCTGCTTGCGGGCTGCGCCCTGTTCTACTTCGGCAGCCAGCGCTTCTACGGAGTGCCCTGCACTTGGAAATGGTGGCTCGCCCTGGGCATTGGCTGCCTGGCTGGCATCACGTGGTTCCTGCTGGTCCAGCCCGACTACCGGATCCGCGTGTTGCTGCTGACCACGGTGCTGGCGGCAATATGCCTAACCCATGCGCGACTGACCAGGCAACACGGCCGAGGTTTTGCGCCGCGCTTCATGGCAGTTGTCCTCGCTTTCCAGGGGCTGGTCCTCCTGATGCGGGCAGCGACGACGCTTTTCCAGGATGCCGTCGATACTCCGCGGTTTTCCCCTTCCGCTATTCAGACCACGTACATTGCAGCGTATTGCTTCGCATCGCTGTTCGTCTGCGTTGGCCTGCTCTTGACCGTGAGTGAGCGGTTGCGTGCGCAGTTCGAGTACCTGGCACAGCGCGATGACCTGACGGGGGTACTAAGCCGCCGGGCCGTGCTGCACGCAGGCAGTAGTGAACTGAAGAACCGGAGCGGCAGCGGCCAGCCACTGTCGTTGCTGCTAATGGATATCGACCACTTCAAGCGCATCAATGACCAGCACGGACACCTGGTGGGTGACCGCGTGCTGGCTCATTTCGCACAAACCGTGGGCCGGGCCCTGCGCCACACGGACTATCTCGGCCGTTTTGGTGGTGAAGAGTTTGTCGTGCTGCTGCCGCATACCGGCATGGAGGCCGCGCTTGCCGTGGCCGAACACGTGCGGCAGGCAGTGGAGCAGCAATCGGCCATCGCGGGGCAGCCCGCCTGCACGGCAAGCCTGGGGTTGGCCAGCATCGAGGCAGGGGAAGCGACCCTTGACGAATTGCTGGCGCGGGCCGATTCGGCGCTGTATCGCGCCAAAGCTGATGGGCGCAACCGTGTTGAGGCAGGCTGAGCCAGGGCTCCCTCAATCTAACGAGCGCCGGTCACTTGCCCGCGGTTGCCTGCACGCTGAAGTGAGCTTTTTAGGGAGCTTCGCCGATTTACGTGGAAGGGCTGATGCTGGTCTGCTTGGGTGGTGGTTGCGGATGGTGTTGGCTGTTGAAGCGAAGCGCACAAAATTAGTCAGTACGGCCTTGTGGCACCGGGGTTTCGGCGAGAATCACACTGCGTTTCTGCACGATAGCGTGCATCACGTGACGAAAAAGGGGGAATCCCGGAAACCGCACCAGCATTGGCTTTCAGCCCGCTGCAATCATTTAACATAAGGTTAATTATGCGAGAACTGGATGTAGCGGCAAAGTTGTAATGTCCGGTTTCAGCAAAGTTGAAATGTCCGCCTGAGGCGCCCGTTCGTGGTATTCAGCCTGCCCGGTTGAATGCATAAAGGGACGCCCGGCGATGGCTGGAACCGAGGTCATTACAGTAAGCATGCGTGAGTTAGACAGGCTCAAGACCGTCCAGGCGGTCGTGGATGGTCAGTTGCGGCCCGGCGTGGCCGCCGAACGGTTGGAGATCACGGACCGGCAGTTCCGGCGGCTGCTGGAACGCTATAAGCAGGAAGGCCCGTCCGGGCTAGTCCGAACTTTGACTTCTCGAATAGCCGGAACCTGCATCGGCGCTGGGTTTCGGCCATTTTTTGGGGCTATTGTGTAGCCATGTAAATTAGTATTTATCTATTGTGTTTCAGCAGTTTTGTGCTT
>NZ_QKWJ01000191.1 GCF_003353055.1 Cupriavidus lacunae
CACCACCCGTCGTGAACATCTGATCCGTGTGCATGATGCTCTCCTTTGAACAGGGGACTCGACACGCCCTGATTTTACGTATCAGTTCGTTGACGACCTCCACCTGTTACATAGGATCTAGAGGAGCCAAGAGGCGCTTCCGCTACACTGGCCATTTTGTGATTTCAGTCCGGCATGGCCACCGTCGAACGCACCGCTTATCCGCGCTTTCCGAAGGTCTTTTCGACGGCAGAATTGCAGGCTTGCTATACGCCGGACATCGAGGAACTGGAGTGGGGGCGACGAAATGCGCGGGGGCAATCCACGCGGCTCGGCCTGTTGGTGTTGCTGAAGGTCTTTCAGCAGATGCACCACTTCCCCAACCTCGATGCCATTCCCACGACCGTCGTCGAGCACGTCCGGGTCAGCGCAGGCATCGACACTGAGGTCGAATTTGGTTATGACCGAGCCAGATCTCCGGCATTGTTTCGGCACTACGCCACCATTCGTGAGTTTCTTGGCATCCAGTCCTACTACGGCACCGACGCCAATGAAGTCGCCGTGCGTGCGGCACGGGAAGCGGCCGAGGCCGTGGACCAGCCGGTGGACATCATCAACGCCACCATCGACAGCCTGATTCAGCAGCAGGTCGAATTGCCGTCGTTCTCGACGCTGGATTCGATTGCGGAGCAAGTCCATGCGCGCACGCAAACAGCCCTGTTCCGGCGCGTCGCGCGGCGCCTGATGGATGATGACAAGGCGCAACTGGACCGCCTGCTCAAGCGGGAATTCAATCAGCGCCAGACGGCGTACAACACCATCAAGCGCTACGCATTGCGGCCGTCGCGCAAGCACATCTCATTGCTGATCGAACATCTCACCTGGCTCGAAGGCTTTGGGGACTACGCCCGCGCGCTGGAAGACGTGCCGGCCACAAAGCTGCGCTCCCTGTCATCGCAAGCGATGAGCCTGGACGCGGCCAACCTGAAGGAAATCCTGCCTGAGCGTCGCTACACCCTGATCGTGGCGCTGCTGCATCAAATGCGTGTGCGGGCCCGTGACGATCTGGCCGAGATGTTCATCCGCCGTATGGGGGCGATCCACAAGCGGGCCAAGGAAGAGCTTGCGCTCATCCAGGCGCGGCAGCGCGAACAGATGAAAAGCCTCGTGGACCTGCTCGATGGGGTGGTCAACATCGTTGACGATCATGCCGACGACGCTACGCTAGGCGCCCAGGTGCGCAACTACCTGGCGCCGACAGGCAGTCTCGAGCCTTTGCGCGAAAGTTGCGCCGAGGTCCGGGCCTACAGCGGCAAGAACCACCTGCCGTTGCTGTGGCGGCACTTCAAGGCGCATCGGGCCGTCCTACTGCGCCTGGCGCACGCCTTGGCACGGGGATCGACCACGCAATCGCAGACCTTGTTGACGGCATTAGATGCGGTGTTCGACAACGAGTCGCGGCACCGGGAGTGGATCGCCGTCGACGTCGACATCAGCTTTGCGTCGGAACGCTGGCGCAAGCTGGTGCGCCGTCCGATTGATAAAGGAGCGCCGACGAATCGTCGGTACCTGGAACTCTGCGTGCTATCCCGTATGGCCAAGGAGCTACGCAGCGGCGATCTGTGCGTAACCGGCTCCGACGCTTTCGCCGACTACCGGGATCATCTGCTGCCGTGGCGCGAGTGCGAGCAGCGTCTGCCGAGCTACTGCGAGAAGTTCGGCATGCCCGACAGCGGCGCCCGTTTCGTGGCCCAACTTCGTCAGCGACTCACGGACACGGCCCGCCAACTGGATGAACGTTTCCCCGAGAAGTCCGAGCACGTGATCATCAACAAGGCGGGCGAACTGGTCGTACGCCGCACTGCGGCCACCATCGTCCCCGAGAGTGCGGTGGCGCTGCAGAAAGCGCTGATAAAGCGCATGCCGGTGCGCAACCTGCTGGACGTGCTGGCAAATATCGAGCACTGGACCCAATTCACGCGGTACTTCGGCCCGCTCAGCGGTAGCGACCCCAAAATCCGAAACGCTGCCGAGCGTTACCTGCTGACCATCTTCGCGATGGGCTGCAATCTGGGCCCAACCCAGGCAGCGCGTCACATGGGCGACAAGGTCACGCCGCACATGATGTCGTTCGTCAACCGGAGACACCTGAGCCTGGAACGGCTGGAGACCGCACAGCGCGAGCTGATCGAACTCTATCTGCGGCTCGACCTGCCCAAGCATTGGGGTGACGGCAAGACGGTGGCGGCCGACGGTACCCAGTACGACTTCTACGACAACAATCTCCTGGCCGGCTACCACCACCGGTATCGCAAGATGGGCGCGGTGGCTTACCGGCACGTGGCCGACAACTACATCGCGGTCTTTCGGCATTTCATCCCGCCCGGCATCTGGGAGGCCATCTACGTCATCGAGGGACTTCTCAAGGCAGGCCTGAGCGTAGAGGCGGATACCGTCCACTCCGACACCCAGGGTCAGTCGGCGGCGGTGTTCGCCTTCACCCATCTGCTGGGCATCAAGCTGATGCCGCGCATCCGAAACTGGCAGGATCTCGAACTGTACCGGGCGGATGCCGAGACGAAATACCAGCACATCGACACGCTGTTTTCGGAAACGGTCGACTGGGATCTCATCGAGCGGCATTGGCAGGACCTGATGCAGCTCACACTGTCGATCCAGACCGGCGCGCTCTCGTCGCCCTTGCTGCTGCGCCGGTTCGGCGCGGCCACCCCGAAAAATCGCCTGTCTTTGGCCGCGGAGGAATTGGGCAAGGTTGTGCGCACAATTTTCCTGCTCGAGTGGATCGGCAGTGGCGAGCTTCGCCAGGAGATTACCGCCACCACCAACAAGGTCGAGTCCTACAATGGTTTCGCCAAATGGTTCTCGTTCGGCGGTGACGTGCTGCCGGTCAACGACCCGGACGAGCAACAGAAGCGCCTGCGCTACAACGACCTGATGGCGTCGGCGGCGATCCTGCAGAACACGGTGGACATGATGCAGGCATTGCGGGCGATGGTGAAGGAAGGCATCCCGGTCAATCCGGCCGATATTGCCTTCCTGAGTCCATATCTCACCAGTAACCTGAAGCGCTTTGGCAAATACGAGCTTGACTTCGATCGCATCGAGAGCTGGATTCGCGACAGCCTGTTCGCGGCGCCGGCCCATTCCATCCGGAGACCCAAACGTCATGCCTGATATCGAGACCCCTTACGGCGCCGTCGATGCCGACGCATTGCAGTCATTGCGGCAGCGCTATGACACCTTGGTCATCCAACGGGCGGTGGATCAGTTCGACTCGCTTCGAGCTCGCTGCGGACCGGACGGGCTGCGCGACGATCTGCTGCGCTTGCATGGCATGGCGCATACCGTGATCAATGGCGCGATCCTGTCGTACTCGACCGACGATATGACACTATTGAGATTTACAAAAAACATGACAACGGATTCAGGGCTGGCGCGTTTCATCTCTAACGGGTTGATTGGAGATACGCGCCGTGTCGAAGAAGCCGTTAGACGATGCAACGAAGAAGC
>NZ_QKWJ01000192.1 GCF_003353055.1 Cupriavidus lacunae
AGCGCAGCATCGCCGCGCTACGGCGCCGCGCGACTGCCCTTGGCTTCCAGATCCATCCCGTGGGGACAGCTTCATGATAATGGCCCCCTCACGGTAGTCGTCTTCAATTCGTTTCTCTGGAGGCACTACCAGTCAAAGCGGTAGTCTCTGGTCGGATGCAGTTGCCATCTCCCGTCCCCGGGCAGCTCCAGAACCTGGTGGTGATATTTAAGGAGTGTGGGTCGATGGCTAACGCTGACAAGCGTCGTCGGCATGCCGGCCAACTGCAAGTACAGACCTTCCTCGTTGCCAATATCCAAGGCGCTGGTAGCCTCATCCAGCATGGCATAGCGCGGCTTTGCGAGCAGTACACGCCCGATCGTGAGGCGCTGTTGCTCTCCAACAGACAGCACTTTGCCCCAATCCAGCTCCGCGTCCAGCCCGCCGAATCTGCCGACGATATCCGGCAGGTTGACCATTTCCAACAGCAGCAGGAGTTCCTCGTCGGATATCTCCCTATCATGGTTGTTCGGATATAGCAGCTGGTTGCGCAGGCTGCCGACCACCATGTAAGGGTGTTGCGGCAAAAACAACATTTCGTCCGGCTTGGGCCGCATGATGCATCCCGTGCCGCAACTCCACAAGCCCGCGATCGCGCGCATCAGAGAACTCTTCCCACCTCCGCTGGCACCGACAATGAGCAGCCCCTCTCCCGGATTGATCGACACGGTCAAGTCCCTGACCAGCGTCCTCTCATGATTCGGCGTCTGCAAGGTGACATGTGCTAGCGCCAGGCGGGAGTCCTGCATGGCTTTGATCGTGCCCCCTGCATTCGGGGAGGCTGCCGCCTTCCTGGTCAGGGAGATGGAGAATGTGTCCAGCCGATCCAGCCCCGCCACAAATCGGCTCAGGTTTTCAAAGTTGTCAACGATCACGGCCAATGCGCTCAGTATGGCCGCAAACGCACCGGCAGCCTGGATGGCGCGACCGACTTCGAGCTCGCCCGAAAGGACGCGCGAAGCGACAATGGCGCTGGGCAGCATGATGGTCAGGAAGCCATAGCCATACTGAAACAAATTCAGATTCAGCTGCCAGTTGATGAGTTTGTTGAAGTTGCGGAACGCCTGTTCAAAACGCCCCCGCACATGAAAAGACTCCTGGGCTTCACCCCGATAGAACGCAATAGACTCAGCGTTCTCGCGAATTCGGATCAGGCTGAATCGAAAATCCGCCTCCCGCTTTAACTGATAAAAGTTCAGACCAATCAGGACTCGCCCGAAGAAATATATCGATATCGAGGTGCCAGCGACGGCGTAGAGAACAAGAAAGAGGACAAGCGACCTGGAGATCGACCACAGGACGTTGCTGAACGCAATGAGTTGCAGCAGCGCACCCATGCTGACCAGCAGGAAATATAGAGACTGCTGCGTAAACGTATTGATGTCCTCCGTCATCCGCTGATCCGGATTGTCTATCGTGGCATCTGAATTGAGTTTGTAGAAAATCCTGTCCTTGAAATATCCGTCCAGATAGTGGTTGGTCAGCCAGCGCCTCCAGCGAATGCCGAGTTTATTTCTAACATAATAGTAAAATGCATAGATCGGCACCGCTAGAATCAGAATGTAGATGCATTTTTCGATGGAGATCCAGAAACGATCAGCATTTTTGGCCGCCAATGCCGATGTAAATTCCCCGGATTGCTGGTTGAACAGTACATTGGTTTCGGTTTGCCCCAACAGCAACAGTATCAACAGGACAAGCAAGCCAACTGCCGTCCATTTATCCCGGGAGAACCAGTAAGGCTTCGCAATGGCCCAGAATCGAGTCCACAGGTGACGGCTGGAAGCGCCAATACTGTTCTCAGACGCTGGACTGCCGTGCGGCCTCGGATCGCTAACGACGCTCATGTCATAACTCCCAGAACAGAACGGATCACATACTCGTCACATTGATCCCGGCGCGGGCAACACTGCAGGACGGCAGAAGATCACTATTGAAATATAGGTCAGCAATATGGTGAGAAGAAGGGAAGACGTGGTACGCAACGAGGAGAGCCGCCTGCACTGAGCTTCTGACCGGATCTGGCCGTAATTAAATAAATATCACGGACTGTGCGCTGGCGGACGGCGCCCGCCTCGAGTGTGAGCTATATATAAATCCGATGCAGTGCTCGCTGCCGATTGAACGCACAGGAAATCCGCATCCGATTCTCGTCGGCGACACTCCGTTATTTTCCTTCCGGATTAAGAGGGCCGGACTAATCGCGTGACTGGCCAGTTTCTTTGACTGGACCTCTATGCCGATTTGAAGTGATTTCTTTCGGGATTTCCGGGTATCGTACCGACCTTATTGAAAAGGTGAGGAAAATGCCAACAGATTATCCCACTACCGTCATCGTCATTTATCACGGCAGCCCCCGCAATTGGTACTTTGCGGAGGTTGACCCGACGGCGTGCATCTGCCGGCTTGGCCCGTTCGACAGCGAAAATGCAATTCACGAAATCCTTTCTGTCATCTACCCTGCTGATCTGCCCCGTGAAACCATCGACGCCCCCGGCGACTACGACGACGCCACAATCCTGCGCACAGCAAAAGGGGCTGTCGATGTCTCGTTCGTCAGCCCTTGCCCGACTGGAGATGTAGGACCAGGGACATCCACTTCCTGGTGGAGACTCCTCTTCGGCCGCCACGCTCCCGTGCGTGGCTCTCTTCGTGTACTGGGATCGAATAACTAGAACCCATCAGAAAGGGGGACGGTCATGCAACGACGTGTCACTGTCGATAACCATCAGGTTTCGATCGAAGTGGAGCAAAAGGACGATCCCGTCGCGCCCGCCTTTGCCATCGGGTACACGGTGCGCTGTTCGATTGCGCGTACTGACGGGCAGCCTGTCAGGGACGGTCTCCTGAGCGTGCAGTCCTACGAGCTGATAGACGGTACGGAACACTTTCCAACCATTGATACTGCGCTTGATCACGGCGAGCCAAAGGCACGTAACGACATTGCGCGTTACAGCGGCCACCCCGCGGTCCAGCACGCGCAGTGGTCGAAACCCCGCTTCGGATCAGGAAACCAGCGCATACTGGGTTGGCACCGCTGTGCGGATGCCTGTAGTCAAGGAGCGCCCGGCGTGCCATCACTGGATCATAGGAGTCCACCATGGCACTGAATTTCCCCAATCCTAGCCGCAGCTACGATGCGGCGCGGCACTGCGTATGCTTCTGGGGCTACGACAACGCCCGCGAGGTCGCATTCCAAGTCTCTGACAATCTCCTTTTGCGCCTGAGTCAGGAGGTGGCTTCCGAAGAGGCTGCCTTTCTGGCCACATTCGATCGGCATCGCGAACGGATATTGCTGTTGGCAAAAAACATATACACGCCGGGCGCGCGCAATACATAGTCGTCCCTGCGGAATGCCGAAGAGTAAGACGCAGCAAGGCTTAGCAAGAATTTCGCTGCGTGCCGAACTCCCAGATCGAATATGAATCTGATTCGAATCCTGGGAGATTTGAGGGACT
>NZ_QKWJ01000193.1 GCF_003353055.1 Cupriavidus lacunae
TCCCGCCGTCGATATGCAGATCGACTTCGTCGATCCAGCCCCGCCGCAACTCGGGGACCGAGCGCGCCAGCAGGGCGTAGTAGGGGTGATGGGGTCCGCGGTCGTAGTCCTCGTGCGCGACCTGGGCCAGCTTGCGGCCATGCTGCATCACCACGATCTCGTCGCAGATCGAGCGCACGGTGTGCAGGTCGTGGCTGATGAAGAGATACGAGACACCCAGCTCCTTGCGCAGCTCGGCCATCAGGTCGAGGATGGCCGCGCCGACCACGGTGTCCAGCGCCGAGGTGATTTCGTCGCACAGGATCAGCTCCGGATCGGCCGCGAGCGCGCGGGCCAGGTTCACGCGCTGCTTCTGCCCGCCGGAGAGGCCACCGGGCGTGCGCTGGGCCACGCCGGCCGGCAGCCGCACCAGATCGAGCAACTGTCGGATCCGCGCCCGCTGGGCCTGGCCGCGCAGGCCGTGGAAGAACTGCAGCGGCCGCGCCAGGATCTCCTCGATGGTGCGCGCGGGATTGAGCGCGGTATCGGCCATCTGGAACACGATCTGGATGCGCCGCAGTTCATCGCGACTGCGTTCGGCCACCGTCGGCTTCAGCGGGTGGCCGTTGAAGGCAATGCTGCCGCGGCAGGGCGCCACCAGGCCGGCGATGGCACGCGCCAGCGTGGTCTTGCCCGAACCCGATTCGCCGATGACGCCGATCGCCTGGCCGCGATACAGCTTCAGGCCCACGCCCTCCAGGATCTTCGAGGCCGGCTGCCCATGCGCATCGACCGCGCCGTAGCCGGCGGACAGGTCGCGGACCTCGAGCAGCAGGGGGCTCTTGTCCGGGTCCACCGGCGCGCCGGGACGCTCGGTCGGCCGCGCCGCGGCCAGCAGGCAGCGCGTGTAGTCGTCGGCGGGCTGGTACAGGATCTGGTCGGTCTCGCCCAGCTCGCGCATCTTGCCATCGCGCAGCACCAGGATGTGGTCCGCCACCTGGGCCACCACGGCCAGGTCGTGGCTGACATAGACCGCGGTGGTGCGGCGTTCCTGCACCGCGCGGCGGAACACGCGCAGCACTTCGACCTGCGTGGTGACGTCCAGGGCCGTGGTCGGCTCGTCCAGGATCACCAGGTCGGGATCGGTGATCAGGGCCATTGCCGCCATCAGGCGCTGCAACTGTCCGCCGGAGACCTGGTGGGGGTAGCGCTCGCCGATGGAATCAGGGTCGGGCAGCGCCAGTTCGCGGAACAGCGCGACCGCCTTCTTCTCGGCAGCCTTGCGATCCATGAGCCGGTGGATCAGCGCCGGTTCGACCACCTGGTCCATGATGGTGCGCGACGGGTTGAACGAGGCCGCCGCGCTCTGCGCGATATAGGTGATCTCGCGCCCGCGCAGCCGGCGCTGTTCGCCCGGCGACAGGTGCAGCACGTCGGTGGTGCCGACCCGGATGCTGCCGGCGATCTCGCAACCGTGGCGCGCGAAGCCCATCAGCGCCAGCGCGGTGGTGGTCTTGCCTGAGCCGGACTCGCCGATCAGTGCCAGCACCTTGCCGGGCTCGATCTCGAAGTCCACACCATCTACCAACGTCGCCTGGCCTGCGGTGATGCGCAGATTGCTGACCTTTACGGACGTGCCCATTATTTGACTCCGTTACGTGCCGAGCGACCCGGCAGATTGTCGATGACGAGGTTGACGGCGAGGGTCAGGCTGGCGATGGCCAGCGCCGGCGCCACCACGGCCATGCTGCCTTCAGACAGCGCGCCGATGTTCTCGCGCACCAGCGAACCCCAGTCGGCATCGGGCGGCTGGATGCCCAGGCCCAGGAAGCTGAGGCTCGCGAGCAGCAGCACGACGTAGACGAAGCGCAGCCCCAGGTCGGCCAGCATCGGGCCGAGAATGTTGGGCAGGATCTCCTGCCGCATGATGTAGGCGGTGCCTTCGCCGCGGGTGCGGGCAACCGTGACGTAGTCCATTGCGTTGATGTTGACCGCCAGCGAGCGCGCGATCCGATAGGCGCCCGGGACGTAGATGATCGCCGCCGTGAGCGCGAGCATCCACACCGACGAGCCGAAGGCCGCGACCATGATCAGTGCGAACATCTTGCTGGGGATTGCCGTGAGCGTATCGAGGCCGCGGCTGAGGCCGGCATCGATCCAGCGCCCGCTGACGGTGGCGAGCAGTGCCAGCGTGATGCCGATGCCGCTGGCGCAAAGGGTCGAGACCAGCGCGACGCAGACGGTATAGCGCGCGCCCAGGATCACGCGCGTCAGCATGTCGCGCCCGAGGTAGTCGGTACCGAGCCAGTGCTGGACACTGATCGGGCCGAAGACCTGGATCTCGCCCGTGGGCGTGCCGTCATGGCTGATCAGGATCGGGCCAACCATGGCGGCAATCAGCCAGCCGATGAGGATCAGGCAGCCGATCCAGCCGGTGATCCCCAGTCTGGGCAGGCGCGGGCGGCGACAGCCTTGGTCGGGGGCGCTCACGGCGGGGGTGGCGTGCGTGTCGGAGGTAGGGGACATGAGTTGCAGCTCCTGCATGGCGTTCAAGGCTTCAGCGGTGGCGCAGACGCGGATTGGCGACGATGCCGCACACATCGGCAAGCGTGACGAGGATCAGGTACGCACAACAGAAAATCATGGCGCACACCTGGACCACGGGCATGTCGCGCTGGGCGACGCTGTCCACCATCAGCTTGGCGATCCCGGGGTAGTTGAAGATGGTCTCGATGATGATGACGCCGCCAAGCAGGTAAGACAGGCTCAGCGCCACGGCATTGGCGATCGGGCCGATGGCGTTGGGCAGGGCGTGGAACAGCACCATGCGGGTCGAGGATGCGCCCTTGAGCCGCACCATCTCGATGTAGGGCGCGTTGAGCTGGTCGATCACCGCCGCGCGGGTCATGCGCAGCATCTGCGCGACGATCACGCAGCACAGGCTCAGGACCGGCATGGCGAGCGAACGCACGATCTTGTCCCACGAATCGTCGGTGCCGATATAGGCGAGCGCCGGCAGCCAGCGCAGGTGGACCGCGAACAGCAGCACCGCCAGCGTGGCGACCAGGAACTCCGGCACCGAGACCACCGCCACCGCGCCCAGGCTGACGCTGCGGTCAAACCATGTGCCGCGGTAGACCGCCGCCAGGATGCCGAGGCCGAGTGCCACCGGCACCGAGATCAGCGCGGTCAGGCCGGCCAGCAGCAGCGAATGGCGCAGCCGGCTGCCGATGGCCTCCGACACCGGCATGTGGGTGACGAGCGACTCGCCGGCATTGCCGGTGACCATGCCGCCGAGCCAGTGCGCGTAGCGCACGGGCGCGGGGACATCGAGCCCCATCTGGGTACGCAGCGCGGCGAGGGCTTCGGGTGTGGCGTCCTGCCCGAGCTGCTCCTGCGCGGCATCGCCGGGCAATACCGCGGTGATGGCGAAGACGATGGCCGAGACGGCCAGCAGCGAGATCAGCGCCATTCCGATGCGCCGCGCCAGCAGACGCAAGATGAAGGGGTTCA
>NZ_QKWJ01000194.1 GCF_003353055.1 Cupriavidus lacunae
CAGGCCGCGCAGCGGACCGCGTGGCTGGTGAAGGTGAGGTCAGTCAGCATCATCTCGCTCCGCCTAGGAGGCCGGTCGCGCTGGGCTGGTGGCGACGGTGAACTTCAAGGCGCTGTCCTCGACCAGGCCCGCGCGCAAGCGCTCCACGTCCTTCTCGTAAGCGTGGTCGACGATCCATGGTCCGCGCGTTCCCCCGCGCGGGAATGTTCCCATGCCGCGCTGGACGTATCCGGCCTTCAGGTTATTGGCTGTAACACGTGTCATATCCGGGTCGTCGAGCACCGGCTCGACGGTGCGATAGCCGTGCGCGTCCATATGGTCGAGCAACCGGCAGAAGTATTCGCAGGCAAGGTCTACCTTGAGCGTCCAAGAGATGTTGGTGTAGCCGAGGGCGAACGCGAAGTTCGGCACCCCGGAGAGCATCACGGCCTTGTAGAACGTGGTGTCCGGGATGTTCACCCGCTGTCCGTCGACGCTCAGTTGGATTTTGCCGAACGGCAACATGTTGAGCCCGGTCGCGGTCACGACGATGTCAGCGGCCAGTTCCTGCCCCGACTCGAGCTTGATACCGGATGCGGTAAAGCGGTCGATCCGGTCGGTAACGACCGATGCCCGTCCCGATTTGATCGCCTTGAACAGGTCGCCGTTGGGTACGAAGCACAGCCGCTGTTCCCACGGGTTGTAGCGCGGGGAAAAGTGCGTGTCGCTGTCGAAGCGTTTGGGCAACTGTAACCGCACGAGGGCGAGGAGCAGCCAACGCGTGAGCCTGGGGAAGCGTCGGCAGGCTTTGAAGATGCCGCGGGCCAGCAGGATGTTCTTTCGCCGCACGATCCGCGACGCGCGCTTGGGGCCGAGCACCTTGTTCAGGAAGTTGGCGATCACGTCCTCGGCTGGAATGGCGAGGATGTAGCTCGGCGAACGCTGCAACATCGTGATGTGCGACGCCTTGTCGGCCATTGCGGGAGTCAGCGTCACGGCGGTCGCGCCGCTGCCGATTACGACCACCCGCTTGCCGGCGTAGTCCAGATCCTCGGGCCAATGCTGCGGGTGGATCACCTGCCCAGTGAACTCATCGACAGCGGCGAAATCGGGCGTGAAGCCTGACTCATAGTCGTAGTAGCCGGTGCCGAGGAACAGGAATCGCGACGTGAACTGGGTCTGCTCGCCGGTGCTGGAGTGCTCAGCGGTGATGGTCCAGTGCGCCGTCGACGAGGAGAACTCGGCCGCGAGCACCTTATAGCCGAATCGGATGTGCGGGTCGATGACGTTCTCGGTGACGGTCTCCCGGAGGTAGTCCAGAATGAGGTTCCGGTCGGCAATCGCCTTGCGGTGTGTCCACGGTTTGAAGCTGTAGCCGAAGGTCGGCATGTCCGAGTCCGAGCGGATGCCCGGGTACTTGAACAGGTCCCACGTGCCGCCAATCGAGTCGCGCCCTTCCAGGATCGCGAACGTCGAGCCGGGTCGGCGGGCCTTGAGGTGGCAGGCCGCGCCGATTCCCGAGATGCCAGCGCCGACGATAAGCACGTCGAAGTGTGTCCCGTCGCTCATGGAGTCTCCCGCCACCCAAAACCAAAACCTGACTCGAATCAAGTTTAGCGATTGCGGCAGTGGTATGAGGTGCGAGACCACTTTGGCATCGCTTAGCATGCTCGCGGCCCATGCCCCAGTCATGCCCGGCTGCGCCTGATGCGGCATGTCGCAGCGTCCGCAAAAGTCCCCCTTGTAACCCCCAGTCCCTTCGCTACGATGATTGCAGACTCCTGCCAGCCATGGCAACGAGATATCTGACGGAGGCCACTATGGCCGGGGAGCACGAAGCAGTCACGCCAGCCACGGCGGACATGGTCCGCATCGGATCCTCGGCCGCCCTGCGTGATGACGGCATCCTGCCCGCCCGGGCAGAAGGCGTGGACATCGTCGTGCTGCGCCACGGCGCAAGTCTCCGCGCGTTCCAGGGCCACTGCCCGCACCGTGGCACTTTGCTGGCCGAAGGCGCCATCAGCAACGGCGTCCTGACCTGCCGCGGACACGGATGGCGTTTCGACTGCGGCACAGGCGCCAACGTTGACCAGCCGGGGATCTGCCTGAAGCGCTTCGAGTGCGCCGTCGAAGGCGACGATGTGTTGGTCGACCGCACTCAGGTCCTGGCCTGGAAGCGTCAGACCGACGATTGCGGCGGCGTGCAGTCCACCACCCCTGCACGGCCGCTGGAACAGCTCCCGGGCCCCGCCGGTCTCCCGTGGCTAGGCAACCTTCTCCAGCTCCACCACTCCCGCATGCACTCCGAGCTGGAGCAATGGTGTGCAGCGTTCGGCCCGATCTACCGCATCAACCTGGCGCGGCTTCCCGCCATCGTGGTAGCGGACGGCGAATGGATCGACAGGATCCTCCACGACCGCCCCGAAACCTTTCGCCGTGCACGCGCCGTCGAAGCACTGACCCGCGAGGTCGGCGACGTAAGTGTTTTCGCGGCCGAAGGCGAGACCTGGCGGAGACACCGTCGCCCTGTCGCCCAGGCACTGGACGCACGCCATCTGCGGGACTTCTTTCCAACCCTTGCCGGCGTCACCCGCAGGCTGAAGAGGCGATGGGAACAGGCGGCGGCCGATGGACTGCCGGTTCACGTGCAGCAGGACCTGAAGCGGTATGCCGTCGATGTCACCGCCAGCCTGGCCTTTGGTCATGACACGAACACGCTGGAGGGCGAAGGCGGCCCCGTGCAGCAGCACCTGGAACGCATCCTCCCGATGTTCGACCGCCGCCTGAATGCCCTCTTCCCCTACTGGCACTACGTCAGGCTGCCAGCGGACCGCGCCTACGACAAGGCAGTGCAGGCGCTACGCAAGTTCATCGGCGAGATGATCGTAGCGGCGCGCGAGCGGCTGGCGCAAGCGCCCGATCTGGCCGCACACCCGCGCAACTTTCTCGAGGCCATGGTCGCCGCACAGGCTGCGGATGACGCGCCGCTGAGCGATGAGGAGCTGATTGCCGACAGCGTCACCATGCTGCTTGCAGGGGAAGACACCACGGCCAACACCATCTCCTGGATCCTGTATTTCATGTGCATCCACCCGGACGTCCAACGCAGAATGCAGGAAGAAGCCGCCGAGGTGCTGGGCACAACCGACGTGCTTGCAGATATCCACGAAGCTTCGCGGCTGGTCTACCTGGATGCAGTGGTGCATGAATCGCTGCGACTCAAGCCTGTTGCGCCGCTGCTCCATCTCGAATCGAACCGCGACGTGGAGATCGCGGGATTTGTGGTTCCCCGGGGAACGCTGGTGTTGCTGTTGACCCGTCCCAATGTACTTCGGGACAACAGCTTCGCCGCAGCGCTGGAATTCCGCCCTGAGCGCTGGCTGGAAAGCTCCGCGGCTGCGCACCACCGCAGCGGCTTCGTGCCATTCGGCTCCGGGCCGCGCCTGTGCCCGGGCCGCAGCCTGGCGCTGCTCGAAGCGAAGGCTGCGCTGTCG
>NZ_QKWJ01000195.1 GCF_003353055.1 Cupriavidus lacunae
CAGGCCGCGCAGCGGACCGCGTGGCTGGTGAAGGTGAGGTCAGTCAGCATCATCTCGCTCCGCCTAGGAGGCCGGTCGCGCTGGGCTGGTGGCGACGGTGAACTTCAAGGCGCTGTCCTCGACAAGGCCCTCGCGCAGGCGCTCCACGTCTTTCTCGTAAGCGTGGTCGACGATCCACGGTCCGCGCGTTCCCGCGCGCGGGAACTTTCCCATGCCGCGCTGGACGTATCCGGCCTTCAGGTTATTGGCTGTAATACGTGTCATATCCGGGTCGTCGAGCACCGGCTCGACGATGCGATAGCCGTGCGCGTCCATATGGTCGAGCAACCGGCAGAAGTATTCGCAGACAAGGTCTACCTTGAGCGTCCAAGAGATGTTGGTGTAGCCGAGGGCGAATGCGAAGTTCGACACCCCGGAGAGCATCACGGCCTTGTAGAACGTGGTGTCCGGGATGGTCACCCGCTGTCCGTCGACGCTCAGTTGGATTTTGCCGAACGGCAACATGTTGAGCCCGGTCGCGGTCACGACGATGTCAGCGGCCAGTTCCTGCCCCGACTCGAGCTTGATACCGGATGCGGTAAAGCGGTCGATCCGGTCGGTAACGACCGATGCCCGTCCCGATTTGATCGCCTTAAACAGATCGCCGTTGGGTACGAAGCACAGCCGCTGTTCCCGCGGGTTGTAGCGCGGGGAAAAGTGCGTGTCGCTGTCGAAGTGTTTGGGCAACTGTAGCCGCACGAGGGCGAGCAGCAGCCAACGCGTGAGCCTGGGGAAGCGTCGGCAGGCTTTGAAGATGCCGCGGGCCAGCAGGATGTTCTTTCGCCGCACGATCCGCGACGCGCGCTTGGGGCCGAGCACCTTGTTCAGGAAGTTGGCGATCACGTCCTCGGCCGGAATGGCGAGGATGTAGCTCGGCGAACGCTGTAACATCGTGATGTGCGACGTCTTGTCGGCCATTGCGGGAGTCAGCGTCACGGCGGTCGCGCCGCTGCCGATTACGACCACCCGCTTGCCGGCGTAGTCCAGATCCTCGGGCCAATGCTGCGGGTGGATCACCTGCCCCGTGAACTCATCGACACCGGCGAAATCGGGCGTGAAGCCTGATTCATAGTCGTAGTAGCCGGTGCCGAGGAACAGGAATCGCGACGTGAACTGGGTCTGCTCGCCGGTGCTGGAGTGCTCAGCGGTGATGGTCCAGTGCGCAGTCGACGAGGAGAACTCGGCCGCGAGCACCTTATAGCAGAATCGGATGTGCGGCTCGATGAAGTTCTCGGTGACGGTCTCCCGGAGGTAGTCCAGAATGAGGTTCCGGTCGGCAATCGCCTTGCGGTGGGTCCACGGTTTGAAGCTGTAGCCGAAGGTCGGCATGTCCGAGTCCGAGCGGATGCCCGGGTACTTGAACAGGTCCCACGTGCCGCCAATCGAGTCGCGCCCTTCCAGGATCGCGAACGTCGAGCCGGGTCGGCGGGCCTTGAGGTGGCAGGCCGCGCCGATTCCAGAGATGCCAGCGCCGACGATAAGGACGTCGAAGTGTGTGCCGTCGCTCATGGAGTCTCCCGCCACCCTAAACCAAAACTCGACTCGAAATCTAGTTTAGCCATTGCGACGGTGGTATTAGGTGCTAGCCGCGTGGATCGTCGACGGTGCACCTCCCCAGTCGTGCCCGGCTGCGCCTGACGCGGCATATCGCAGCGTCCGCAACAGCAACCCTTGTAACCCCCGCCCTCTTGGCTACGATGATTGCAGACCCGCCTGCCAGCGATGGCAGCAAGATAACTGACGGAGGCCACAATGGCCGGGGAGCAAGCAGTCACGCCAGCCAAGGCCGACATGGTCCGCATCGGATCCTCGGCCGCCCTGCGTGATGACGGCATCCTGCCCGCCCGCGCTGAAGGCGTGGACATCGTCGTGCTGCGCCACGGCGCGAGTCTCAGCGCGTTCCAGGGCCACTGCCCGCACCGCGGCACTTTGCTGGCCGAAGGCGCCATCAGCAACGGCATCCTGACCTGCCGCGGACACGGATGGCGCTTCGACTGTGGCACAGGCGCCAACCTCGACCGGCCGGAGATTTGCCTGAAGCGTTTCGCCTGCGCCGTCGAAGGCGACGATGTGCTGGTCGACCGCACTCAGATCCTGGCCTGGAAGCGCCAGACCGACGATCGCGGCGGCGTGCAGTCCACCGCCCCTGCACGGCCGCTGGAACAGCTCCCGGGCCCGGCCGGTCTCCCATGGCTAGGCAACCTTCTCCAGCTCCACCAGTCCCGCATGCACATCGAGCTGGAGCAATGGTGTGCAGCGTTCGGCCCGATCTACCGCATCAACCTGGCGGGCCATCCTGCCGTCGTGGTATCAGGCGGAGAATGGATCGACAGAATCCTCCACGACCGGCCGGAAACCTTTCGCCGTGCACGCGCCGTCGAAGCCCTGTCGCGCGAGGTCGGCGCATTGGGTGTTTTCTCGGCCGAAGGCGAGACTTGGCGGAGACACCGGCGGCCCGTCGCCCAGGCGCTGGACGCACACCATCTGCGGGACTTCTTTCCAACCCTTGCCGGCGTCACCCGCAGGCTGAAGAGGCGATGGGAACAGGCGGCGGCCGATGGACTGCCGGTTCACGTGCAGCAGGACCTGAAGCGGTATGCCGTCGATGTCACCGCCAGCCTGGCCTTTGGTCATGACACGAACACGCTGGAGGGCGAAGGCGGCCCCGTGCAGCAGCACCTGGAATGCATCCTCCCGATGTTCGACCGCCGCCTGAATGCCCTCTTTCCCTACTGGCACTACGTCAGGCTGCCAGCGGACCGCGCCTACGACAAGGCAGTGCAGGCGCTACGCAAGTTCATCGGCGAGATGATCGTAGCGGCGCGCGAGCGGCTGGCGCAGGCGCCCGATCTGGCCGCACACCCGCGCAACTTTCTCGAGGCCATGGTCGCCGCACAGGCTGCGGATGACGCGCCGCTGAGTGATGAGGAGCTGATTGCCGACTGCTTCACCATGCTGCTTGCAGGGGAAGACACCACTGCCAACACCATCTCCTGGATCCTGTATTTCATGTGCATCCACGCGGACGTCCAACGCAGGATGCAGGAAGAAACGGCCGAAGTGCTGGGCACAACCGACGTGCTTGCAGATATCCACGATGCTTCGCGGTTGGTCTACCTGGATGCAGTGGTGCATGAATCGCTGCGGCTCAAGCCTGTTGCGCCGCTGATCTACGTCGAACCGAACCGCGACGTGGAGATCGCGGGATTTGCGGTTCCCCGGGGAACGCTGCTCATGCTGGTGACCCGTCCCAATGTACTGCGGGACAACAACTTCGCCGCGGCGCTGGAATTCCGCCCCGAGCGCTGGCTGGAAAGCTCCGCGGCTGCGCACCACCGCAGCGGCTTCGTGCCATTCGGCTCCGGGCCGCGCCTGTGCCCGGGCCGCAGCCTGGCGCTGCTCGAAGCGAAGGCTGCGCTGTCG
>NZ_QKWJ01000196.1 GCF_003353055.1 Cupriavidus lacunae
CCCGCAACCAACAAACGGCGTGCGTAACCTCCTCGGCCCTACAGCGAATGGAGCCATTCGAGCAGCGTTTTGTTCTGCTGCCACGATGGGAACTTTGGAAGCGGCGCACCGTCACTGACTTTCTCGAGCGCTTTGCGCTTCATCTCAAGATTTGCGCGAGCATAGATCTCGGTTGTCTTCACATCGACGTGACCCAGGAAGTCGCGAATGATCTCGAGCGGGACGCCACTTTGCAGCAGGTGCATTCCCTTTGTGTGCCGCAGGCTGTGGGGACTCACCCGCTGCGTAAACTCGGGGTGACTTCGTCGTATAGGAATCACATACTTTTCGAGAAGATACCGCACACCCGAGCGCGATAACCGTGTGCCTTGCCGGTTCTGGAAGAGTGGCTTGTCGGTCTGTTCAGGGCGATCGAGGTTGTTATCGCGTCGATACTGGCGCAGCAGTTCGACAGTCGAGTCCATCAGGGGCACGGCGCGTAGCTTTCGACCCTTTCCCATGAGTCGTACCTGCGACGGAGGATCCAGGCGCACGTCGCCAGCGTTCAGGTCAATCAACTCCTGTACCCGGGCGCCGGTGTCATAGAGTACGCTTAACATTACTGCATCTCGGCGGCCCTCAGACGTACGCAGATCCGGTTGAGCGAGAAGCTGTGCAAGGTATTCCTTGGAGAGATAATCGACGCTGGGGCGCGGCTGTCGCCGCAGCGGAATGGCGAGGACCTGCTGGCATTGCAACAGTTGCTCGGGCACTTCCGACTGTACGTAGCGGAAGAACGCGTGTAACGCCGCGAGGCGATGATTCTGCGTGCTGACAGAAACGTGCCGGTCGGTTACCAGGTGATCAAGGAATGCCTCAATAAGGGGTACGTCGATCTGTGCCAGAGACAGACGCTCCAGTGCGATTCCTCGCACGTCGCGACAGAATCGCAGCAGCAGGGTGAAGACGTCGCGATAAGCCTTGATCGTGTTGGGGCTTAGGTTGCGCTGTGCGGCCAGATGATGCGTCAGGAAGTCGGTCAGGAGCATGGAGAAGTCCGTTGGTTTCATGATCCACTCCTCCGCGGGATGACATCACCGAAGACGGCGCTGGTGCGCGCCGTGATCTCCGGAAACAGTTCAGCTATCAGGTGCAGGTAGCGCTGCGTTCCGACAAGAGACCGATGTCCCATGTAGGTCGCCAGTACCGGGAGCTTTGCATCGAGGTCAGCCCCCTCGCGGCACCAGCGCAGCAAGGCATGTGCGGCAAATGTGTGCCTCACATCATGTACGCGCGGCCCTTTGCCTCTGCCGCCGTGCGTGATTCCGGAGCGCAACAGGAGGTCCCGGAATACCCAGTAGACCGCTTCGAGACTGTACGGTCCGTCGGACGGTGAAGGAAAGAAGTACGCTTCGGGCGACCGGTCCCCCATGATTCCCGCATACCTGCGAAGGCGCTGCACCAGCGGCAAGGCTGGAGGCACGAGGCGGTCCTTCCCGAATTTGGCCTCACGCACCGTCAGGATACCCCGGTCAAGGTCCACATCGGCCACGCGAAGGTGCAGCACCTCGCCAAGACGCAGCCCACAGCCATACAGTAGCCGGAATACTTCCGGCATGATGAGATGGCGCATTGGCGATCGCGCGGTCGGCACGAGCTGGTCGGCCGCGTGGAGCAACCGGTTGATCTCGGCGTGGGTCAGGATGCGTGGCGAGAAACCATCTGCATTTCTTACTGTCGGAGATCGAGCTGGCACGTCAGCGGAATATCCCTGCCGGCACATGAATAGGGCGAATTGGCGAACCGCACAGATGCGATGATCGTGGGTGCCCCTACACTCGTGGGGCTGTTTGGAGAGCCACTTGCAACTAATCGAGCGCGGTAGCTTGCATTGCGATAGTCCTTCATCGCACAGAAAGCGATCAAAGCGCGCCAGCAATCGGGCGGGCTCATCATATCGGTAACCACACGCCCGTCTCTCCTGGACAAACTGTTCCATGAGCGAGCCGACAGCGCTTCGGAACCGTCCCTTGAATGATCTACTCGTCATGGCGCATCTCCTCGGTGTTCAGCGCGGCCGTGCGCAGCGCTTCCACGTTGGTCTTGGCGTAGATCAACGTCGACGCCGTCGACGCGTGCCCCAGGATGTCGCTGATGACTTGAAACGGCGTCTGTTCATGGAGCAGTCGCGTCGCGAGAGTGTGGCGTAGCGAGTGCAATCCGTGACGTTGTGGAGTCCGGAAGCGAATACCGGCACGGGCCTTCCAACTCTCGACGACGTGATACAGGTTATCTGTCTCACAGAAGGGTTGGAAAGGCGCATTCAATGTGAGGAACACTTCTCGATGACCCGATTGAGGACGGGCCAATCTCAGATACTCAATCAGTGCTTCGCCAACTTCTTCCGTTAGTGGCAAGCAAAGAGGTGCTAGGGTCTTCGACTGTTTAATCTCTATGGTGGCTGTTTCCCATTTCAGATCGTCGAGGGATAGTGTCCGAATGTCGCTCGCTCGCAATCCGAGGCGACAGGCCAGCAGAAGGATCGCGTAATCGCGCTTTCCTTTGGGCGAGGTTCTATCAACGACTTCGAGCAGCCTAGTCACGAGTTCCGGGTCCCAGACCGATGGAACAGTCGCATCTCGGGGAACGTGGACTACTGGCAATACATGGCTGAGATCCTGCTGCAGAAGTCCTCGCAGCAGAAGAAACCGCAGAAAGCCGCGCA
Source organism: Cupriavidus lacunae (assembly GCF_003353055.1). Lineage (GTDB taxonomy): Bacteria > Pseudomonadota > Gammaproteobacteria > Burkholderiales > Burkholderiaceae > Cupriavidus > Cupriavidus lacunae. The sequence continues at coordinate 2,705 of NZ_QKWJ01000196.1, forward strand.
CATCGGAAACGATTCGCGAGACGGACTTGGCCACCAGGCGATGTTGCGAGGTCACAAAGGCGCAGAGATCGGGCGGCTGTATCTGATCAAAAAACGTGATGTTCCTTGAACCAAGGAAATCCGCGAATATCGCGATCTCACGCATCCGCTCGCGAAGGGTCGTTGGGCGAAGATGAAGGCGATCCCGGCAGTACAGTTCATAGTCACGCAATGTCGTGCTCATGGGCGCCGGGACCTGTATCTTCTGCATGTCGGTGACGGTGCGTTCAATGTGCCCGTCATGCGCAAAGTCCTCCAGAACCTTGAGGGCAAACACGATATGCCGTCGCCACCCCTGGCGTGAGTTTAGGCGTTCACCCTCACGCATCTGATACGCGGTGCAAAACTGTTTCGCCAGCATCTGTGAGTACGCATCTCCCAGGCTCATCTCGTGACAAAACACGATGAGATGTCGCCAGACTACGCGATAGCGCCCCAGCGATCGTCTGCTGTAGTGAAGCCTTTCCAGTTCGCCCACGGCACCGGCAATGACCTGCTCCAACGGAAGGCGGCTTGAAACTTGATGGGTGGAATGCTCCATGATCGAGCTCCTCACAACGGCGGCCCCGATGGCCGCCAGGACTCCCATCATGAAACTTTATGTGCAGTAAACCAACGCTGGGGACTTGCCTACAAGGCCTTTACCTCGGCTACTGCGCATAAAACCTTTCGGCCGGTAATAG
>NZ_QKWJ01000197.1 GCF_003353055.1 Cupriavidus lacunae
AAGGGCTATGCTTCACAATGCACCTCATGGGTCGAGTGGGATGATGTTTACGCGGCCGCTGCGTGTTTACCGCGGGTTTTGCATTGATGGCGATACTTCACTGGCGCATCCGCGCCAGGTTGTTCGAAGAGACACTGCCCCTTGTCATCGTAGCGGTGCGCCACGAGCAGGCCGGCACGGCGCCATATCTTGACGGTAGTCGGTGTGACATCGAGGCACTTTGCAATCTCGCCCAGCGTGAGCAAACCACGCGCGCGCAGCCTGTCGTAGCGACTTCGCAGATCGTAGGAGAGCCGAATCCGGGTGACCATTGCGTGGTGAAACGGTTTGCCCTGACCTGACGTGATTCCCTGGCGATTGAGCAGCTCTGCCGCTTCACCGTCGGTGTGGTCTTCCAGAAGCCGGTCGATCTCAGCGACGACCGCTGGCGGGGTCTGCCGCAACATCCATGCGGGCTTGGATAGTGGCACGTGCAAGGTGTGCGTTGCACCGCCGTTAAAGCGTATCTGAGCGCTGACGTCCGTGCCTTTTAGCAGGGTTACGTCGGTGATGAGTAGGCGTGCCATGCGCTTGCGCTCACGATCTGGCGTGTGGGGATCGTTCCACAGGCGAGGAAAGTCCTTCGCAAGTGCCATGATGCTTGTGCGCTGTGCGTCGTCAACTCCGGCGCGATCAGCTTCGCGCTGCTTCTCGTAGCGTTCCTGGGCCTCACTGAGAGCGCGGAGCGCATGGTTCCATTCCGCTTCCAGCGAGTCCGCAACCAATCGATGTTCCGGATCGACTTGCATGTAACGACGGCGCGCCAGATCGGTCTCGTAGCGCGCTCGCTCGACCTCTTGACGGCGTAGTCTGTCGCTCTCCTCGGTACGGCTCTCAAGCTCGTTCTGCACGGCCAGAGCGACCTCAAGCGTTACCGGCGTGACCAACTCCACGAGCAACCGGCCAATTGCATCGTCAAGCTCACCACCATGGACACTCTGGCACACAGGGTGCGCGTGCTGAATGCCCCGGCGCTGGCACATGTAATCAGGCACCCTGCGCGTGCCTTGGATGTGATAGCGCACGGTCATCCGCTCGCCGCATTTGGCACAGATCGCCAAGCCTTGCAGCAGCGCCGGCCCCTCGCGAGGTGCCCCTCTCTCACGGTCGAGGCCAAGTGCGTGGGCATTGTCGCGTAGGATTTGAACGTTCTGTTCGAACTCCTCCCAGCTCACGTAAGCCTCGTGCGCATCGCGAATCAGCGCCGTCCACTCCTCGGGCGGCAGTCGCAGGCAGACGTTCTGACCATCGGGATGCTTGCGTTGCCGCGTGCGCCCAAAGCAGAATGCACCAGCATAGCGCGGATGATGGAGGGCCCACAGCACGCGTGAGTGTTCGAGCTCGGTCCACAACACATCGCCTTTGCGCTCTCCGCGGTGAATCCGGCGCGGGAACTGAAGACCCTGGTCACGAAAGGCCTTGACGGTCGCAGTGGCTGAGCCGGTGCGACGAAACGTGCGGAAGAGCTGACGAACACTCTCCTGGATACGTGCATCCGGGTCCAGGCGCACACGCCCCTCGGTGTCGTAGACAAAGCCGATCGGCAGCCGCATCTCGAGTTCTCCACGGCGCGCCTTGTTGAGGATGCCACCGCGTAGCCGTGCCCGCATGACGTGCAACTCTGCCTCGCTCATCGTGCCTTTCAGGCCGAGCAGCAACCGATCATTGAAATGCGCAGGGTCGTAAATTCCGTCTTCGTCAAGAATTAGGGAGTCGGCGAGTGCACAGATCTCCAATAGCCGATGCCAGTCGGTTGAGTTGCGCGCCAGCCGCGACACCTCCAGACCCATCACGATCCCGGCCCGTCCCAGGCTCACCTCGGTGACGAGGCGCTGGAAGCCCTCGCGCTCGACCGCCGATGCACCGGATAAGCCGAGGTCCGAGTCGATGACCACAACTTGATCGTTGCGCCATCCGAGCGCGATGGCGCGCTGTCGCAGATCATACTGGCGCTTGGTACTCTCAGTATTCTCAAACATCTGCCGCAACGAGGACTGCCTCACGTACAGATAGGCGTTCCTCTTGAGGTGTCTTGCCTGTACTTTCGAGTGGGTCTCTGCAGTCATCTCATCCCCTCTAGCGCTGTCGCGATCGCCATGGTTGCCACGATGTCAACCAGATTCTGTTCGATACCTACAGGCAGACTCAGCCCGCTCGTCGCGACTACAGGCACCGGACGAGGCGAGCAGTCTTCGGCCGCACACTTCATCCAGGCGGCCATCCCCTTGAACATGACGAGTGCGCGACCGCGCATCATCGTGTGGCCGCGTCCGCCCAACTCGACGACGTCTTTTCGCAACGCCTCGTAGTATCTGGTCAGCACATGAACATCGAGCGCTGCGGTGGGGACTTTTATGGCCGTTTTTTTTTCGATCGCGCCAGGGCGCGTTCTACGGTGCGTCGATGCACTGTCAATCCGAAGCGTTCTGCAATCCGCTCGACAAGAACTTGAACATCGAGACCGTCCTCCGCGGCACGTGCTTCTTCGATGAAGCGCATCACGTCGTCGGTGATCTTGTGTGGTCCGTGAGGACCTCTCTTGTCTGGCAGCAGCCCGACCAGGCCCTCTCGATCGAAGTCGGCCTGCGCCTTGTAGAACGTCGGTCGGCTGACCCCAAAGTGCGCGGCGGCATCGGCGATGGCCTGACCATCGACACGTACGCGACGCAGCATTTCGTAGCGGGCCTGTACCAGATCGCGCGGGTCGAAGAAGTCGCCGGCGATAAAAGCGGGATCATCGATGCCCTGCGAGTGAGGATTCACCGTGCCGCTCTCTTCGAGCGCTGCAAGCTTGGGGTCGGGTTTTCGGATGCGGGTCATATGTAATCTAAATTATGCCCAAGTATTGCCGATGTCAAGGATTTTATACCGACAAAGGATAGCGGGGTCCCGTAACCTGACTGCTCTCTGCCCGTCCTTGAACCATGCGCCCATGGAGAGGTATAGGCACGGATACTAAAACGGCATAAATATCTTTACATCAACGGCATCATTCCCTTGACACCTTGCGCTTGCGCGCTCGCGGCCCTCCAGATCTCTTAGCCTCCCGCTGTCGGGCAATCAGCGCAACAAGTTGCAACAGGTCCTCGACCCGGAAATGCGATCGTCCGGCCGACGTTACCTCGAATGCGTTTGGCGCCGCTGCGCTCGTCCAGGTCGCCGGCATGCGTCTGAGGTTGCCCATTTCGTCGTAGAAATAGACGCGGTCCTCTCCCCACGCATTGCGCCATTCGAGCAGCGCGAATTCTCGCCCGTAAAGCGGATGGAAGGGATGGGTAACCCGGAAGGATTGCATCCCACCGGTCAGATCACGTGTAGTTGACTGCTTTTGAGAA
>NZ_QKWJ01000198.1 GCF_003353055.1 Cupriavidus lacunae
CCTGGTGACCATAGCGAGCTGGAACCACCCCTTCCCATCCCGAACAGGACCGTGAAACAGCTCCGCGCCGATGATAGTGCGGATTACCCGTGTGAAAGTAGGTCATCGCCAGGCTCTTATACCCAAAACCCCTCGACAGCGTGTGCTGCGAGGGGTTTTGTCTTTGGTGGTTCGGAAACGCTCAGGCAACTCGTGATGAATATGCTTCATCGAGCCTTCCGGGACGACTGACGGCAGGCACCCGCAGCGATGAGCCGGAGATGGTGGCCCCGGTCGTTTGACTTTTTAAGACGACTGGTCATATTATTCCGCCATGGCCCGCACCGCAGACAAGACCGACATCCCCAACCGCCTGACGAAGGCGGGGCGCGAGCTGTTCTCGCGTCACGGCTACAACTCCACCGGGATTCAGCAGATCACCGATCACGCCGGCGTGCCCAAGGGCTCGTTCTACAACCATTTCGAGAGCAAGGAAGCCTTCGCCGCCGTCATCGTCACGCAGTATGCGGACTACCTGCAGCGGTCCTGGGAAGCCATGATGGAGGCCGCGCCGCCAGAGCCAATGGCGGCCATCCATTACGTCTTCACCCAGATGATTGCCTACCACCAGTCCAGGAAGGTGCAGGCAGGCTGCCTGATCGGCAACTTTGCGGCGGAGATCGCCTTGTCGAGCGAAACCTGCCGCGCAGTCCTGCAGGCAGCACAACTGGCCTGGCGCGAACGCCTGGCCGGCATGATCAGCCAGGCCCAGGCTGACGGCGCTATCCGCACGGACATCGCGCCGGCAGAGCTGTCCGGCCTGGTCTGGGATGTATGGGAAGGCGCCTTGCTGCGCATGAAGCTCGAGCGCTCGGTCGAGGCGCTGCGCCGCAGCGTCGACTTGATGTTCAACCACCTGTTTCAGCCGGCCGCTACGGCAGATTCGGCCGCTGCAAGCCAAAGACCAACCACGGAGTAAGCCATTCATGGGTGCACAGAAAGAAGCCTTTCTCGCGGATGCCTTGTTCCAGCCGATCAGGCTGGGCAAGCTCGAACTTGCCAACCGCATGGCCATGGCGCCGCTCACGCGCAGCCGGGCCGACGATAACCTGGTGCCGACCGACATGGTGGTCGAGTACTACAGCCAGCGCGCCAGCGTGGGCCTGATCATCGCGGAAGCCACGCAAGTCTCGACGACCGCCCAGGGCTACACCAATACGCCGGGCATCTACACCGCCGAGCAGATCGCTGCCTGGAAGACGGTGACGGACGCGGTGCACGCGAAGGGCGGCAGGATCTTCCTGCAGATCTGGCACACCGGTCGCATGTCGCACACGCATTTCCAGCCGGACAACCAGGCCCCGGTCGCGCCGTCGCCCATCGCTGCCAATGCCAAGACCTACATCAATGGCCAGGGCTACGTCGAGTGCTCCGTTCCGCGTGAGCTCGAGACTGCTGAGATCGCGGGCATCGTGGACGACTTCCGCACCGCCGCGGCCAACGCCATCCAGGCAGGCTTCGACGGTGTCGAGGTCCATGGTGCGCACGGCTACCTGCTTGACGCCTTCCTGCGCGACGGTACGAACAAGCGCACCGACACGTATGGCGGCAGCATCGAGAACCGCGCGCGCTTCCTGCTCGAGGTCATTGCCGCCGTGATCGGCGAGATCGGTGCCGACCGGGTCGGCGTTCGCCTGGCACCGGTGTCGCCGGTCAACGACGCGCTGGAGAGCAAACCGCAGCCATTGTTCGAGCATGTCGTGCGTGAACTGGAGGCGCTGCACCCGGTGTATATCCACGTCGTCGAAGGCCACACTGGCGGCCCGCGCGACAATGCGCCTTTCGACTATGCAGCGCTGCACCGCCTGTACACGGGCGTGTGGATGGTCAACAACGGCTACTCCAAGGAGATGGCTGAAGCGGCGATTCAAAGCGGCCATGCCGACATGGTCTCGTTCGGTCGCAAGATGATCACCAACCCCGACCTGCCGCGCCGCTTCCGCGAAAACAAGCCGCTGAACCGTCCCTTCGAAGACGCTTCGCTCTACGGCGGCGATGGCGCGCACGGCTACGTCGACTACCCGGAACTGGGCTGACGCATAACTTCCTTGGAAGCGGGGGAGATCCCGCTTCCAAGGACGCGCGTGCCTGAGTTCGCCGCCCTCCCGAGGCGGGCTCACTGCGCACGGGCTTATGCCAACGCGCTGTCGGTATAAACGTCGAACTTGCGCGCGGGGTCGGACGATACACCGCTGCGGTCCATGCCAGCCAGCGCTCCGTCGGTGTAGACGTCGGATTTGCGCGCGGGATCGGCCGATGGCCCGCTGCGGTCCATGCCGGCCAGGGCGCCGTCAGAATAGATGTCAAACTTGCGGGCAGGGTCGGAAGACACCCCGCTGCGGTCCATGCCAGAGAGGGAGTACTCCTTGGTGGGGGCAGGCGTAACGCGGGCACCTTCGCTGAAAACGTCGAAGCGCCCGGCTCGCGCGCCGTCGCTAAAGACGTCGCGCATGTCGACGCGGAACGTGTAGCCGTACTTGTCGCCGGCAAAAGCGCTGTCGCGAGGGGCGGCGGCAAGGGCAATGCCGGCCGTGCAGGTGGCAGCAATCGCGGCAGTGGCGAGGATCGTGTTGGCGAGCTTGCGGGTCATGGCGGTACTCCGGTTTGCGGTAAGAAGGGCAGAACGCGGCGGGCGTCCTCTCACTTATACGCAGAAGCTGTGCCACCGGATGCGGAGCAGAAAAATGTAGCCGCAGCCCCGTCATCAGCAAATTCCGTGCGATTGGCGAAGCAAATGTTGGGCGGCAGCGAACTTGCGGCGTATCAGCCGCCCACATAAGCCAACAGCTTTGGCCATCATCCGCGCTCCTCCGCGGTCGGCATTCTCGCATCCGCCTTGTCTCGGCAGCGTCAGGCAGGCCATGCCAATACAGGTATTGCCCGCGCTGATGGACGGCCCCTACGCCATGCGCCCCCTGTAGAATCGGCCTCCACGCAACCCTGGAACGTCCCGCATGGACTCTCACGCCCCGGATCGCGGCGCGCTGGTGCCGCTGGCCTATCACGCAACGGTGGTCGACTACCTGCGCCGCCATGAGCCCGAGGTCTGGCGCTGGGCCGGCGCCCGCGCGACCGGCACCGATCACCGCGAAGCGTTGCGCTTGATGCTGCTGCGCGACACCTACCGCATCGAGGCAGACGCGCACGCCGACGTGCACGCGGCGCTGGCAGAGGCGATGACCCGGCTCGGCATCGACGCGCCCGCGATAAAGTGGACCCCTCGGTCAAGACAGATTTCAACCGAGTTTAAGCTGCATCCATTTCTTCACATGCAGCGGAACAGCGCTGCCCTGATTTTGCGCGGGGAGAATCCCCTGCGCAGCGTAGCGG
>NZ_QKWJ01000199.1 GCF_003353055.1 Cupriavidus lacunae
ACGCTGATCGGGCTGTGTTCGATAAAGCGTTCCACCACTGCGTCCAGTACCACGCCACTGACTCCGTCTTCGGTTCGAGGACACGGAGCTTGCCCTATTCTTCATCACCTTGAAAGGGGTGGCGCTAAGACCGCCATGACTCTGGCGCTGAAGCAGTGCCAGAAGTTCTGGTCGCAACCCATCACCTCGATGGGCAACCAGGGAATGCAGTGAGAGGAGCGGCAGCATGATGGTCCTCCAATGGATCAAGTCTTTGTCATCCGGTCAATGTCGATCTGACTGGACGCCGACCCACCGATGGCTTTCGGCATGATTGCGGCGGTGGTTCCCTCAGGGTATGAAGAAGGAATGGCTTCGGCTCTCCGTTTCTTGCTGTCGAATTTCTGGCCGCTGCAGACGCCTCAGTTGGAATTCATTCGCAAGAGACGGAGTTTTTTCTGTGGACGGCATGGCTACAGTGATTCCAGTCGCTACCCGCAGCGAACCGAATGAGGATGTCATCATGCAACTGCGTCTCAGCCATCTCGCGTCGCCGCTGGGCGACATGCTGCTCGTTACCGATGCCGGCGAGCATATCCGCGCGCTCGATTTTGCCGATCACAGGGCGCATCTGCATCGGCTACTGCGCGAGCAGTACGGCAGTACGAGCCTTGTCGATGCACAGGCGCCCGGCCGAGTCGCCGACGGGCTGGCGCGCTATTTCGCGGGCGAACTGGACGCGCTCGCGGTGCTGCCGACGGCGACAGCCGGCTCGACACTGCAGCTTCGGGTATGGGCTGCGCTCGCCCGCATTCCGGTGGGCACGACCACGACCTATGGCAAGCTCGCCCGTGAACTGGGCTTCACGGACCCGCGCGCCGCCATCGATATCGGCGCGGCAGTCGGGTCCAATCCCATCGCTATCGTAGTGCCATGTCATCGTGTCATCGCCAGCAGCGGAGACCTCAAGGGCTATGCATGGGGTCTGCATCGGAAGCGCTGGCTGCTTGAGCACGAGCAGGCCATCCGGCCGAAGTCGGCGGCTCTGCAAACGGCGATGCTTCCGGGGTTCTGAGGCGAGAGGGCGCTCAACATGAGCCACGTCAGGACCTGGACGCTGATCGGGCAGGACGGCAGGGCGTACGAAAGCACGGAGCCAGGCACGCTGGGTGCCCATCGAGGCGCGAAGATATATGGCCGCCTCGATTGCCGCGCTGCGCGCCGGGCAATCGCTCGCGGCGGCTATGTCAGGCACCGGGTGTTCTTTCTCGACGAGATCACGGCCATCGCGGCCGGATACCGGCCTTGCGCCGTCTGCATGCCCGGGTAGTACGCCGAATGGAAGCAGCGGCTGCACAGGTAACCGCCTCCGGCGGTTGATGTCTCCCGTGCTAAACGGGCAGGCTTGCCGCCTTGAACAGCTTCCAGCGGCGGCGCAGCGGCTGCCTGTCAGCACTGACACACCCAGCGATATAGCCGCGCGCATAGCCGCAGCCAACCGCCAGTTCCTGCCGCTCCGTGCCCAGCCGCAGCAATAGTGTCCCAGCCACCGCCATATCGTTGCGCCAACCCAGGTCATCCTGCAGGCGCGCAAGGTGGCGGCGGTAGCGGCGCACTTTGTTTGCGGAAAACAGGGATCCAAAGAACTCGGTGGCGTAACGCAGCTTCTTTGCGGCGATACGCGCACGATGGCGCCGTTGTTCATCGATCCTTGCCATACCCCGTCCGCGCTTGAGCAACCTTCGTTGCCGCTGGCGCAACGTGGTCAGCGCGAAGTCGCTGGCGGGGCCGGTGAGTGCCGCGCGCTGTGCCTCGTCAAGGCCGTGGCGCCAGTCCGCGCTGCCCAGCCAGTGATTCAGTGTCAGGATCAGGCGCGTGTAACGGTCAGCGTTCACGGCCTGGGCGGCGCGCTGGCGGGCATCGGCTGCCGTGGCTTTCGCCGCGGCAAGTACCGCATCCGCCTTCATGTCTTCCGGCGCCCCCTTGAACGCCTCACGCAAGGTGGTGCTGGCGAGCACTTCCCAGTCACGCGCGGGACCGAGTTCACCGGTAATCCATTTGAGTTCCGATTGCAGTGCCGGCGGGCAGGCAATCAACGGTTCAAAGATATCGAGCGCGGAGCGCAGGCGACGCAGCCCGACGCGCATCTGGTGCACGCTTTCCGGATCGGAGCCGTTGACCACGCCACGTTCGTTTCGCGAGATTTGCGCCAGGCAGTTCCGGGCAATGCACTGAAACGACGCTTCGGCCGAGCCGGCTTCGGCCAGTTCAAGGGGTTCCGCCCGTACCGCCTGATTGACCTCGTCGGCGATCAGCGCATAACCACGGTCGCCTTTGCTCACGCGGCTCAGGCGCATGGGCACGGCGTCGAGCAATTGCAGGGCAAACGCTGACAGATGGGCCGGCTCCCCGGCCTGGATCTCCATCTCGAGCTCGCGGATCGGCTCGGCGATATCGTTGGCACGGACCACGCCGCGATCAACGGCCAGTTCGACCTCGTCTCCCTGCGGCAAACGCAACAGCAGGACCGTGCGCCGGACATCGGTGACGAAGATCGGCTTGAGGCGCTCTGCCAGATCGCTTTCCCGGATCAGTGTCCCCAACGCCGTGCCCTCGGGCAATTTGTCTTGAAGCGCACCAAGGTCGGGCGTATTGCCGGGGATGGCCGACTCAAACTCTTCCCGCTCGTAAAGCGCCCCGTGCTGCGTGCCAGAGGTTTTCAGCGTCTGCACAAAATGTTCACCCGCTTGCCGCACGCGCAGCGATGCGTGCAGACGCCGGAACGAAAGGTCCGGGGTATCGAAATACGTGCTCATGAGCCTGTCTTCGTGTGGCGGCTCCACACTGCAGGAAGTCACCAGGGGCAGGCCGATCAGCCCTTCGGCCTGGTCTTGCAGCAACTCGAGCTTGAGTTCGCGTTCCATCTAGACAAAATGTATTGACCTGCCGCACCTCAAGCGACGTGGATTAGGCTTGAGGTGTGTTGAACCAGCGGCCCAGAGCCACAATTGAGGGGGCAGGTCATGAACAAGTTTAGCAAGTACGT